>JASHNZ010000092.1 GCA_030041355.1 Nitrososphaerales archaeon
GTAAACACAGCCAGTCTTGCAGCTTGTAGTAGGAGTACTGATGCTTGTTGAAATGCCTGAAGTCATGAGAGTTGGAGATGCGAAAAGGAATAGAAGGCCGAAGACAGCGAAAAATCCTAGCGATCCTTTTGTCAGTTTAGACTTTAAGGTTTGCATAGTTTTTTCGAATAGCGGAGAATGATAAAAGTCTTTGGCTATTCGTAATTCCAGAATCCCTTCGGCAGCTCCTCAGTTCATATATCGGAAGCCGTTATAGAAACAGGACCATGGCGAACAGAGCAAGGGTCACAATGAATCTTTGTCAATGAAGACCGGCTCTTTTATGAGCGTCTTCTGAAGAGCTGTCCAGTTGTTAGAACTACAAATGTTGCTGTCGATTAGCTTCGGGTTCAGGTTCAGTTTCCCATTTTAGTTCCAATGGATTTTCTACCACCAGAAGCTCATTGAGGGCTGTGAGATCTGAGACATTTTCAGTCAGAAGGAGTGCCGGCGATGGCTGTGAAATACACAAGTCATATTACTAGGCGCAAGTTATATTACTAATCCTGCTCTGCCTCACTATTGAAAGAGTGGCTAGTAATGACCAAGGTAAAAATTACGCGCAATTACCAGGTGACCATCCCAGAAGAAGTGAGGAAAACGGTGAAGCTAGCCGAAGGCGACACCGTCGAAGTAGAAGCTCTTGATTCACAAAAGATCGTTTTAAAGAGGATTATTCCACTGGAGGAGCTCAAAGGGGCTTGGGCCAGTGATCCTTCAATAGACGAAGCTATGGAAGAAGTGAAAAAACTTTGGAAGAGCTGGAACAAACCAAAGAGATCTGTGTAGACACTGACATTCTCATTGATTTTTTGAAAAAGAAAGAGCCGGGCTCGCGTGCCTATGAACACTGGAGAAGCAAGGCATCAGTAGGAACTACATCAATCACGGTCTTTGAGCTTCTTCTCGGAGCAAAGCAGGCGAGTTTCAAGAGACACGAGGAAGCCAAGAATCTTGTGGAGCAACAAACCAGTATCTACCCCTTCGACAAATCTGCAGCAGATGCAGCATCCGAGCTCGGAGCTGAACTTAAACGACAAGGAAGACAAATCGAAATCCGAGACCTATTCATTGCCTCAATTTGCATTAGTCGAGGAATCCCGTTACTCACTAGAAACAAAGACCATTTTCAGCGTGTGCCTGCTCTCAAACTGCTCTAACTTCGAATATTAGTCCTGGCCAGCATGCTCTTGATACGTGTGGGCGGCGTGAGAACATGTAGAATCACATTTAAGTCTCAGATGTAAAGATCAATGTAACATGCCTGACCGGATAAAGAAGAAAGTCGTGCAAACTGAGATAGAAATTGGTGACTATGAGGCCCTTGTGAGCTTGGCAAAAACAAAGAACATGACCATTAAGCAGGTGGCGAGAGAAGCATTACGCTCGTGGACTGCGTCGGCAACAGATCTCTCTAAGGATCCCCTATTCAGATTGAAGCCTGTCAAGTTCAAAGTAAAAGTTAGCTCCAATGACATCGAAGCCTTCCTGTACAAGAGGAAGTAGATTTTTTGCTAGTATTCGTCGACTCGTCCGCACTGAAGGCAAACTATGATAGTAGAGACGACTATCATGACCACGCGACAGAATTTATGCGCAGAATAGCCGCGAGAGAAACCGATGTCACTTCCTTCATGACAACAGATTATGTTCTCGACGAGGCAATTACACTTACCCGCTTTGCGCACAGCCACAGGAAAGCGGTTGAACTGGCTGAGGCAACTTTGACATCCAAGTTTATGTGGGTAATTTATTCTGATGAGAATCTATTTTCGGAAGGAATGAGTATTTTCAAGCAGTATTCGGACAAGGAGTGGAGCCTGACAGATTGTGTATCTTTCGCAACAATGCGAAAATACGGGTTGAGGACGGCATTTACCTTCGACCCTCATTTCAAGCAGTTTGGGTTCGCCACTATTCCATGAATTGCTTAGCGCTATTTTTCATTTGCGATGATTATTTTTTTCTTAAAGTTCTTAGTTTGCGCCATTTCGGTTTACACGTGTACCTTCGTGTCCTTGAGGCTCCGCTATAAAGGATTCCAACGTAGGATTTGCTATATAAAATAGAATTGTAAAATCATTGAGCTTAGACTGGACTGAAAGCATCTTGACATTTTGAATAGTGTAGAGGTCGCAACGCTCTAAAGAAACCTAGCGTTCTCTAGGTAAAATAAAAAGAAAAAGGGGGAGGCAGACAGGGGTTTTTGCCGCTTGCCTGCTATCTTGCTTTGATTCTAGTTTGGTTTGTTTAAGTCGAGCCGCAGCCGTAGCCGTAAGTTGCTCCGTAGTAGTCCACATTCGACACGTGCGGGGCCTTAATTTGCGATAGTATTGATGCGTCCGCTGATGATGTTCCGCCGTAATAGTTCGGGTACTCTCCGCCGTAACCACTGAGGCCTGACGGGCATGCGAATTCTGGTAACGCTCCTAGATTGAGAGGTGTCCCAACTGCATGAGAGGCACTAATTGGGGTTACGAATCCGATTTCGCTGAAGACAAAGCTTGTCTGGTTGTAGTTATACACGGAGATTGGGTATGCTTCCGTAGAGGACCAGCCCGATCCCCAGAGGATGTACATATCCGGAGTTGACACCCAGCCTGAACTCCAGCTGGCTAGGCTTGTGGTTGTGAACCATACACCGCCATATGCAAGGACAGTGCTGTTATCGCAGGCTTCGCAGTTCGCGGTAATAGTGGTGCCAACGATTGCAATGCCTGTGAGGACGTCGTATCCGTATCCGTCGTATTCGATTCCGTTAGCTTGATCAGTGTAGATTGTGCCGGTTATACCACTTGAGGTCATCGATTGGATGCAATCTGCATATTCATCAGTCGAAGAGTCGTAGCATAATCTCTCGCTGACGTAGACGGCGCTCTTGGTAGCTGCGAAGAATTCTGGATAGTAGCCGCTTGTAGTGATCGTAGTGACGTATGTGTCAGATGTGGTGACGACGGTTACTGTGCCGGGCCCAAAGTTCTCGAAGAAGACATCGCCCTTGAATACGATTCCGAAGTATGCGTCGGAGCCGACATTGGTCCACTGAGTGGTGCTGAAGGTGAGGGTGTAAGGATTAAACACCCAAAAGCCTGGCAGCGAATAGTCGCCCAAGCATGCGTCTGAAATGAGCACTTCACTTGAAGAGAGTGCAACGACTCCTTCAGGACAGGTGTAAGGATTGCTTGAATTGGTTGGGATGAACACCGATGCGAGAAGCGTTGGTGTCGTTCCATCCTCGAAGACTTGCACTCCACCTATGCCATCAGCGACGACCGTGCATTTCTTGCCGGCTGGACACTTGGTGTTGCCTAATGGGTTCGTTTTGCCCGCATTACTGATTCCGACGGGTTGTTTTCCGTTTGCATTTGGAGAGAGTAGTTTCGCTCTCTCTGCTCCTGTCATTGCAGCCAAGTTGAGCCCACTCAGATTAGGAACCTTGGGGGCTTGAGTGACATTGTGACTTGGCGCAGAGACTGCGGATGCGCCGATTAGGGCGACCGGAGAGAGTGCGAAGAGAAAGATTGTGACGATGATTGGTATTACGTTTTTCTTGTTCATTAGAGGTCTTTTCCTCAAGTTTGAGTGCGCTAATTGCCGTGCAATTAAGGATTTCGAATCTATAGCAGACATTCATATCGGTTTCCGATAGTCTTTGGGATGTGGAAAAAATCAATAAGCGAATCCGAGCGAATTTAATGAAGTATTATGACTATTTTTTTGAAGTATTGGACCGTATTCTGTTTATGAGCGTTCTCTGATCTTGTGCTGCACTCCGAAAACCGTCATAGCAAAAGCTGTAAGTCTCTTTTGATCCGCCCTGATCTGCTTCTGTTCCGCCCTGTATCCAAGAAACGATCAAGAGGGGCGCTCATTTGTAAGGATTGCAAGCTCGAGGGTCTGCCATTATCTTGATAATAGTCCATTACTACGGCGCTAAGGTAAGGGTTGTTGCTTGGCTTCACCACACATTTGTTCTAATATTGGAACTCATGGACATATTCACTCAGACCTGTTCACGTTTTCTCCCCTTCTGTTTTTGAGAGGATACTCGGTGTAAAGAGGATTCTCTTTTCACCCTTTCGCTTCGTGGCTCGTCTCTCAGGCTTTGATGGATTCTTGAGAGTCTGTAACAGACGATTATGCGGTTATCTTGAATATCAACAAGGAGAATTAATCTTCTTGCAAATTAGGTTCGCAGATGAAGGACAGACCCAATGTTTGTATCTCTCAGGAGGAATGCTCCGGCAGAAAGACAATCAGGGAGCCAAGCACTCAGAGAAACTGTCCAAAAGCGTAAATCCATTGACCTTCTGGCCGGACGCGGGGGACGATGCTTTTGAACCAAGGATTTTCTTGGCGCCAACCGGTTTTATTTCTAATGATTCTTATCTTGTGTATCTCGCCTTTTTTCATTTCTTCTGCGTCGGCTCTGAAACCAGGATCTTCACAAGCCATTTTTCAATCGGCCCCCACGGAACAGCCTAGGTATTCTCCACAGCTCATCGCGGGATCCATGGCACCTGCTGAAGAATCAATGACGATTGTTCCTAATGGAAACAAAGTATGCCCTAATAATGTTAAATGTGTTTATGTTGATGACGGAGTTGGCTTTGTCTCTGTCATCGAAAAGACAAAACTCATAGCCACCATCCCCGTCAAACTGACTACATCGGATCCCTACACATGTCCTGAAAGCACTTACTTCTGGTTCAATGAAATTCTCGTTGCCGATCCTTGTGGCAACAATTACGCTGGAGAATTGCGTACCTTGAATGTATCAACGAACAAATGGGGCAGCCCGATCACAATTGCAGGAAACGATCCTGTGTTTATGGTGGGTGATCCGCAAAACGGAGAGCTCTTCATTACAAGTTTTGGATACTCTGAAGTAACAGTTCTCAGTTCCCCGACAAAGCTGGCAAAAACGATTTCGACCTGCGGCACGTATACTGAATCCTCGATCTACGATAAAGGGAACGTGTACGAAAGCATTCAGAAAGGCTACGATCAAAAGACCGGAAATTACGCGGGCTGCATTGACGAAATTAATGGAAGTACGAATACCGTGACAGCTACGCTCTGGGGAGATGCAACTAACGGACCGGGTACAGATGGAATTCTTGCCGGGATTTCCATATTAGGCAACGCAGTTTATGTAAACTGCGAACTCTGCTACAATAGCACTTTGGGTACTTATGGCGAGGTCTTCTTTACAACGACAAATCTAGCGGGTTGGAGCTCTCATAACCTAGGATTCGCCAACACCTATATTCTTTGGGGGAGCATTTACGATCCCGCTAAACATGCGGTGGCAATCTCCAGCCCGTATGCATATTCATACACTACTCCTATCACCATCTTCATCAATGCACGTAAAACAATTATTGCTCAAGTAAATGCGACTGGGACTAGTTGTTACAACCCGGCTGATAAGAGCCTGTACGGTCCGGCATCTTTGTCATCTCCGTCATCGTACTACATGATTAGTCCCAAATACGTCGTCAAAACCATAGTCCTATCCTATGGAGAACTCGAGCCCTCCGGCTGCGCAGCGAATTAAGCTCGCCGGAATTCGTTCTGTTCCATTTAGGCAGCAGGAAGCACATGTAAGATTGGTAAAGTGCCTTACTCTGAAGTGGTCATTTTCTCTTATTGTGAGATTTAGGGAAGCTGAGTGGAATGCAGGGTGAATGATGCCTATAGAACCTCTAATCCTACACCCCTGGTCGTTCGCTATTTATTGGTGTGAGACGAATCTACCCTGCACAGTTTCACTAAATTTCGTCTTGGGAGAGACCAGGACTTAGTTTGTAACGTAATGGAACCCCAAGGCATCCCAGAGTCAAAGTCTCAGACTGATACTAAAGCTCACCCATTTTGTAGGATTCAAGATGTTTTAGAGAATTCGAGCAGAGTTTAGTCAAGCAGATCTGGAATGTATTAGACTTCGTCTAGAGGTTCTAAGAAATGCATAATCGGAATGTCGCTGAGGAGTATACGATTGAAGGATTGCGTTCTTAGAAAAAGAAAGGAAGCAGATAGCTTTCTTGACTATCTGCAATTGTTTGTTTTTCTGCTCACATTCTAACCAGGTGTTGAAGATGCGCAACCGAATACGTAGCTTCCGTCAGTGCTGACTGTCGCGACTTTTGTGCCTGTAATGACGGCCACAACGCCGCTACCGCCGCTGTATTCTGGTACAACATTCGAAGCACCGGCTGAACAGCCTGCATCGGGCCCTTCGGAGACATCCACAGTCATGACTTTGTTCTTCGTAGAGATTGCAGACATGCTTGTGGCTGAATAGAAGTTCGCGATATTGGCAGTCGATTCTTTCTGGTTGCTCCAGGCACCCCATGTGTAGCCGCCTGAGGTCACAGTGGTGATTGACTTCAGTGAGGAGGAGAGTTCGACAACGCTCGTTTCCTCGAAGAGGTTTACGTAGACATTGCCGGTCGCCTGGTTCACACCGATTCCGACCCCGTAGTAGCTGAGTGAGGCTGTTTTGACAACTTTGGTTCCGACGACTTCATCAACGCAGCCGTAACCACTGGAGGTTTCCCTGTTTGCTGCGTACACTGCGCCAGTCTTTATGTTCACGTCAATAAATTCTGGGTAGTATCCACATGCATCGATCGTCTTCACAACTTTGTTGGTCGTTGGATCGATGACTACATAGTAGCCAGGGGCAGAGAAAGTTTCTGCGTAGACATAACCACTCTTTGCAGAGTAAGTGACACCTGCTGCCGGTTCAGTGAGGCTGATGGTTTTCACAATGGACATCTTTGCAGCATCGACTACGTAGACACATGCACAGCCGTATCCGCCGATATAGAACATTCCGTTCTTCGAATCAAAAGCTGCGCCGATCGTGACTCCGGTCGTAGCTATTTCTCCGATGAACTTTGTGCCTGAAATCACTTGGAGATCATCCGAGCTGAGGTCGGTGATGACTGTGCAGTCTTTCGAGCAACCCTTGGTTGTTGGAACGGCATTACCGGGTATTGCATTTGTGGCTGGAGTAGCTGCTAGTGCTGGTGTTGCATGGCTTGAAGAATACGCAGAGACCATCAATGATGGAGCTGTAAAGAGAAACAGCGCCACAAAGAC
>JASHNZ010000093.1 GCA_030041355.1 Nitrososphaerales archaeon
AAAGATTCCGGAATACTCTCTTTGCCTTTGTAATGCGTAAGTCATAATTGTGTTCCCTCTCTCCTTTTCTTATTGCTTGTTGACGCCGTGATCCTAAGAATATCTATTCCTATGATTTAAGCACCCATGCACCTCTAGGTACCTGAATTACTGTAATTAGAGTGATTAGGGCAATAAGCTAACAATGGGCAATTTGGCACAGGGGTAAGCTAGTTCATCTCGATGAGACAACAACTTGTAAGAGCCGAGGCTTTCGAGTATCGCTCTATTCGGAATGGAGCGTAGCTGAAATTATCGTGCTAGTTCCTAATTTGTCTGGAAGCACATGTATATAGCTCGACTACTAACTACGATCATGCCGCCCAAAAGTACCGCTGGCGGAATCCTACTCACTTTATTGGGATTTGTCGTTTTGCTTTATTCCATGACTGTGGAATGGGCGGAGTCTCCACCTTTCATATATTTGGCCATTTTCTCCTATGTACCATTTACTCTCGCTCTATTGTTGATCGGATTTGGAATCCTTCTTGGCAACGGAAGCCTTCGAACATTAACTGTGATAATCGTAGTCTCTATGGCTCTGGGAGCAGGGGTTGTCTTGGGAGTGTACGGCTATAACAACTACGGAAGTCAACCTTGCTCTGGCTGGCTGGCCTGCCCTTCGAACATAGTTTATGCTGGATCATTGATATTTCATAACGATACATCTGGTACCTTGCTTCAAGCGGCATGTACCTCGATCAAGCCAGCAGAGAATTGGATAGAATTTGCAGACCCTGGAAGTGCTAAAGGACAATTAATGTCTCTATTTTTGAGTACTGCCACTAGTGGTTGGTTCAGTGCGAAGGCAAACGGCGAGTGCTCATTTGGAGCGTTAAAGGATCTATTTCTGAGCGTGAGCTTGTCAGGTACGATTTCCCTAAATGTTTCTGAATCATCTTCAGGCTACGCCTTACTAAGTAACTGGCAACAAGTTCCGTTTTCTGGACAATTTTCGTAATTAGAAGACAATCTAAGACATGAATTCGTGGTTCCCTTCGTTTTGTGAATGGGAGGCGGGATATATACGGTACAAAAACCGGTTTTGTGCCGTTTAGTGAGTGGCTTCGATTTTCCAATTTGGTGTTTCACTTTAGGTGGTGAACGTGAGAAGAGAGGCCTTGCTTATAACCGAGAATTTGAGAAGTCTAATATGAATTGAGGAAAATCAGGATCACCCAATACTTTCTTGCAATTTTCGGTTTGGCTTTGATCGGACTAGCAATCGGAATAGGCGAATTTGTGGGAGTATTCTTTGGTGGTGCCGCGTTGCAGGGCGTGTACAACGAACGACTTGAATTATTTGGCGTGATAGGAGTAGGCATGCTTTCTCTATTCATAGCTATTCTGC
Organism: Nitrososphaerales archaeon; assembly: GCA_030041355.1. Taxonomy (GTDB): domain Archaea; phylum Thermoproteota; class Nitrososphaeria; order Nitrososphaerales; family CADDZS01; genus JASHOD01. The sequence goes on from JASHNZ010000093.1 coordinate 1,391, forward strand.
TTTTCCTCGTTGATTGATCTTTTCAGTAATTCGAGCCACTTGTTTTCCATCGGGATTCCCGCGCGTTGAGCTGGCGTTTGTCCTTCTAATGCTCGGTGTGGCTTTACGAAATTATAATGAATCCTTTGACCCTCAGCTAGTGAGACATGAGATTCTTCCTTCTATTCTGGGAAATATAACTGAGCCGTTATCGGCCGTGAGAAGATAGCGAATCGTTCTTTCAGATTCGCCTTTGGCTTGCGAGAATAACATCGCCAGCCGAACAGTGCCACGCAACACCGCCAGCTCGAACGTAACCCCAATAGTGCTTCTGCATGATTATCTTCCATCGGGGCTCGCTGCGAGCATCAGATATCGCGAATCCTGGATGTCTGCGCTCTTAGAACCTGGATGAACTCACCGAGAAAGTCCACAATGGCCGCGGTCTGATCTTTATCATATTTTGAAAAGAGCTTTGACATCGCGGCCCTGTAGGGGACCATAACGTTGCCGAGTTTCTTCTCCACTTCTTTCTCGGTTATCAACGGGCTTACAATGACGCTCCTTCGATCCTTGGGATTTTCTTGGCGTTCCACATATCCGGCCCTCTCGAGGTGATCAATTATTCCCGTTATGGCACCTGTCGTAAGGCGAAGTTCCTCAGCGAGAGACTTGGCCGGCATTGCGCCTTTCCGAAGGATTACCTCCAGGCATCGGTAATCCGTAGCATTGAGTCCTAGCTTCGCTGCGATCGCCTCTTGGAACAACACTACAGAGGTACTAAACTCTCGTCCAAGGACGATGCCAGAGCGTGGATTTGGTCCTACCAAACTTCTTCGCTCTCTTCCAGATCGCATCAGCTTTATAAAGCATTTATCTTAGTTACTAAGTAATCAAATTGCTGAAATATATTGCAGCTATCCTTTACATCGTAGCGCCAATCCAATTCGTCCTTTGCATAACCGTCGCAGGATTCCGTTACGGTCCCCCGGCCTACAGCCCGGTGAAGGTCACGATTAGCGACCTTCAAGCAGTGAGTTGTGGCACCTTTCAGGGTACCCAAGTCTGCTCGCCACTACATGCCCTGGCCAATTTCTCGGTGGCAATTCTGGGAATGTTGATAGTCGCGGGGAGTCTCGCCCTAAGGAGTACAATGACGGATGGGCGCCGAAAGGATGTGGCGGTCGGTCTGTTAGTGATCGCTGGCGTGGCTGCATTCGCGAACGCTTTTACGCCAGAGGACGTGACGTACACAGGAGACCTTATCACCGCGATCATCGCGTTCCTCGGGGGGAACTTCGGATTGATCCAAATCGGAAGGGCGATGTCCGGAAAACCGGGATGGCGTAGCTATAGTCTTTTCAGTCAGGCTCTGGGGACGGTTGGCATGACTGCGCTCATTCTCGACGGTTTCAGCCTTGGAACACTGTTGGGGATGGGCGCGATAGAGTGGCTCATTATCGCTCCGATTCTGATCTGGGCTCCCGCCACTGGACTTCGCTTCTCGCTCCGGACTTGATCGTGGTAGTCGAGAATAACACTGACTGTCTAGATCGCTAGCAAACAGAGTTGAAAATCTTTACCAGCCATTATTCATGTATTAGCGGTGGACCAGTTCACGTTTATCTGCAAGAAGGCTACTACTTTCACGAATACAATCAACTCAACATACGGGCCGGACGCCCCAACGCGTCATTTCGTCTTTTTTGGAATTCATATTCAACGCATTGGTGCGCCACTGGAGGTTCAATTTTTGCAGCCACCTGATAACAATTCATTGTCCTGACATGCTTCATGGCTAGAGATACTGTGAAGAAAGAATCTTCTTTTGCCTGACTTTTGAGCGCCAATCTCAGTAATTCGGACCACTTGTTTTCTATCGGAATGTTGGCTCTCTGAGCGGTTTTGTTGATTCTTCAAGAGAGGTTTTTGTTTTGAGAATAGACCAAATGCGGTAAGACATGCCCCCACTATCAGAAAAGCAAGACCTAGTGCATTTTCCTGCGCTGAAGCTGTTGTGTTGCATAAGCCGGGTGCAGGGCAAATTTCAACTGTAAAAGTTAGAGGGAGACCTATGACAATAAGCAAGATTCCACAGAAGACGAAAACCACTTTCATTGTAAAGAATCTTTGAACAATCGTGATTTAGGCTTTCTCACCTTTCAATGCTTGCTCTCTTGATCCAGTTCAATGAACAAGTGCCAAGGAAAAACCGTTTTATTCTAATGTTCAATGATCTCGGATACTCTCCAAAGCATGGCGATCACAAGGATTCTTTTCGTGACTGATGTACATGGCAGCGATCCTGTCTGGAAGAAATTCGTACGGGGCGCCCAGTATTACAAAGCAAACGTCCTCGTTCTTGGCGGGGACATCACTGGGAAAAACGTGGTTGACGTAACAGAAAATTCGAACGGAACTTTTTCTTGCGAGTTTCAAGGTCAAGATCATCGTTTCAATAGCAAAGATGAGTTAGCACACTTCGATGAACTCGTGAGGCAAAACGGGGCTTACATGTATGTGGCGAGTCCAAAA
>JASHNZ010000094.1 GCA_030041355.1 Nitrososphaerales archaeon
GTTTTAACAGATCATCAATAGATCCACTTTTTCATTGGTTCGACAGTAGTCGCATCCTTTTCAGAAAACGATAAATTACAACCAATGAACCTGAGACACGATGATTTTTTGAATGGAACCCGCATCAAACAGGCAATTTGGTTACACTGGCCTTCGAGTAAGGGATCTCGACAAAGCAATTGAATTCTTTACGAATATACTGGGAATGAAACTTGGGGAGATAGTTGAGACGCCTTGGAACAAAGGCAAATTTGCTACTTTGCACTTTGAAAAAGATAAGCATGCTTTGGAACTGAGCTGGTATGCCAAGGATTCTCAACACTATACGGAATTTGTAGAAGGAGATCAACTCGATCATCTTGGGATTTATGCAGAAGATTTCGATTCATTTCTGAAGAAATTGGATGAGGCAGGCTACCCAGTGAAGATAGGACCAACTCAAATGGGAATTTTCAAATGGGCTCACGTTAAAGCCTATGAAGGGATCTGGCTCAATGTTTACTGCCAAGTAGATGGCTAGAACGAAATAGCCATTGTTAGCTTGCCCTAAACAATTGGCCAATCGAACTTTCTCTGATCAGTCGTGGCTTTACATTCAGTCATTAAGGATCCCCTCCCATGTACATATGCCTATTCCAAATTGTCTTTGCGTGCGACTAGTCCGTTATTGACACTAATGAATCCAAATCGAGTGTGGCTTTTTAGCAACACAACTGCACGCTTCCGCAAATTTCAAGACGATTTTCCTCTAGATCTCATTACCCTAAAAAACGAAAGATGTTTATTGGAGGCTGGTCTAGCGAAATCTCAAGAATCAGATTTGGCCGCGTATAGGAAGAAGGATGAAGTCACGGATCTGGTAAAGGGCCACAACCATTCGGTCGACCAAAAATGCGGTCCACACTGTCCGCGGAACGCCCACTACAAGGGCCCTATCAAAAGGCCTGACATGTTTCACAGAAACAAGTAGGGACCAGTTTTCCAGCCAGCCGCGCCGGATCTCACTCACGTGCGTTTCTTTTTGATTCTTCGTTGATGTCGTGTATTTTTTCCAGCTGCTCTAGCTACCGAGCGCCGTCACGGTCCCAGAGTAGGTGTTCGGGAGGTACATTTCCTCGTTAGCCGAGCTGTACGTAAAAGCAGAGTCCGCAAAGATATTCCCTCCCCCAGCGCCAACAGAAATGGTGGCCACAACTTCGCTGTTCGTCCCGTTGATCACGGAGACCGAATTTGAACCGAAATTGTCGACGTAGATCAGACTATCTGCGGGATCAAAGGCGATAAAAACGGGATTGTCGCCTACGGGAATCACGCTGACGACGGCATTGCTAGTGCTGATTGCTGAAACAGTGTTGTTCCCATAATTGGTTACAAGCATTTCTTGAACTGCAGGATCGTAAGCCAACGGCCCCGGCTCCGTCCCCACCGTCACATTAGCTACAATGAGGTTTGTGCTGCTGTTAATCGCCAAGACGGTGTTTGTATAATAATTGGAGACATACATTTCACTATTAGCCGAATCAAAAGCCATGTAAAAGGGAATATAGCCCACCCCGATAGTCGCTACAACTTTATTCGTGGAACTGTCAATTACTGACACGTTATCTCCCAAATCATCTGCGACGTACATGTTTTTGTTAGAGGGATCATAAACAGCAAGAGCGGACCCGTATCCGGTTTCCACGGTTGCGATAACCTTGTTTGTTGAGCTGTCTATCACTGATGTGGTGTTCGAACCCGAATTGGTCACGTACATGTTTCCGTTGGCAGGATCGTACGTAATGTCCTCCGGATATGCGCCCACCTGAATCGTCGTGATCAGCTTGTTTGTTGATCCATCGATCACCGAAACGTTGCCATTCTGGTAAGGATACACCGGATATTCATTAACCACGTATACCTCATTATTGCTGGGATCAAGAGCAATCGCAAAAGGATCCATTCCGACCGGAATTGTGTCGACGACCTTGTTTTTGGAATTCATCACCGAAACAGTGTTCGAAAGATCATTGGCGACGTAAACTTCCTTGTTCTTGGAATCGTACACCGTGGTGAGTGGATATTCCCCCACAGTTGTCTGACTAAGCGGAACGTACATCTTCCCTCCGATGTAGGTGACGTAGTTCCATCCGTTGTAGAAGGTCACGAAGACCTCGCCGCTCGCGGGGTCGTAGGCCATTCCGTAGGCATGATAATCTGACGCGATTGTGGAGAGGACGGCGTTTGTCTGGGCACTTATTACGGTAATGTCGCCCCCGTTATCATTCGCAACATAAAGATCCTTATCCTCGGGATCGTAAGCGATGTCTCTCGGGAGCTGGCCTGTCGGAATAACTGCAATTACAGCGTTGGTCTTGCTGTCGAGTTCGACGACCCCGAGACACTCGTCAGTGTAATACATATTGTGGTTCAGAGGGTCGTAGACTATACCCGAAGAAGGACCACAGCCATAATTCAGCGTGGCGATCACTTTATTGTCCGAACCACTTATCACCGAGATGCTCGTCGAATAAAAGTTTAGGACGTAGATATCCCCGTTAGCCGGGTCGTAACCAAGCGCTCGTGGCCCCTCGCCGACTGAGATTGTGGCAATGACAGTGTTTGTCGAACCATTGATCACCGAAACGCTTTCTGAACCCTCGTTAGTCACGTAAATCTCGTTGTTCGCAGGATCGTACGCAGTCCAAAAGGGAAAGTAGCCAACTCTAATTGTCGCTACTACCGCATTCGTAGTGCTGTTTATTGCCAAAGTATAGTTGCCGTAGGTTGCTGCGACGTACATTTCGTTGTTTGAGCTATCGTAGCTTGCCCCGAAAGGATCGCATTCGAAGCATGCCTGCTTGATCGTGGCAACGACTGCATTGGAACTGTTGATAACGGAGAGTTCTCCTGAGGCCCAATCCGAAACGTACAACATTTTGTTAGCCGGGTCGTACGCGGCATCGAGGGGATCATAGCCCACGGTGATGTTGCCGCTCTTGGTCACAGGTTTCACGTTCGTAGTGACTGGGCTACTCGCACTGGAAGTCGAAACCAGGGGATGCGACAACGTACTAAAAACCAAGACTCCTAACAGGGCTAGAACCACTACTCGTTTCGATATGTTTGTCAAAGGCAAGACTAGCCGATGGAGATTGGAGCCGTATTTATGCATGTGGCAAGACAGTCAGTTTTTCTCGGAATTTCTAGGTTAGGAATATATCAGGTTACTCATCGTTTCCTCGGTGACTTTTTGCGCGAGTAATCTCTTTTGTCGGAGCCCGGGATGCGTCGCAGCAGGCAACCCACATGGTCTGGTTTGTGAACCACTGAATATTTTGATTCGGGATATCTTTTACCCGTTTCGTGGTCTAAAATGAATCCATGTGATCCTGTTCTCGCTGGAACATGAGCGTATCTGCACATGCTTTCTGTCCTTTTGCCCGGTTGGCATTAAACTTGCAGGTTGTGTTCCAACTGATGTTGGTAGGACAAGTTCAAAGCTCAAACAAGCTAAAAGTGCCAACTCTATGCAGGAGATTTATGTGCCGAGAGTCACACAGAGCCGACTTACTATCCTGCTCAAAAAAGAGTAAGTTTCGCAATGCCTTCAACTCATTTGTGCAGCAATCCAATCAGGTCCGCCACTAAGCTTTGTTGAATCTCAGAGCTCGATTTTGCTTTCTTCAAGGAACGCCACGAGTTTCCTGAGCCTGCTGACGGTTTCTGGATGCAGTCCATGTTCGATCCTTTCCGCGTCGATAGCCGCAATGTCCCTTGAAAGACCAATGCGAAGCAAAAAGCTGCGCAGTACTTCATGGCGATCTTTCATGCTTCGAGCCAGGTTGCGACCGGCCTCAGTGAGTGCCATTCCGCGATATGGCGTGTGGACAAGGTATCCTTGCCGGTGAAGCTTCTTTACTTCGCTTGTCACAGAAGGTTTCGATACGCCCATCCGCTCGGCTATGTCAGATGGGGAAGCAAATCCCTTTTCCCGTACCAAGAGATCTATCAATTCGAGATAATCTTCGGTTGCCTCTGAAGATTTGCGCTCGATCACTGCTTCCATTTCGCTCTATCTCTCGTTCAGTCCCTATCGATTCCGATCGCTGGAGTACCCGACTTTCCAAGAGGAAGATCAGAAACCAAAGGGTTTAATGTTTTGCCCTTCAGACCAAGTTTGGTAGGAATAAGAAGACATGTCTGGTATAATTAAGTTCGACAGCCGTAGTCTAATCAGATACGTCAAATCAAGTTAGATTCATATAACTTAAATATTGAGTCGTTTAACCGTTTGTGAACATGAGTCTTCCCTCGAACAGGGCTCAGGTACCAGCTGAACCGACCGAGAAACCCGAGGTGACGGAACAGCAGAAGACCAACCCGCACATCTCTCTTCGCGAATTCATTGCCTACTTGGGCCCGACGCTAATCATCAGTCTCGCCTACATCGATCCCGGGAATTTTGGGACCGATATAGCGGGAGGAGCGGCCTTCCACTATGACCTCCTGTTCGCAGTCTGGATGGCAGGGCTGATGGCCATGGTGCTCCAGTACTTGTCAGGAAAGCTGGGAATCGCAACCGGAAGCAGCCTCGCTCAGCTGATAAAAGTGTCCCTGAATTCCAGAACTAGGGCGATCGCATATTGGCTGGTGGCCGAAGTCGCAATCGCGGCGACAGACCTGGCAGAATATTTGGGAACGGTCATAGCCCTAAATATCCTCTTCGGGATTCCACTTCTCTACGCCGGCTTCCTTGGCGCGGGCGATGTAATCATTCTCCTGATACTGCTAAACAATCGCTACCGCGTGTTAGAGTACTTCTTCATGCTCTTCGTCTCCATAATATCAATCGGCTTCCTATACGAACTCTTGGTCGTCGGCCCTAATTTGCAGCAGATCGCAATCCACTCGCTTACACCAACCCTTACAGGAGGAACAGTCCTAGTCATCGTCGGGATCGTCGGTGCAACGGTCATGCCCCACGTCCTATGGCTGCATTCCTCTTTGACCCAGACCAAGGTGCAGAGGTGGGGAATCAAGGAGGGAGAGCTGGCTCCGAAGAAAAAAATGCTGAGGCTTCACCTGCGAGAGAACGTAGTCGTTCTGACTATTGCCAGCTGCGTCAACGCTGCGATTCTCATCATGGCAGCGGCCGCATTCTACCCGAAGTACAGTAGTGTTTCGCAGATCAGTCAGGCATACGACATAATGAAGCCATTATTCGGCGCGGCTGCCGCAATAATCTTTGCAGTAACGCTCCTTTCTTCGGGAATAGCTTCGTCCACTGTTGGAACACTTGCAGGACAGGAACTAATGACCTCAATACTTGGTGTTAAAGTGAACAAATACCTGCGGCGGATCGTTACTCGATTGATCAACGTCTTCCCGACCACCATCGCCATACTCCTAGGCCTGTCTCCCTTGTCGCTGCTCGTGTACAGCCAAGTTCTACTGAGTCTGTTCATACCGCTCCCAATGATCCCACTGGTTTACTACACCAGCAGGAAGAAGTTCATGGGCACCTTCGTGAACCGCTGGTGGTTTATTATCGTAGCGCTCGCAGTCGTGGGGACCATAATTGCGCTGAACATAGACCTGCTTACCAGTATGCTCTAGCCTCAAAGCTATTTTCCTTAGCGGTGACCGACGGGGCCCGCCTAGTAAACGAGTTCTCTTTAATTTCACTCGCCTAGAGTGAATTTTGGATCGCCCTTCAAGGATTTGTTCAGTGCGTATCATTTTGGAAAGATCTTGGAGAAAATACAGTCGAACGGAAAAGTCATTCCTATGAATTATAGCTTTGTACCTCTTTCCGACTGACACTGATACTAATTTGATAATTTAGGATAGTCTGAGTACGTACCTCAAATTCAGTAAATACTTAGGTGGAGGAAATTGCCCCAAGTCTGAGTTCATTAATGAAGCAGAACGATCTCGAAGAAACTGGAATGGCCGACGCCGAGCAATGGGGAAGGCGCAAGATTCTCCGCCTTTCAAATGTCATGGTTATAGAGTGCGACTATCTGAAAGAGGTTCTTTTCTCTCAGAAAGACAAGAAGAAGTACAGCGAAAAGAGCCTCAAGGAGCTTGTGGATTCACTCCAAAAGCATGCTTCAGAAATTGGTGAAGTCATGCATGACGGCGCAAGGGATCCCATGATAATGTCCAGTTAAATCTCAAGCTTCAGATTTTATCAAAACTGAAGCTAAAAAGCCTACCAGGGTCCCAGAGCTTTAAAATTTCGGAATTTTTTTTCTACACGTGCAGAATGGCCGTCAGGTTATTGACTGACACATAGATGAAGACAAAGACAAACGAGAGTATCACATAGTAGGCCATGTTCTTTATTCGCATGTTCGTGGATCGTATTCCCAAGATTCCCAGCCCGATCGTCCCGGCAATGAATATGACTTTGAGGAGTGCCATGACGATTACGAGATTCAGGCCAGAAATGGAAGCAGCTGCAACCAGCAATCCGTTCCCTTCTGACAGTCCGCGGCTTAACGCGACAGAAGTCGAAAGAATGTCAATGATGTTGAAGAACACGAAGAAGCCCAAAAGGAAGGAAATGGCTACCCCGTAGCGCCCAAAAAAACCGGTAGATCTACCGACAATGCCTCTCAGACCTGCGTGAGGGTGTAGGGTCAAATTCCCGCTTCTATATAGGAGTGGAATAATATTTAGGATTATGGACACAAGATACTGAGCTTCGGGTCAGATCTGTTGTACCAGAAAGTCTTCTAGCGGCTAAAGGGTTTTTGCTTCTCTAAATTCTGTAAAGAACGCGAAGGCATCCATCCATTAATTCTTACTTGCAAGAATTTCTCAAAGCCGACTCGCAGATGGAGACAACAGGCGTTCTAATTCGCTTCAGCTCCACACGATGTGGGCCACGCAAAGTCGGCTTTGAGAAATTATGGGCAAGAAAGAGCTACGAAAAGTGGAGGAAGAGCGCCACTTTCGACTTCAAGGATTGGGCTCGTATCGTAAGAATAAGTAGCGTAGGTAGTTGCAGCGCCAAGAGAGTCAGTAAGTGACAATGTAGGAGAAACGGAGAAGTTTAGGTTTGTTTGTTGATTCCCAGTAATAAACAGTACAGGAGCATTAGCTACATATTGACCGAAGATATTTTGGAGAGAAACAGAAAAGGTTGCGTTAGTATAAGTGTCCCCAGTGTTGTTAAGACAACTCTTAGCAGTTGCTTGCGAAAGTTCAGCGGGAGGAGCAATGTTCGGATCATTGGGATAGACAAGAGATTGAGAGATAGACATGAGACCGTTAGTATTAACAGTAGTTAAGGTTACTATTATGGGGCCAGTAATGGTGAGATTAGTAAAACGTGAAAAGAGAGATTCGGGTTCATATTGGACAGATTGACCGTAGGCGAAGGCGGTAGTATATCCGGAATTGCTTGTAGAGTTAGGAACTTCAATTTGCCAGATGTAGTTGGTTATTGACGAACCACTAGAATTTGATTGAGAGCCAGAGAACATGGGTATATCACGAGTTGTAACAAGATAGTTTTCAGAGGTAGTAGAAGCAGAGATAACACTAGTTGGAGGAGAGAAGGTAGCAGCAAAGAAGTTGTAGGCAGAAGAGAGAAGCAAGATGGAAATGGCGGATGTTTTGGGAATACTGAAGTTTGCTATGTTGACACTAATAGTAACACTGGTCTTTGCTACAATTACAAGAGGAGGACTATCAGTGTAAGCTCCAATTATACTACCTGATTGACTAAGAAGATTCCAGGATAACAGGTCGTGAGCGTTCACGCTGACCCCTGAAAGACCTGAGTTCTGAGTGTTGAGATTACGAATTGTCATAGTTAGGGTTTGCCAAGTAGCTACTTGAAATTGAAGAAGGTCCGATGTATTACCTGTTCCTGAAAAAACTAAGTAGTATGTGGGAAAAGAACCTGTGATATAAGCGACAGTATTACTGGTACTGCTAGTAATAAAACTGTAATCTGCAAGAACAGCACAGCTAGCGCTAAACTCCTCACAGAGATTGGTATCATATTGGGTTTCATTTGGAGCGATCATAAGAACGTTAGTAGCATTGTGAATTTGAATGTAATAAATGCTAGATGGGTTAGAGGGATTAAATGCTTCGTATTGAATAGCAGCATTGTTAGGGCTAGGATTGATGCTTGTTACTTGAAGGTTTTCGTTTTGAACGTTTGTTATATAATTGCTTCTGTTTTGGGCATTGCTCTGAGTAATTGAAACGAAAAGTGCAAATGATCCTACGGCAACAATCACGACTAGGGTAAGCAGAAGGGCCCCCACGACTTCAGACACCCCTCTTTTAGAATTTCGGCGGAAATGCAAAAATACGACCGTACATTTTAACAGTGGCCCGAATACTCGATATATCGCTATTCCACGTGAAATATAGTGTCGTACATAGTCTTTCGATGAAAATCGTAGCAGTTAAATCCTGTTTAGAAAAAAGTGATTCCATCTTTCATGCTGAACGAAATCTTCGCGCCTTCGATTTCTGGGATAACGGTGATCGAGGAGGATATCGGCGCCGTCAGTATGTTACTTGCAAAACAGGTTGGATCTTACGCCGTATCGTTGGGGAAAAAAGTTTGCTACGTTTCTTTGGCTGACGGGCAAACAATGAGGAATAAGGAGCTTGTCGGCGTCCTAACAGCTCCCACCGGGGAGGAGCTTCAGCAAAGCTTCCTCGAGCGGAACTCTGTCACGATTAATGTAAAGCCGAGTTCGCTGGTAGTCGAAAATCTGAGCTACGACCTAGTCGTCTTTGAATCCTTTTCAAATCTCGTGTTTACAAAGTCGGAAAGAGACATTGTCGAGCTTTTCAGCGAAATGAAGAAGCTCGTGCCTCTGGGGAGAAACTTTGTGCTCGTCGTAGAAACTCCGTTGCTTTCAAGCAAGATCAATGGTTACATTAGATCCATGTCGGACAACGTAATCATGATCCGCACCGAAATTATAGGCGACAAGGTCACCAGACTCCTTTTCGTTCCAAAGATGAAAGACGTCGAACCCATGGATCGCCTAATAAAATTCACAATCGAGGACGATCAGTTGCAGGTTGACACTCGAGAGTTTGTCGGTTAAGAGAATTTTCTAGTTGACTAGGGCGAGCTCAGGCTCTTCTTGGGTCTCGTGCTCTCTTTTCACCGAACGTTCTATTGTGAGATCCATCACGATCTCTGCAATTTCAATCGATTGGTCAACTGTTCTCCGCAAAGAGTCCAGAATGATCGCGATGCTCTGATGGTCCGGAAGTTCTTTGCTTTTGACAGCTTCCAAGAATTCACTATCAAGTCTTGGGAAAGTTTTGGACACTTCAATGATCTCTTCCGCGGATTTCTGATCTTTCTTGAAAAGAGAGAGCAGCGCGGAGCTGTAAAGTTCTGAAGCAAGTGAATTCATACCTTGCAGTCTGTCCATCGTGTGACGGTCTATGGGTACTGTCGTCTTCAGAACTTCTCCCGCAATCTTTGACGCATTATCAGCGGCTCTTTCCATTATTCTGGCGATCTGGATATAGCCCAACACATCCTTCGGATCCTTGAACGCGTCTACGATGGTTCCTTTGTCGATCGAAGAGTTCAGTTGTCTGAGTACATAGATGCTGAATCTGTCCACTTCGTCATCCCTTTGGATAATTTCCCTCGCGAGCTCGGTGTTCATTCCCTCAAAAATGGGAATAATGTCTTTTTGCATTTCTGACGTGATAAGAAGCATCCGCTTGAGAGCGTGTTCCACGCTAAGCTCAGAATATCCCAGGAGAATTTGCAATGTGATGCTTTCGTTAGAGCCGGAAATTATCTCTGTGCCAACGAGTCTCTTTCTGACTTGGTTGATGAGAGAATTGCTTTGAGAGGACGTGAATGACCCGGATAATGACTTCACCTTGATTTCGTCATATCCCAAGATGTAGAGCGAAACGATCTTTCTGAAAATCGATTCCGGAGTATCGCGCTCTGAGACTCTGAGAAGGGCCGCTCTTTTTTCTCTGATGGAATTCGGCGAATCACAACTAATCAATAGTGAGGAATCTCCCTGGCGCGTGAAAGTGATCATATCGCCCTGGCGCAGGCCCATGTCTTTGGCCCACTTTTTCGGGAGGGTCACCATGCATGAGGACTTGCCCGAGACCTGGGCCTTCCTCTTTTCCCTTTCAGAGAAAATTACCATACGAGGTATTTTTCACCAGAATACTGACTATTCTGTCTTCTCTCTATAAACTATAGTCGTCTAATGATTATTATCGGTTTGTTTCCGGGAAACAAAGGTTTCAACGGTTAAGAACCGAGAACGCCTAAATCTGCGCGAAAGCAAGTGCTGTGTGGTATATCGCAGGATAGGATTTGCCACTATTTGTTACAGCAAAGTAGTCAAGACAGAATAAAAAAAGAATTATTTCATAGGATTTCTTTCTCCGGAGACGATATACAAAACAGAATCGCCGATGTAGGCAGAATGATCGGAGATTCTTTCAAGATACCTCAAGACCAAGGTTGCAGACAGTGCGCACTTGAGACCAATACTCGGATCCTTCAGAGTCTTGCTGATGTGCTCCCGGTACTTCTCATCGACAAAGTCGTCGAGCTTTCCGATGTTCTTAGCTAACTCAACGTCTCTCTTTGCAAACGCGTCTATGCTCATCCGAATCATTTCCTTCGTAGTCTTTGCAGTAATGTCCACTTCACTATGATCGCAATCAGACAGATTACCAAACATTTCGAGAACTTCGGCAATGTCGTACGCATATCTTCCGAATCTAAAGAAACCATAGGATATTTCCAAAGATGATTGAATAAAGCGAAGGTCAGAGGCCACAGGTTGATACCGCGCAAGAAGTTCTATGGAGAGATCAGCGACTTCGTCCTGCATTTTACCCAGTTCATCCGACCAAGTCTTTATTTCTGCAGAGAGATTTTTCCCCGTAGAATACGCCTCAATCGACGTGCTAACTGACTTCTCCGAGAGAGAGGCCATCTCCAAAACAAGATTTGTCAGTTTCTCCAATCCCATGTCCATGAGTCTTTTTGGCAAGAATAATCACTACTCTTAGAGAACGCTCAAAGGCCCGGGTCTTGCTAACCAAATTTTCCAGTAATGTAGCGTTCAGTTAATTCCATCTTGGGGTTTTCAAATAACTTGTCAGTCTCTTCGTATTCGATCATTTGCCCGAGATAGAAGAAGGCAGTGTAGTCCGCAACTCTTGCTGCTTGCTGCATATTGTGAGTCACGATGACAATTGTGTATTCATTTTCAAGCTCCACCATCATCTGTTCAATCCTTGAGGTTGCGTTGGGATCAAGTGCGGAACAAGGCTCGTCCATCAAGATCACTTCTGGTTCCACCGCCAAAGCACGGGCAATACACAGTCGCTGCTGCTGGCCACCAGATAGTCCCGACCCTGGTTCCTTTAGGCGATCCTTGGTCTCCTCCCACAGAAACGCAAGCTTCAAAGATCTTTCAACAGCTTCATCTAATCTCTTCCGGTTGCGGACGCCATTTAGTTTCAAGCCCGCGGCGACATTGTCGTAGATTGACATTGTCGGAAACGGATTAGGCTTCTGAAAAACCATGCCGATCTTTCGACGGACTGCAACCGCATCTACTCCAGGTCCGTAGATGTTGGCCCCATCAAGATTTACCTCGCCCTCTGTATGTGCTCTCTGAACGAGCTCATGCATTCTATTCAGGCAACGCAAGAATGTTGACTTTCCACATCCTGAAGGCCCGATGATAGCGGTGATCTTTCTGTCCGGGATCGCTAGACTGATTCCTTTTATGGCCTCGGTTTTGCCAAAGAACGCTTTCAGATTTCTGGTCTCAAGTTTAGGCTGCGTTTGGAACGGACGAACAGCGCCGCGATTCTCGAAGTTTGCGCCCTTGTCGGTCTGTTCCATCTCAGCCAATTTCATTGCCAAAACTAATCGCCTCCCGTAATGAACTTTCCTCTTGTCAGCGCACGTACCGATATATTCAGAGCCAAAACAATCACGACCAAGACCAGCGCAGCTCCCCAAGCTTGAGCCTGCCATGTTTTGTATGCCGATGTACCGTAAAAGTAAATCAGAAGAGAAAGCGATTCTGTGGGCTGACTAAGAGTCCGAAAGGCAAGGGTGCTCCCCAGTGCGGTAAGAAGCAGGGGGGCAGTCTCTCCCATCACCCTTGCAACGGCTAGTAGTACCCCAGTTACAAGGCCTCCTCGACCGGTGCTCAAGACAATTCGAGTTATCGTTCTCCATCTTGAGACGCCGAGAGCCATTGAAGCTTCCCTGTAGGAGTTAGGTACGAGCTTCAAAGACTCTTCTGTTGTCCTCGCAACGATGGGAATCATGATCACTGCTAGAGCGAACCCGCCAGCGTAGCCCGAGAAACTGTGTGTAGCAAGCACGATAATAACGAAGACGAAGATGCCTATCACTATAGAAGGGAACTCCGCGAGAACATCGTTCGTGAAACTTGCCACCCATGCAAACCTCATTTCAGCCCATTCAGACAGAAAGATCCCGGCTCCGACTCCGATCGGTATTGCGATCAGAGAAGCGAACCCGACCATCACGAAGCTACCGATAATTGCATTAGAGATTCCTTGATCTGGAGAGAAGGGACTAGCTTTGGGAAGGTTTGTCAAAAATCCGAAGCTCATGACTGGCGCTGCCTTTATCACGATATCTGCGAGAATCAGCACGAGAGGAACGATGGCCAAGATGACCGCCCCAAAAATTGCGACAGTAGCTATTCTGTCAACTAATTGCCGTCTTCTCAAGTTACCAGATCGTTTTCGGCTTTTTTCTGACTCAACCGTCGCTGTTTGCATTTGTCATTCAGAACTCCTATGTTCGAACTCGGCTTGATTTGGTTATTCTCCAAATTAGGAGCCTGGCAAAAATGTTGATTATCAAAGCTAGAATGAAAAGTGTAAGACCGATTTCCACTAGGGCAGAAACATACAACGGATACGTTGCTTCGGTGAATTCGTTTGCAATCACACTTGCGAGTGTATAGCCAGGATGAAAAAGTGATGTGGAGAGCGAAGGATCATTCCCAATAACCATAGTCACAGCCATGGTCTCTCCAACAGCTCTTCCCAAACCAAGAATAATTGCACCAAAGAGCCCGGATCTGGCGTAAGGTAGAACACTGTGTCTGATTGTTTCCCATCGAGTTCCACCTAAACTGATCATAGCCTCGCGTTGGGATCTTGGAACTGCCCTAAGTACTTCCATCGAAATTGTCGATACCGTGGGAATAATCATTATTGCAAGTATTATTCCGGCAGTAAGGAAATCCAGACCAAAAGGCTCACCTTTAAACAAAGGAAACGCACCGAGATGAACGTGCAAAGGCACTTCAAAGTAATCCCTCACAAACGGGCTTAAGACAAACAGTCCCCACAAACCGAAGACCACACTCGGAACAGCCGCCAACAGTCCAACAATCGAACTCAATAATTCGCCAATTCGGCTCGTCCTACTGATTATCTCGGACAGAAATATCGCTACACCAAGACTGATAGGTACTCCGATAATTAGGGCGATTACTGAAGTGTAAAGAGTTCCCCATATGAACGGGAGTGCTCCAAAGATCTGTGTAACGGGATCCCAAGTCTTTGAAGAGAAAAAGCCCACTCCAAACTTGGCGAGCGTAAGATCGGAGCCTTTAATGAGTTCATAAACTAGAAGAACCAATAACGCAACCACAAAAAATGCGGCGCCAAGCGTGAGGACTCTAAAAATTCTATCTCCCAACTTGCTTGTTCGAGCGCTGAACTGAGGGGCGGGCACAACTGCGTTGTTCTCTGCAGATGGCTCTTTCCCGGCCAGAGAGAATCGTTCCCACTCGATAAATTTGGTGATTGCGACAATACAAAGAAGAGTTGGAGAGTGGGATATTCTCCCTACTCTGAGAGAGTGTTTTCCTGATTGGTTCATTTGGTTGTTACGTGTTCGTTAAGAGTGCCTTTCCGTTATAATTCATTGATAGAATCGAGGCATCGTCTATTGCTACAATTTTCGGTGGCAGGGCTACATAGCCCAGATTCGCTGCATAGGTCTGTGCATTGTTTTGGTTGTTGATGATCCAATAAAGGAATGACGCGAGAGCCAGCGCCTGGCCTTGTGACACTCCAGAGATAGTTGCCTGGTTTTGATATACCATTATGTATGTGAATGTGGCCAATGGGTACGCGTTTGTGGCTGTTGTGTTCTTCAATAAGAGATCAACTATTGACACGCTAGCCCAGCTTTGGGTACCGTTAGGGAACGTCGCCGAAGCTGCTGCCGCAACTGCAGCTGCCGTTGTCGTCGAGTTGGCGAGGACAAAGACTCCTGCCGCGTTTTGAACCGCGCCATACAGAAGTGAGGCTTGAGCAGCATATACAGTTTCCACATAGCCCAAGGTGTATTCGTTGCCCGAAATGTAACCAGTGACTCCTGTACTGCCTTTTGATCCAATAGCAATTATAGTCGAGCCACAATTCGGACTATTGTTTCCACTCCCACACCAGCTGACCGACGTGCCTTTTCCGATCGTACTGTTGAAGGTCGCGCTAGAGTCAGATAGGTAATCGGTGAATACGTAAGTCGTTCCGCTGCCATCAGATCGATGAACAGTAATTATCTGGTGATCCGGCAATGTTACTCCTGGGTTCAGAGCCTGAATAGCCGGATCATTCCACATGGTTATTGTTCCGAGATATATATCGGCCAGCACAGTACCATTGAAATTCAAATGGGTCGTGAAAGTCGATCCTAAATTATACGCGGGAACAACTCCTCCAGCAATCTCTGGAATCTGCAGAATGCGTTTGCTGGCTAGGCCGCTTGTGGAATTCCCATATTGAGCTGCGCTGAGTGGTGCGTCGCTCGCTCCAAAGTTCACGGTTCCATCTGTTATGGCGGTAACCCCTCCACCACTTCCGATTTGTGAGTATGTTAGACGAACGTTAGGGTAAATCAGCGAAAAGTTGTACGTCCATCCCTGCATTGCAGGTCCCACTAGGGTTGAACCTGCACCTACGAGAGTAACTGATCCAGCGCAGCCAGCTCCTGAACAAGTGGTACTAGTCGTGGTTGTAATGCTTGTAGTGCTTGGCTTAATCGTCAAAACATAAGCACCTACGCCGGCAATTGCGATTATTACGACAACAATTATGACTATTGCAATCGTGCTAATGCCAATTCTTCTTTTCTCTAAGAGATTTCGTTTCAATTTAGTTACACGGGAAAACTCTACAAAAAATTGGCATTATATCTATTCCCACAATAAAAGCAATAGATGACCTGAGAGACCATAATCTATATAGTAGGCAACGAAAAGCTTTCGTGACGGCGCCGAAAGGCGATTTCGAACCGGGCCCGGAACTATGGCCAAACTCGCAAAAGCATAGAGATTGACGGCACAGAAGTTGGCCTAGGTCAATCTACCGCTAATATAGTCCTCTGTCACTTTCTTTTGCGGATTTTCGAAAATATCCGGAGACTGGCCCACTTCTACGAGGCTTCCATTGTACAAGAAAGCGACCTTATTTGCGACTGTGGCCGCCTGCTGCATGTTGTGAGTCACCAGTACTAGTGTTAGATCTTTTTTCAATTCCACCATCAATTCTTGAACTTTCGCAGTTGAACCTGGGTCAAGTGCTGAAGCAGGTTCGTCCAAAAGCAAAATTTCTGGCCGAACAGCGAGTGCCCTAGCTATGCAAAGGCGCTGTTGCTGGCCCCCGGAGAGGCTGAGGGCATTCGCCTTCAGTCTGTCTTTGACTTCCTCCCAAAGTGCTGCTTGTTTGAGAGCCTGCATAACTATTTCATCCATTTCTGCTCGGTTCTTCGACAATTTGTGAATTTTAGGACCAAACGCAACATTGTCATAAATTGAGATCGGAAACGGGTTCGGTTTTTGGAAAACCATGCCCACTCGAAGTTTGAGTAATGTCGGATTAACTTCTTTCGAATAGATGTTAATGCCATCCAGTGCAATTTCACCGGTCAGCTTGAAAGCATGGACGGTGTCATTCATTCTGTTCAGGGTTCTAATCAGGGTGCTCTTTCCGCAGCCGGAGGGCCCCATTATGACAGTGATCTTTCGATCCTCTATTGTGAGATTGAGATCCTTCAGGACATGAGAATTTCCATAATAAACGTTGAGTGAAGACATCCGTATTCGATCTCCAGGGCTCATCTGGGAGTTGATCGAGGAAGTGTTCTCGTCAGACCTCTCCAGCGTTTCACTTTTCTCTTTTGACATTCTCTCTTGTTGCGCTTCCATTAGATCCATCAAATTCTTTCTTCCAGCTTCATGATCAAAGTCAGAAGCTAACCTTCTGACTCCAAAGGCTTCGTTAACCTTCTCAATCCCACTCTGCTCGCGAGGTTGATAGCGAGCACGATCAATACTAACAGCAATGAGGCAAGATAAGCGAGAGCGTGGGCCTCAGATGTCGGGATCTGAGAAAATACAAAAACCATGTAGGTGAGATATCCTACAGGCGAGTGGAACAACTGAGTGGTTGCGTAGTTTGAAAAGCTAGCAGTGTAAATCAAAGGAGCTGTTTCTCCAACCGAAATACTGATCGCGAGTAGCACTCCGGTTAGAATGCCAGGAAGTGCAAACCTGAGCGTGAGTCGGTTTATTATTGATGTTTTGTTACTGCCCAAAGCAAGAGCTCCTTCTCGAATGCTTTCAGGTACCCTTCTTAGGGCAAGCTCGGTTGTCCTCAAAATATATGGAAACATAAGCACTGCGAGTGTGATCGCGGCAGCCATCGCTGAAAACCCCCAGCCGAAATAAAGTACGAGCAGAGAAAATCCCACGTAGCCTAGCACAATCGATGGAACTCCGGCTAAAATATCTGCAGTGAATCTCGACACTTTCGATATCCAATTGTTATTGGAAAACTCGGCAAGGTATACACCCCCAAAGACTCCGATGGGCACAACGATTAGAGCCGAAAGACCGATCAGAAAGAGCGAGCCTTCCAGCGCGTTGGACAGACCTCCACCGCCTAGAGAATTGCCCCCAACAGTATTTTCAGTCAGACGAGCCCAAGAGATCGACCTTACCCCATTCAAGATGAAGAGATACAGAATGTCTGCAAACGGATAAAACGCAACGAGAATCACGCCGAGGCAAGCAGTCTTCGCGATCTTATCCGTGAGGACTCTGGATCTGAAATTACGAGGTCCACGAATCTCAACCAGTTTTCTTTTTTCCTGGGGAGTTTCAACCTGGGCCACGAATATTCAATTCTCCTAAACTTGCACAACGTTTTCCGGGTTTGAAAGGAAGCCTTTGCTCACTAGAAGTCTTGCGCTGATGTTCACAATCATTGTGATCGCCAGCAAAACAAGAGCAAGCTCCCCAAGGGCAGCAACATACATCCCGCTTGGGTCGGTGAATGCCGAGTCAAGCGAAGTCACTATGAAGGCTGAAAGAGTATTGATAGGATAGAACATAGTCTTTGGTAAAAAGTCAGCGCCGCCACAAACCAAGGCAACCGCCATCGTCTCTCCAAGCGCACGACCCAGTCCCAGAATGGAACCTCCGATTATCCCCTGACGAGCATAAGGAATCACAATTTTTCTGGAGATTTCCCAATCAGTCAATCCTAGCGCTCTTCCCCCTTCTTTCAAAAGTACGGGAGTCTGCGCCATCGCATCTCGACTAATCGAGGCAATGATCGGTATAATCATTAAGGCAAGAATGAATCCCGAGCTTAGAAAACCCGAGCTGTAAACCTGACCTGAAAAAATCGGAATAAAAAACAGATATTTACCGAGCGCGGGAGCGAAGAATTTCCTGATCCAAGGGCTTAGAATCAGTATGCCCCAAAAACCAAAAATTACGCTCGGGATGCCTGCCATTAGTTGCAGGAGAAGGGTGATCGGACCATCCAGCCTTTTTGGGCCAAACTCCGAGATAAATAGTGCTATTCCAACGCCGACCGGCACACCAACTAGCAATGCGAGAATTGACGATCCGAGAGTACCGACGAAAAACACTAGCATTCCATAATTCGCTCCCCACATGGCCGAAAATCCGTCCACGCTTATCACTTTGGAATTGATTGCGGGATTCCAAGTCGTCGTCGTGAAAAAACGCAGCCCGTTCACGACAATTGAGGCAAGACTCGCATGAAATAGTACTATAAGGAGGATAATTATGAAGACAAATGACATGCTACAAAGTGCAAGTGTGACGATCTTGTAGACCGAGTCAGAGATTGATCTGTATCTTTTGTCAGAGAGCGAATGCGTTGTCTCTCCCATTTCTTATCAGTTGATTCGGCTATGTCTGATAATCCATTATTATATTTGGTCTGGTAGTCATTTTATTGTGTCCATATAGGCCCTATGTAGACCTATATTGTTCTACAGATCGATTAAACTGGTGCAAAAATCGCAGCCAATGGAGCGTTGAAGGAAATATGTGAATTTTTTTTTCGTGGGTCAGTTCCTAGGTTACGAGCTCCGACGAAGTATCGGACAAAACCTAGACTGGTGACCCCACGGTCATGTTGACGACAATCTCGCAAATATCTGTTGAATACTCTGCGATCCTTCTCAAGCTCTCCAAGGCAAGTCTCAGCGATACAACGGCTCTGTTGTCAAGCCTTGACGAGATGAGCTCGTCGGTTGCGGACTCTTCTTCTCTCAAGATGGGCTTGAGTTTCATTATTGTCTCGTTGGCGAGTTTGCCATTTCGTGTATTCACTGAACGCAACGCATTATCATAGGTCTCGCGCGAAAGTTTGGAAAGTCTCTGAATTTTGTCAATAAGCGGCTGGGGAATCTTTCTTCCGTTGAGCATAACCGAAGAGCTTGCGACTTGCACTGCGTGGTCTGCTATGCGTTCAATGCTCTTTACTATCAAGCGGTAGTTCATGCAGTCCTGCGCGGTTGAGAGTCCGATTTCCTGTATGGTTGCCCTGTTGTGAACAGCGAGGTTCAACTGTCTCGCTATGAAGTGTGAGAATCGATCTACCTCGTCATCTCTTTCCATGATGTCCTTCGCGAGGTCAGTCTCGCCGGCACAGAGGGCGTTAACCGAATCGGTCTCCATCGCGCTAGTCAACACCGCCATTCGCCCCAGCGCTTTTTTCAAAGGAAGGTCCATGTGGCCTCGGAGACATTGGGCCAGAATACTTTCGCTAGTCTCTTCCACTATCTCCACTCCGATCAACTGATCTCTGATCCTGTTCTTGAGCTTGGATCGCACGTCAGGCGAATGGCCTTTGAACTGGAATCGAACAATGTCAAAACCGGCTATGTAATATGCAATAAACTTTCGAAGGATCTCCTCGTCATTCTCATTTGGACCTATCACGATCGCGGATTCCGAGGTCCCGGAGCGATGTTCTCCGATCGTGAGAAGGAGCGACATATCCGACTGGGGTATCAGATGAACCTCATCTCGTGGTTTTATTCCCACACTTCGTGCCCATTCAATGGGTAGAGACACCACAAGAGTCGATCCCCCCGTAAGCTGAACCCGCCTGCTTTCGCCACGTTGTGGGGTGCGAATCGTCGCCTCATCTTCAGCTAGTACCATGCTTTCTTTCTCCTCTGACAACTTGAGCTTCTGTCATAAGCCGGGACTAGCTATTGAATAAACTTTCAATCTATATAGATATATGCTTATTCGATTCGCACAATATTCTCATTTGATAAGCTTTATTGCACTCAAGGCCTACAAATTAGGGCCGAAAATGAAACCCGATGAACTTCTTCGGGAGGGAGTGCGCAGGAGATCAAAGCTCCCAGCGGCCGTCCGTACCTCGTATTCATGTCATGAGTGCTTGTACTACACGAGGGCCCTAAGGCAAAGTGAGACTTGCCTCGAGGATTATGAGAAGCATTTGCTCGACAAGCATGGCCTTTGTAAATAGTGCTGCATCAAGAAACTACATAGGATGTTGCTCTAACGGTCTTTTTGAACTATAGGGCCAATTCTCAAGCGTGGAAGCGTTTCAATATAGCACTATATAGTGACAATATGCATCATTAGATTACGTAGGAAGGCTTCTTAAGGCGAATTCGGCGATACACCTGATTGGTGTGTCATATGATCAAGGACTCAATGCAGTTGAACACCCAGCTTCTGGAGAGAAAAAGGAATCTCCAAGTCATTGATGACGTGATCCAGGCTGACCAAAGCCGTAGCCATCGCCTTATCGAAGTCAGAGAATTTCTCGTCCACCGAATAGATACAATCGAAAAAGAGCTAGCCATGCGGAATTAGCTCGGGGTTTCCAAGCTCTAAACCTGCCGGGTTGGTTGTTTTTCGACTGCAGGCGTAGCTTGAGGTCTATCAAGCATAGATACAAATTCCTCAAACTGTTCGTCTCTGGATCTCTTCAGGTCTCGGAGGATTTTTGCGACTTCAAAACTCTTAGCTTTCTTACTAAGGTAAGCTATCACGACATGACTGTCGTGGATATCCCCAAGATGTTTCTGCCATTTTTGCAGTCGCTCGATCTGTTCTTTGTCTTTCGAAAGTTCGCTCAAATACCGCAACTCTTTGCAAACTTTTCTCAGAAAGTGGAGCTCGTCAACTTTTTTCGGATCATCCTTCACGATCGGTAGGAGCGTTTGGATCCGAGAGTTCAATTGGTCAACGAGTTTTCCGTACCGCTTTTGCAGTTTTGCATCTTTGAGACCTCGCAATTCAAACTCTAGAGTTTTCTTTCTCAGCTTGCGAGCATACTTGGAAGAGTGTGATACAAGTTTCTTTCTCTTACCTTTCAGAGATTCGATGATCTTACTTCGCTCTAGCGCCGGATAATTTGCGAGCCTTTCGAGAATGATGTCGGAATCTCTTATCTCGGTACTTGACTTGAAAACTTTCTTCGACAGCTTGAGATACTTTGAAAGCTGCTTTCGAGAGCGTTTGGGAAGTACAAGAGATAGAGATTGTAGACGACGCAGTGCAGTTCGAATATCGTGGACGTTTTTGACTGTTGGAGATCGAACATAAGCTCCTAGTCTCTTCTGGACTCTCGCTACGCTAGCTTGAAAGTCCTTTTCGAACTCAGTCTTGGCCAGCAAGGAAAATTTCATCAACTGGCCGAGCGAAGGAATTTTTCGATTCGCTCTTGAAGGTCGCGGTTCACCTGCTCTATCGGTAGGTTACCGTTGATCGGAATCAAATTGTATCTTTGTTCCATCAATTTGAATTCTTTTGCGATCTTCCGCTGGTAGATCACGAAAGAGTCGAAGAGGTCATCCGAGAGACCCATATCAGCCCCTGACTCGAAATAATCCAAAGCGTGATATTTTTGGAAGACTCTGTGGAAAAGCTCGTAAGGGTCGACGTCCAGGTAAAAAACCAAGTCTGGTTTGATGGCGAAGCCAAAGACGTCATGCGACCACTTTCTGCTAAGGGCCCGAACGAGCGACCTCGCTATGAGAGTGTAGATGTACCGATCCGAGAGCACGATGTAGCCTGCCTGGAGCGCTGGTATGATCTTATGTTCGAGCTGATCGGCAAAATCCGCCGCGTAAAACAGCGTGAGAGTTTTTTCTCCGACTGGAAGTTTTTGTTTTGCCTCGAGGATGCCTTGCTTGATCAGCTCAGAGCGTTTGAGACCGGTATTCACGACGGCATGGCCCTCTGACTCCAGCTTGCCCGTGATGGTTTCAATCTGGGAGCTTCTTCCGGAGCCGTCCGGGCCTTCGATCACGATGAGACGGCCCTTGACCTCGATGTCCTTGAGATAGGGAATCCCCTCGCCGTAGAAAGACAATCTTCTAGAGACTAGCTTGTGGTTTTGTCTTTGCATCAGCGAACACCTATGGGCGGAGGTGGGGCATGTAGGACCCGCCTGACCTTATCTCTTACAATCTTCTGTTGTTCTTCAATGTCCAAAGTGCCATCGATTATCGTGAAGCCTTCACGCTCGGCCATTTCCTCATACTGGTCTACAATTTTGCTTTGAAAGATTCGGTAGCTTTCAAAAATGTCGTTACTCAGATTGAGATCCATCCCCGCCTCATAGTACTTGAGCTTCGGACGACCAACAGCGATGCGAGTGACTGCCACATCAATAGGTACTCGGAAGTAGAATGCCAAGGTAGGCGATACAGCAAAACTGTACACCTTTCTGACCCACTCTGGATTGCAACCTCTCACAGTGTCTCTCGCATAGGCAGTGTACACAAAGCGATCTGACAGGACAACATAACCCGCTCGCAAGAGGGGAAAGATGTTTCTTTCGTAACGATCAGTAAAGTCTGTCGCATGCAACAGGCTGAAAGTTGTCGGAGTTAGGAGTCCCTTTTTCTTTCCTTTGGACGTAATCTCCTTTACGACTTCGGAAGAGTTCCATTCGGTCATAAACACCAGGTGGCCTTCGCTACGTAGCCACTGTTCCAAAAGCCGCAGTTGAGTGGATTTTCCAGAGCCGTCGATCCCTTCGACTACAATAAGCTTACCAGGAATCGCGTATTTGGAGTCCTTGAGAAAGTTCGAGACCATTAGACTAACCCGCCCGTATCAAAATGGGTTCTTCTAAGGGAGATTCCATCCCATATAACTTAACCGATATGCCTAGCATCTCGGTCACGTCGAAAATAGCAAGCCGCATAAGTTCAAGAGGAAATTGGTCCCTTCTATTCGGATCCGGATATATCTCAACTAGAAGGTTTCTGTCTGAACGGCGGGTCTTGACGCGGGAGTGCGTCTTCTCCAGTAGCACAACCAGTTTTAAAATGGCTGTGATCTTTTTGATTGAAGTCTTGTTCGCAGGAGCAGCTATCGACTTGAATCGCTCGTAGAGCCACTCCGAGGTCTTGGGTCTCAGAGTTCGAATAATTGAAAGCGCCATTACCATTTGCGACTGATGATTCATGTTGGCGTCCTCGTCCATGAGGATGTGGAAAATGGCAAAGGGCCTGTACTGCGGCAGTCCTTTGAGAATGTGATTTGCTGCAGACACGAGAATGTCTGTGTCTTTGCGGCTCACCGATTTCTCTGATAGAAGAGACGATAGAAATCCTTTGGAGCACTCGAGAATATTTGAACGGCGCGGTCTGATCAATTTGCTTGAGTAGATGGGCGCTCCACTTTGGTAAGCGTCCGGATTTTCGAGAAAGGCAGCTAAGATCCCGTCTCGCAAACCCTGGGCACTGACTATGAGCTCCTCAATACCGAGCTTTTCCATTATTGTGGAGACTACGGTCGCTCCCGCAGTGACCGTTCTCGCGCGCTCTTCACCGATGAAATCTAATTTAGAGATCTCGCTGATCTTTTTCTCCACAAGTTCGCTCAGAATGAAATCAACGGATTCCCTAACTAAAGCGTAACGATGTACTTTTTCAAGAGGGTACTCGTTCATCTCCTGATCGATATTTGCCAGTGCCCTAACAGTTCCGCCAACCCCAATGAAGGCGGTTTTCTGTCTCAGACTCAGATCATCTTTATCAGGGGACAGATCCATGACGTATTTTCGGAGCTTGGAATAATTCTTCTTGGGAAACAGGCCTCGCTTGTTTGCGAAAAGCTGTGTCAGGCGTAGAGCCCCAAGGGGCAAGGACATCGTCTTCTTGATCGCGAAATTAGAGGTGTGAACCATTTCAAGGCTCCCGCCGCCTAAGTCGAAAAACAATACATTGGGCTCGAAGATCGAGCGAAAAGCTCCAGCGTAAGAGTAAAAGGCCTCTTCCTTCTCCGTGAGGACCCTGAAGTTGAACCCCGTCTCATACCGAATCTGCTTTACAAACTCCTCCTTGTTTCTGGCTTCTCTTACCGCGCTTGTGGCAATAGGCAGGACATGCTTGATAGATTCAGAATCGGCGATTTCCCGGAACATTTCAAGACCTTCAATAGTTCGCTGCATGGGCTCCAGCTGAAGGTAGCCCCTCTCATCCATACCTTCACCCAGCATAGCGGAGACCGATCGTTGCTCGATAACGTAGAAGGACTTGTTATCTCGAACGCCGTACGTGACCAGCTTCAGAGAATTAAATCCCAAGTCTATTACGGAAACTTTCGAGGATCTCACTTTGTCCTTTCAGTAGTCAGACACGTCGCAAGTTGTTATTTGATTTTTCTTATTTGTCTCGGCGTAAGTAACCATCTTAGTTCTCCAGAAATTCTTGGTGAAAACGTCTCAATCTCGATCTTGGCAATTCCACCTTTTTTCAGGGAGATATGACTGTTTGGGTTTGCCGCGATGATATCACCAATCAGGATGCTCAGGTACGGTTCATGCCCTACAATGAGTACGGAATCTTGAACTTTCATTTTGGAGAGTGCCTTGTACAACTCCAGGCGGTTACCTTCAGGTTTTAGGTCATTCGAATCTACTAATCGGTCCTCTATGCCAAGAACCTTGGCAACCGTCTCCGCTGTTTCCTTTGCACGGCGGAGAGGGCTCGTGAGTATTTTGTCAAAATTGATATTCCATTCCTTGAGCGATTCGCCGACGTCTTCGATCCTTTTACGACCGGCTTCCGTAAGAGGCCTCTGAAATTCCTTGGGAGAAGGAGGAAGGGCCTTACCAGCCTCGCCATGTCGCAGAATAAACAGCTCCAAAAAGTTCGCCTGACATTTCAGACCTCTCCATAGTGGCTATAATTGTATCTCTTTTTATATCCCAGCCCAATACTCTCATACAATCAGCGATCTCACCGGATATATAGCCACAGTACTGGCCAAGGAACTATATAGTTTCAATAACAAACATTTATTTCAAAAGAAGAACAAACATATCCTGAATGAGAATGAGCAAAAAACAAGAACTAGCCCTGAAGGTTTCTGGGCCAAAAGAATCTCAAGGTGAGAACAGGGAAATCGATCTGAGGTGCGCCGATGGTTTGAAGAACTATCAAAAATTGAGAGAAATCTTCCCTTGGCTTGCTGAAGAAAGCCATTCCTATCTCTAACTGAGAAGAAACCAGTTATTTTTCACCTTTGCACCGAGCAATTATGTCCAGCTCAATCAAAATGACCTAGATCTAGGCACGACGCAGCCAATTTTGATGAATAATCTCGGCCTCGCAATTAGAATGGGATAGCAAGGAGTAGGCTTCCTTATGGAGCAATCGAACCTAAGTGACATCAACGGCTCAGTTTACACAGCTCAGGCTTGCGACTCTTCTTACAGCGCAGAGGCATATTTAGTTTCGTATCTTTTTGTTCCTTGCACCAACGGCCTACATGCATTGCAAATACAGGGATCCGGAACTTCGGCCTCGTTCTCTAATGTTTGAACACTGATTCCTTCACTTCCGGTGCCCCTATTGTGTCGGGAAGTGCAGTTTGGACCATTGATACCGACAACGGAACTCTATTTGCTCTAAATCCCAGCACGGGAGCTAGTGTATTCACTTATCAGCTGGGTTCGGTGGTTCATTTTGAGAGCCCCTCTTCTGCTGATGGAATGATTTTTGCCTGTGGGAACGATCAGGTAACTGCGGTCTTCATTTCTACATGACAGTTTACTTGCAGGGAAAAGGGTTCTTGAATCTACGCGAATAACAAAAATGGAAGTGGACTAGGCCTCTCCTAAAGCAATCAAGCGCTGGATTCGAATCGCGAGAGCCGGTTCCTTACTAAATAGACTCGCCCGTCTGGGCTTTTTTCCACCCGCGTCATTCATCAAGTAAGAAATGTAGGAGATGTTTCCCAAGGGAGCTACCATTACGCTCTCGTAGATTTTCAAGAGAGCGGAGGCCAGAGAAATCGGTTTTCCTGTCACCTGTGCAGAAAACTCATCAGCATCAAGCTCTCTCTCTCGATAAAGCGCGGCTTCAACCAGCCTTGTAAGAATGTCAAAGGGAAAAGCGATCCTGTATGCGGTGGCGACGGACTTTTGAAAAGCATCCTTGTGCATGATATGGCCCACCTCATGCGCCATCACCGCTTCAAGCTCATCATCATCGAGCATGCTTACAATATTTTCCTTGATAGCTACCAATTTCGAGCTGCGCGAGTCAAAAGCGAGAGAGGCAGGTAATCTTGACTCTTTTCGTATCAAGATCGGTTGAATAGTTAGCGAACCTGATATAGCTTCGCCAGTTCTCGATCTTAGATCTTGCAGAATCTTTGAAAGTCGAAGAGTGGTTTTATAATTGTCAGAAGTATCTGAAGTATTTTCAATTGGCAACGATTGGTTCTTGATTGATTGGTACATTCCGGAAATCGCACGGCGTTGCAAAGAGAACATCGAAGTCACTCCGAGAATTGCACTGGTTGCAAGAGCCAGCTTTGAAACTAAAAGGATCGCAGCAAAGGGGGCAACCCAATACTGATGACCAAGCATCATACAGAATGCTAGGCTTGAAAGGACAAAAATCCATAGCGAAGTGGATGCAACTATCATCGAGATTAACAAGCGTGATTTCGCTAGGGCAGTCTTGCTAAATCTGAAGGCCACAAAACACAAAACGAGGAAAGAGATCCCGGCAGTGAGTCCAATTGCAACAAAATTAGTAGTAAAGTAATCGTGGAAGAAGCTAAAGTAAATGGATAGCGGAAGCATTTCTAGGCCCTAGTCTTCTTTGCCTTGTCCACTTGCTTCTTAAGTCGATCCAGTTCTGATGGTGACAATGTTTGAAGTTGCTTGTAAATCGCAGAATAGGCTGCGTCGCCGAAAGCATTAGTCAGTCGATCCAATGTGGATTCGATTATCTTGTTTCTCTGTCGTTGATCTCCACCCAGTGAAAACAGATACTTGGTTCCGCCGGGTCCACGTAAAGCCTTCCGCCCCACAAGATTTTTCTTGTATAGACGATCAAGGGTTGTACTTACAGTAGTATACGCAATCTCTCGGTTTTCCTTCAAGACATCGAGGACATCGCCAGCAGTGGAGGATCCTTTTTCTTCCAGCACTGCAAGTACGTCCGATTCGAGTTCTCCTATCATAGACAACTTCTGCTATTGCACCAATTATTGATTATTCTTAACCGGCTTCGTATTTCTGTGTTGTTACTGCTATTGGAGTAGTAGAAAAGCGTTTTGGAAAGTCAGGATTTTGATGCAAGCGAAGTCTTTTTCATCAAGGGCTCTTTGAAGAGGAAATTCACGTTGAGGGCGAGAACAAAAGTACTACTTCTTTTGGTGGCTGGAATCTCCGTTCGCGAAATTTTTGCCCCTTTTACTGGTCATCCATATGATTTCGAGCTCTGGGTGAGGCTTGGTTACTACGTATCCAAGGGTCTCGATCCATATGTTCAGCGCCCGCCTGTTCCAAACTTGAGTTTTCCCGTCTCCGACAATCCAACATGGCCTGGTTACCCTCCACTTTGGCCATTGTTCTTGGCATTGATCTACAAGCTATATGCTGCAACAGGAATTCAGAACCGTTTCTTCTACTATTTCCTGATAAAACAACCAATGATAGCTGCGGACGTTATCGACGCCTGGCTAATTTTCAAATTAGTCAGAACGCATGCTGGCTATGATAAGGGGCTCAAAGCGTTCGCTTTCTGGCTATTGTGTCCCTACACGATTTTGATTTCTTCGATCTGGGGCATGTTTGATCAGATAGCCCTTCTTTTCGTCTTGCTGTCGATATTTGTTATTTCAAATCCATGGAAGAGCTCATTCCTTGAAGCTCTCGCTATTGCCCTTAAGCTGATCCCTGCGATTTATTTGCCACTCTTCGGAAGCGTTCAGACTTCGAAAACAAAGATCATTATCTACGCCGGGACTTGCGTCACCCTTGCAGCTTTTTTTGCTCTGTCCGCGTATCTTTACTTCAGGAGCTGGAATCTAAGCGCACTTGAAGGTGTTGGATCTGACGTAACAAATAAATTTGGAAATACTCTCAACTATTGGGAAGTGCTATACAACTATTGGCTCATTAAGAACTATTCAGTTACTCCGGCCGTAGAGTTCATCCTGCGGATTATTGGTCTGATATGGATTCCAATAATCTTTCTTGCAACGTATTTCTGCGTAAGATCGATCCGAAGGAGCAAGGAGAAATTCGAAATTATTCTAATGCTCGGTGTTCTTTTCATCACCGTTGTATTTCTACTCGCCAAAACCGTGATTACAGAGCAGTTCGTGACATACCTGGTTGGATTTGGGCTTTTTGATTATTATGTCGTTTCGAGCAGAGTCAGAAGAATTCTGTTTCACGGGGTCTGGATCTCGACATTTGTTGAATTATTAATCAATAATGCGTTTGGTTTGGCTTTCTTAGAGCCTATCTCAGCTCATTATGCAGCAATTAGCGATTATTTCATCGCAGGCCCATTCAATGAAACGCGTTTGCTCTTGATGTCAATCCTAGCAGTAATATTCACAGCGTTTTCTTTGGGCTATCTTTATTCTCTTTACAAAGAATTTAAGAGATAACTAGGACTTTTGAATGGCACGGGTAGAAACCACACTGGATTAGAACCTGCGAAACGTCCGGGAAATCGTTCAATGATTCCGCGCGCGTGATCAGGATCTTGATCACGGAATTGTCTTCAGGAAAGTTTTCTTTTCAGTTTGATGTTAGCAAAATTATTCCAGTTTGCGACAATCTCCGACAGATCATAATTGCATAGCTCTACGATCCCCGGATAAGGGTCAGTTGTAGGAGCGATCTTTATTCCGAAATGCTTTGTGCAAGCGAAGAAAAAAAATGCTCGACTGCTTGTTGTAATGGAAAAAAGCAATCCAGTCCTTTCAACAAGGATCTTGAACATTGTCTTTTCGTTGATAAGTTTCATGTGTCGCCCTTCCTCTTCAACTTTAGCCAAGGTTTTGGATTTGCAAAACCTCTCAGGAATTTTGAATAGAATATTGGGATGTAGACGATATTCCTAAGGCTAGCACTATTGAAGCTTAGCAGTATAGTAACTTTCAATGCCAAGGGAAGTTCCTTGTAAGCTGGGCTCGGCAAGAGCCTCGTATTAGCTCCCTCCCACTCCGGCTTGAACTTTCTGTATTTTGAGGTATGGCGGATGGCATCCATGAGATAATAAGTTTTGAGACCCAGCTCATCCAATCTTTGCTGAATGAAAAATGTCTCTCGCGCGTCAATATAGTCAGGGACTACTTTGCCCTCACAAAAATCATCTCGACGCAGAGCGAGAAGACTTGCAGGAAGACCATAGGTAAGTCTATGTCCCATTGCCATGCCTACAATTGCGCCGAACTCCCTATTCGAGCGTAATACTCTTTCAGAGATCGAGAGAAAGTCACGTCTAATTATTTGGACATCGCTGTCCACAAATATCAAATAATCAGTTCTCGTGTGGTCTAAACAAATTTGTCTAGCTCGGCCTAAACCTGTGTCTTCCGAAAGTATCTCAGCCGAGTAAGTTTTTGAAATTTCAAGCGTGCTGTCTCCACTGTGATGGTCAACGACGAGCAATGGCGAGTTTTTGGAGAGCGCCCTAACGCTGGCTAGACAGCGGTCCAAAGTATCTGCTGAGTTGTATGTACAAACGCAGAACGTAAACTGCTCTTCTTGCACCTCAAAGGCCCTCCTCTAATGTGTATACTCCGAGAAAGTGATCTCCTAGTTGGTTAAATGGAAAAATGCTCCCCAGATTGTAATCGAATCTCTTTGCGTGCTGAAACATGGATCCTCTAGGCAAATATCTCGTGAGATTGGAAGGAGGAAGAGAAATCACCACTCCATGCAATGACCGTCGTATGAAATAAGGTCTGAGAAGTGTATCCATGGACTTGGCTGAAAAGGCATTAGTGGAAACACAAAACCTTGACTTTCCGATAGGCACAGGATTCCTCAATCTTGCGAAGGCCATGTCTGGTCGCCCCTTTACTAGATATCCCAAGATCTCATAGACACAATACTTATTCCAAACTCCAAGAACAAGAGGAGAATCGTTTCTTAGAAGAGACCTTAATGTAACAACCAGCTTTGTTAGCTGCGGTTCGGTGTTGATCGCGCCATATGTTGAGTATGCTCCGTCGATCTTGGTATAACCAAGGCTCGTAATTTTTTCCAACAGATCCGGCGGTCTGCAATGAATTGGATTGATCTTGTGATCAAGGCCAAGCCGGGTAGCTTTTCGTTTGAGCACTTCGAGCATTTTTCCGGAGATGTCTGTCGCAATTACGTTGATGCCACGTTTAGCGAGGGCAAGAGTCTCGGTTCCTGTTCCGCAGCCAATTTCTAAAACAGTTGATCCAGGTTTGAAAACCTTGTACATGACATTTATCGAAACATCTCTCAGCCAAGTATTGATCGGATTGTGAAAAATGTGAAAATCGTAGGTCTCTGCCACGCCATCGAACGCTGTTTCGAGATCATCGTATACTATTTGATCAGTATCTAATGAACCTATTTTGACAACTTCAAGCTGTACGTATATTCGCTGGCCAAAGTACCAACGCTTGACGGTTTCACTTCCATACTTTCTTGTAAAGATAGAAAGAATGGGATCTTTTAGATCGCTGATTTCTTTCGTTGACGCGATTCCCCGGAAAGTTCCACCACTTGGCGAAAAGACCGTTACGTCTGGATTCCTCCTGATATTGCGAACCCAATCCTGTTTTCCGGTATTCAGAGGAAAGGCGATTATTCTGCCGCTTCCAATGGTGATGAATCTAACGAGAACCTGGTGCTGTTTACCGGTTTTTCGGCCTACGGTCTGAATACGCAGATA
Organism: Nitrososphaerales archaeon; assembly: GCA_030041355.1. Taxonomy (GTDB): domain Archaea; phylum Thermoproteota; class Nitrososphaeria; order Nitrososphaerales; family CADDZS01; genus JASHOD01. The sequence continues at coordinate 30,551 of JASHNZ010000094.1, forward strand.
TTGACTTTCTTCGGGCAAATGGAATTGAACGTTCTCGTATAACGTATTTCTCAACTAATCGTTCCTAAACACATCGCATACAACAATAATCAGCAAACGAAGAATTTGAGTAATTTCTTTTGAGCCTCATGCAACAGGAGTTCAACGTTTTGTCTTGTCAAACGGCCTGGAAATCCAGATACTCCTTATGCAGTTCAATATAGTCGTTAGACTCGAATATGCACCTCTGCGCGTCAATCTTAGCTTTGAAAATTCGTGCATTAGCTCCCGCTTTCGAGTACCTTCGACTTGTGAGCTCAGATTTTATTCTGATGTAATTGCCCAGTGTAACACTTAGAAAGATATTTGTGATTTTTCTCAACGTCGAAGACACATATGTATCATTCAGAACCTCGGACGATCTATTACGTTCAGTCTCTGAGATTCGTTCGTTGTAGATTCTAGAAAAGTACTTCCTGATCCAGCTATTCTCTTTCAGCAAATTGCCGTAAAACTGTTCACCCTTCAATACGATGACCGTAAGGGCATCTCTAGCGAAGAGTCCGTCGTTCCTCGTATTGAAGATTTTTCGCGCGTAGTTCTCCTCCATTGTGCAGCTGAAGCAAAAAGTCGGGGCAACCTTCTGCGTCGCTCGAAATATCCTTGATATGACAAGAGCTACGAACATGAAAATCCACAGAGAATCTTTCTTGGTAATGCAAAAGAAATCTAAGTCATCGTCCTGCGACACCGAACGATAGGACGTCGACCCACTAACAGACAATAAATATACGCTATCTATAGATCGGAAAAAACGCGCGAACTTTCTTGCGAAACACAGATTTGATTCAGCTTGGACAGATCTCTTGCCCATGTCATCTTGTATCACCGGTCTGTTGATATCGATTATCTGTCCTGAGAAGACTTTAAACTTCGAACTTAATGACTTTGAGATATTCCAAGCAACTGCGAGATCTTGCTCTCCTAGATCGAGCGAAGTTAACTCTAGCACTTCCCGCAGCGTCAAGCACGAGCCATTGCGGGTTGCAACTCGGCAAAGTATTTCTATATTCTTCTCTTGTGCAGAACTCAAGCTAGGCTCGGAGGAGAACAGGCTAGTCTCCATATCTTCTCCAAATCCTGTGCTTTTTAGTTGAACTTGAAAAGTCAATTAAAGCCAAGATCAGGGAAATTGTTTCGCACAATATTCCCACAGGCAGAATAGCCAAGAATCTCGGGGATCCTGCTAGTGTGCGGCCTAATATCTTAAAGCTAACTAGAGGTTTAAAGAAAATCATGGATTCCACAGTCATTGGGGTTTGTCCTGTAAATTTCATAACCTGGAGGTGGCCGAATATTATTCTGCGACGCTGCCCAATTGAATCACTGACTCTTGACGGAACCTGGATTCTAATTCTTGCATCCTGGCAGAACTCAATTGAGAATCCTTCCATTTTTGCTCTGGCCGAAATATAGGCCCCATCATTTACAAGACCATACGGGAGCGAGGAAAGGAGATTCGAACGGACGACCATCATCTCGTCATTTGAATGATTGCTAAGTCCCATGTGATTCAAGAGAAGGGAGCTTTCATTGTGAACAGTCCACATGAATTCCTGAAGATTTGCCAAGACAGTTTCGTTCTTGTCAATATACGGACATGCTGAAACAATCCCTGTCGACCCACTCTTCACAATAAATTCCAGCAGTTTTCGGATTGACCCTTTTGATGGGAATGCGTCAGCGTTAAGAAGAACAAGAAATTCGCCATCAGCGCACTTGAATATTTTGTTTAGCGCATCTGCTTTTCCATTCCTTTTGCTTTCCACAATGAACGATATGCGTGGATCTGCTCGCGAGGCTTCCAATGCATACTCCAAGCTTTCTGGTGAACATCCGCTTGTCATGACGATAATTCGGCTAAGCGTCAATCCAATTGGAATTGCTTCGTTTTCAATGAATGCCAGCAGCTCATGGAGATTTGAGGCATCATCCGATGCGCAAATACCGATTGAGAATCTAGCAAGGGCTCTTAAGCCATCTCTTAGGCCATATCCTCCGTCATTTTTTGATAGCCCATGTTCCCGAACAGTAGTTTGCAAAATTACTTCTAGTCTCCGACCGTCAAACGCTTCCATATTTTTTCTTATGTCGCGAAATTACTTGCATCATAATAGTCTTAGTGAAATCGATGATATCCAGACGCTGTTGAAGGTACAATTCTGGCAAGAAAGAGGTCATGATAATAAGACGGACAGAATGTTCATTCAATCCCATGAACTCGAATTATCTGGAATCTTTAAGTTCTGTTTGCGTTGAGGCCGGACTCGGCTGAGTAGGAGCGTCACGAGTAGAAGAGGATGACTTTCTGGGTTTCCTTGAAAGCAAATACATGGAAATTGCGGATAATACGAATGCTCCCGCTAGCAGTCCAAGTGTGGTGGGAATCGAGCCTTGCCATAACTTCCAACCATATCCATTGGCAACGTTTGGATTATTCAGCACGAGATAGTTGAATGCAGCTGTTCTTGAAGGCCAGCAATCAGTTTGATTTCCTCCTAAACAAAGACGCGTATAGACGTCTATGGCCAGCGAAACGACGTAGAGAATCGGCCATATCACTCCACTAAGCAAAACCAGAGACATTTTGCGCGGAAAGCCGAACAGAAATATTGCAGCGACTAAATCCGCAGCGGCAAATAGCCAATTGAGATCCCAATGCAGGGGCTGGTATGTTGAGAGACTCTTATCAAATAATCCGATATACACTGTTAGTGCAAAAGCTCCTAGCATTAACACTCCCGCAGATCGAGATATCCTGGTCGAGTTCAATATTACTTCACGGGGAATGAACTACTATCATGATAGTAATAAGGATTTTTGTGTGAGAAAAATACCGACAATCGGTCAATCGAAATATGCAAAGGTTCAGCTTCTCTCCAGAAGCACGAATTTATGAGTATACGATTTTTAAAAAGGAGGAATAGGAAGAGAATTGGCGCTTCTCTCCCTGATTAAAGACAGGCAGTTCTAGACTTGAATAACGGAGACAGTATTGTCTAGGAGGTTACACACGTAGAGATTGCCGTTTGAAGTGTCGAGGGTTAACTGCCAGGGCGAGTTTCCGGTAGAGTACGTAGATACTACCTTGTTAGTCTTGGTAGAGATCCCGGACACCGTGTTTGACCCCGTGTTTGTCATGTAGACGATCTTGTTCGCGGCATCGTAGACCACTCCGTACGGGTAATCCAGACCTTTGACAGTCTTGATCACTTTGTTTGTTGCCCCATTAATGACAGAGGCTGTCAGGGCTCCGTTATTGCTGACGTACATGTCTCCGGACTTTGGGGTATAAGCAAAGGCCCAAGGGCTATTCCCCACTTTTATCACGGTCTTCAGAAGTGTATTGGTCTTTGTGTTGATCAGGTACACGTTTGATGAGGCATCGTCTGCAACATAGAGAATCTTTGTTTTCAGATCAACTGCAAGACTCCAAGGGTGCACGGAGATAGGCAGAGAAATGGATGTTACTATTTCGTTCGATGTCCCGTTGATTACGGTAACGCCCCAATCACGGTTGTTCGTAACATAGATCATCCCGTTTGTTGAATCAAACGTTACTCCGAGCGGACCAGGTCGTAGACCAGTGATTGTCGTGACAACCGTATTTGAGGATCCGGAGATCACGCTAACAGAATTCGACTGGTTATTAGCAACATAAAGCAGGTTGTTTGCAGAATCGTATGCGATTTCTTGAGGACCGGATCCGACAGTAATCGTCGTTATCACCTCGTTTGAAGAAGTGTTGATTACTGAGACACTGGACCCCCCGCTGTTCGTAACATAGACTTCGTTGTTAGTCGGATCAAAAGCGGCCGCCCATGGCGAATTGCCTACTGGGATCGTCGTTGAATGATTTTGAGGCACTGTACTGTACGCTGCCAAGACGGGCAGCGGAATCGCTAGGAGAGCCGCTGCGATGCACACAAGAGCTAAACTTCTCGTTTTCTTCGATTTGTTATACATATTACCAAACCCACATGCTACTACTGCCATAGTAGCCTTAGTTAAACCTTTTGCCTATATCGATAACCGCGATAGTACCGCACCCATGCCCCATTGAAAACGCTGACCGGTTCATTCCTCGCGAAAGGACAGATCGCGTTGATAGCGCCTTGATCCCTCGCATCGCGAGAGCAGCATTACGTCAAGTGTCTGCTTTAGGTAGCTACAATTGAACCGGAGAAGCGAATAAATTCATCATAAAATGAAGGCTTTCTAGTCAGAGCTCCTTCCACACCTTGATTGATGCCGAACTGCGAAATTTCGAGATTACGACTAGGAACGGAGCAATCCTGGAATCCAACAAGCAGATCTGGCAAACTCTCGGAATCAAACAGACTGACAATGCTCTATTCTTCCCTGCACCTAATGCCTTGGTCCCGCTGAGATTTGCCAAGTTCATGAACAAGCGAAAGGTCACTTTTGTAGATAGCAATGACATTAACGTAAGCACCTTGATTTCGCTCGCAGCAGATCTGAAGCTTTCGAATGTTACTGTAAAACTTGCGAATGCAAATGGAAAATTTCCAATCGCAGATTCGGCCTTCGAAGTCATATACAGCGATCTCGGATTCTCAAGCTTTTGCCAAGAATACAAAATAGATGTTGAGACTTTGGCGAAAGAATTAGTAAGGATTCTAAAACCAGGCGGAAAACTTGCAGCTTTGGACGAAAACGGAGCTCCGGTGATGTACCCATGTCCTCCCGAGATTCAGGCGATCAGGGCAAAACTCGATGCTCCGAGAGCTGACAAACTCATCATGGGCAGGAGGATTTATGGAGCGCTCAAGACGTGCGGCCTCAAAAATCCAAAGCTCATGGGATACTCGAGGTTCGTTACGAGCGATGATCACGAGCTTATGGAATCGGAGCTTCTCAGAAGAATTGCAAACCTCGATCCACACTCCGCAGAAACGCAATCCAAGGTCTCAGTTCCAGCTCCCGAGGTCGAAAAGTACAGGGCCTGGCTAAAGTCGCAGATCTCGAACGATTCCTTCATGATTCAGTTCAACACCATTTTAGCTTTCGGAGAAAAAAGCGATTGACGAGTTTACCTGATCGCCTAACCTACGAAATCAAGCTCCAATTTGTAAAAGTTCATGCTTTATGAAAATTTTGGGACTAATTCCTCACCAGCAAGCCTAACATATTTCAAGTCGTAGAAGCATGGTATAAAGATCAGATCTTGGATTCCAGCTCTTTCAAATTCCTTGATTTGGGAAATGCACTGGTCAAGCGTGCCCCGTACTGCGGAATTCGGGGTGCACCCTGTGTTCTTTGGCAAATCCATGTACTCTGAAGTAAATTGCTTCGCGATCCGGTCTCCCTCTTCAAAGCTATCCTCAATAGCTAAGGGCACAATATTCATACGGCGGAGAGCTTCTGGATTTCGCCCATTTTTCCTCGCACTTTCTGCAACCTTGTGAAAAGAATCGGCGAACCCTTGGGGCGTGTAATAATACGAAATCCATCCATCCGAGAGCCTTCCCACTCGAGCCAAAGCTGAGTCAGAATATCCTCCGATTACCAAAGGAATTGGAATTTCGCTCTTCGGTTCCATAGAAGCATGTTCGAGCCTAAATCCTTCGGAAGAATACTGCACATCTTTCTCCGTAAGTAGGGATTTCACAAGTTTGAATCTCTGCTCGAAGATCTTCCCTCTCTTTTCATACGGGAGCCCTACTGCCTCAAATTCCTTCTCGTACCACCCTGCGGCAGACCCTATAATGAGACGTCCGTTTGTCAGATATTGGATCGTGGATAGTACCTTGGCCAAAACAATCGGATTGCGAAGTGCGAGAATGAGGACACCTGTGCCAAGCTTGATCCTTTTGGTCCTCGCTCCTATCGACGCGAGTGTGGTTAACGAGTCCAACACAGGAAAGACCTTACGAGAGCCGAGAAGAATATGATCCCAGACCCAGACAGAGTCAAAGCCTAAGGATTCAGCCGTGTCTGCCATTTGATATAGCGAAGTGCTGGTCAGCCGTCTATGCGGAGGAGTAAAACTCTCTAGAGCGATTCCGAATCTCAAAACATAGCACTCTTCCGGATTCTCGTATCTGCTGCTTGGCACAGAAGAGAAAAGACTTTTGCTCGCATACACGAAGTCTAAACATGGAGAAAATAGGATCTTCTAGCCGGCCGGATTCATCCTCTTCAGATTTTTGAAGTAATGACATTTTGAATTTAAGACACACTGAAGGCATTTTGGTGAGCGAGCAGAGCAGATCTGTCTCCCGTGAAAAATCAAGAGCGTCGAAAGTCTGGGCCAGAGATCCTTTGGAGTAATTTTCATTAGGTCTGCTTCGATCTTTTCAGGTGTCTTCTGAGCCGTCAATCCTATCCGCCTTGAAAGGCGAAATACATGCGTATCGACCGCGATTCCTTCGATTTTTCCGTAGCCTGCACTCAGAACAATGTTGGCCGTCTTGCGACCTACTCCTTTGAGGCTCAGCAGGGCCTCCATGTTGTCTGGAACCTTGCCTTCAAAACGGACCATAATTTGCTTTGAAATCTCCCTGATTCTTCTCGCTTTGACATGATAAAATCCCGTGGATCTCACAAGGCGTTCCAAGTCTGAGATTCTGGCAATTGACATCGATTTTGCATCAGGAAATCTTTGAAAAAGTTTGGGAGTTACTTTGTTAACCTGAACGTCTGTTGATTGTGCTGACAAAATTGTCGCGATCAACAATTGAAATGGATCACTGTGTGTCAGGTGAGTCTTGATTTTCGGATAGATATCATCCAGTTTCACCACTACTTCTTTTCCACTCACAGTAGGAGAAAATGAAGCGATTTGTATCGATGCCATGGTTTTACCAGTTCGAGATGTTCCCATGTGAGCACTCTAGCAAGAACACTTATTTGATTAGCTGGCTCTATAGATATGGTTAGACCGAGACAGTGGAAATATGAAGGAGGCCGAGCTCTATATCCCCATTGCCAATGGCAGAGTAATGTGCACGGCATGTGCTCGACATTGTCAGGTCGGAGAAGGCCAGATAGGTCTCTGCGGGATTCGGCAGAACATCGGGGGAAAGTTGCAGCTTCTTTCCTACGGCAAGCTTTTCACGGGTCATATTGATCCGATCGAAAAGAAACCTGTGACTCATTATCATCCGGGCTCGAGAATTTTTTCCGTAGCTACCAGCGGCTGTTCATGGTTATGCCGTTATTGCCAGAATTGGGACATTTCGCAGAGAAGAAAGATCGAGGGATTCGACATTGAACCAGTTCAAGTTCCAAGGTTAGCTCAAGCTCAGGAATGCCAAGGGATTGCGTATACTTACAACGAACCTTCAATATTCATTGAGTTTGCAAGAGATATTGGCGTTGAAGCTCACAGAAAGGGCATGTTCAATATCTTTGTTTCAAATGGATATGACACTCCGGAATCCGTGGCTATGATGAGCCAGTTTTTGGACTGCATTACTGTAGATTTCAAAGGGAGTGGAGAAACAAATTTTGTACGCAAGTACATCGGAATTCCGAACGCCGATCCGATTTTTGACACTCTAGACGAGATAAGAAAAAAGACAAAGATCCACGTGGAGATCACCGATCTTATTGTGCCTCAAGTGGGAGACAACCTCGAGCAGGCTAGAAAACTCAGCAAATGGGTTTACGACCACCTCGGGCCGGAGACTCCAATTCATTTTCTTAGGTTCCATCCAGACTACAAGATGATGGAATTCCCAAATACGCCTGTCGAGACTTTGGAGAAACATCACAAAATTGCAAAAGAGGAAGGATTGGACTACGCTTACTTGGGTAATGTCCCTGGTCATCCGCTCGAACACACATACTGCCCAGAATGCAAGAAAGTCGTCGTGGAAAGATACGGGTACGACATCACAGGCTGGTTTCTGGATTCAAAAAACAACTGCAGATTCTGCGGTCATCCTATTTCCATAGAAGGAAAATTAGCTGCCACCGTAAGTGAGGAAAGGTACCTGCCTGCCTACTTCTAAGTTATTAAGAATCCACAGTAGGTACAATTCGAGGCTTTAGAAAATGTGCTACGATGTAGTCGCCTGTCCGAGTTGCGGAGAATGGCTGGATGAATTCAGTGCTTCCGCTCATGAATGCAAGATTGTAAAGAAAGAGTCGGTGTTTGAAAAGCCCGCTGAACTGGTCGTAAGGAAGAGAGCCCGAAACTAGAATCGCAATTCTCTTCGCTTTTTGAAAAAGAGTTACTTTCATCTTGAAAATAGATATAGTTGAAAAGGAAACCCCGGAACTCTCCGAACCTCTAATGATCTGCGGTCTTCCGGGCTCGGCTTTGGTTGGGAAATTGGCAGTAGATCATCTAGTTCAGGAACTTCCTGCTGAGCACCTTGCCGAGCTTTACCTTGACGGAATGGCTCCTCAGGTCTTCATAGAAACTGATGGGACGGTCTCTTCGCTGAATAACGATCTGTTTTATTGGAAGAGTAAGGCCAAAGGTGTCCCGGATCTGATCCTTTACACCGCTGACGCACAGCCCGCTACGCAAGAAGCGGAGTACGTACTTTCAGAGACGGTGATCAATTATGTCTCAAAGAAATACAAATCGCGCCAGATGATAACTCTGGGAGCGTTTGTCACTGGTGGCTTTTCAGATGATCCCAAGGTCTATGCCGCCGCTACCGACGAAGCGCTTGTCAAGACCGCTTCTTCAAACGGGTGCGAAGTCATGAAAGATGGCTCCATTACGGGAATGAATGGAATACTGCTGGGGATTGCAAAACTCAAGGGAATGAAAGGCTACGCGTTGCTTGGCGAAACCTCTGGCTACGCTCTAGATCCAAAGGCCTCCACAGCACTGCTTCTCAGTTTGGAAAAACTGATTGGGGTAAAAGTAGATCTAAAGGAATTGAATGAGCGAGCCAAGGAGGCGCAAAGTGTGCTTCAGAGCGTGGAGGCCATGAGGAAACAGCAAACGATAGAAAGACCGGAGGGAGAACCAGGCGAAACTGACGATGAAAAGAAGCTAGGATATATCAGCTAGCCATTCGGAAGCGGCGGATGAATTCTTTCTCCGGTCTCTGCGTCTTCAATTATGATCGCGCCCGTCGGGCACATTTGAGCTGCCTGCAAGATCTCGTCATTGCTCGCACCGTACGGATCTACAACGTAAGCTAGTGGAGCTAGTAGAGAAGGAACAACTTGCTTTTTCAACTGGAACACACTCGGAGCCAGCTCAACGCAAACCCCATTGGCGATGCAAATATCTTCGTCCACCCGAATTCGGATTGAGCGTAGTTCTCTTTTCTTTATGGTCAGAGGCTCGTACCTGTAACCCAAGTAAAATGATGCCAGTCCCAAAGCGCTCATGGCTCCGCCAAGTAGCTTTGCAGAATTATCCGTAGATGTCATCATGCCGGTATAGATCTCACCGTAGCAAGTATAATCCGAACTGGCAACAATGCAAACTACACTGTTAGCCGTTCCATTGAACATGGTAATCGCCTTTTCCTGCGCCTGACCCACCGAAATGAAATTGCCTTGGGAATCGGTCAAGGGCACATATACAGGCGTTGGGATCCTTTGGTAAGCCGCTGACGTGACAGGCACGAAACCATAAGTTGCGAATCCTAATCCCAAAATTAAAATGATTATTCCTAGATAAACAAGCGGATCTTTCGAACGAAAGAAAGCCAACCCCTTTCTTGGAGGCTGAGAATCATTATCCGACGACGTTTTATTTCACCGCTATCTTCGCGTTCTCTTTCGGATTCGCTATTTATTCGATATAAGAATTGTCGAGAGCGCACTCCTTTTTAGAATAGCTTTCAGATCTGTGCGCACTCTCAAGATGACGATTCCATCACCAAAGAAATACAAGATCGATCGTAGCATAAAGATTGACAGAAAAGTACTCAGTGGAACTTTAGCTTTCAAGGACATTTTCGTCGGTTTTGATAAAGTGGACGCTGTGAGACAAATATTTGGAGAGAAAACCGACGAACAATTGTCTAAACTCAAGGTGGAAGTTTTCCCGCGCGAAGGCTTCATGGGAGTCTCCGACGAAGATGGCCATATTTTTGCAAGTCAATACTATATTCGGAACGGAGCTATGTGGTCGGTTTATCTTGACATAGTTCACGAGCTTGTTCACGTGAGACAGTTCTTCGAAGGTAAACAGCTCTTTGATCCTGCCTTTGCGTACGTCGATCGCCCAACAGAAATAGAAGCTTACCAAGTTGGGGCCATGGAAGCAAGAAGAATCGGGATGACCGAGCTGGAGATCTTTGAATATCTAGAAGTTCCTTGGATTTCTAAGGCGGAACACCTCCGGCTCGCAAAGGCTTGCAATGTTCTACTTGATGAAATTGTGCTGAACCGCGACAACGCAAAGACGGCCGGAAACACGAAAAAGTAGCCTGTTTTTGGAATAGTTGCCCGACACAGTTCAGTCTTAAATGACGGTTAGGCGGTTCCCTTCATGGAGAGCCAGGATCTCGTTGAGAATTGCGTAATTCTATTATTCTTAGGCCATCGCTTCAATTGTGAGAAGCTTTGGGATTCATGGCCTTTCTGATCTTGTCAGCTATATTTTCCATTTCTTCATTAGATAGACGCTTTCGATCCATCCATTTTCCCTTGTCAATTAATTTAACAGGTATAGTATGAATGTGGACGTGTGGAACGACTTGATTTGCCGCTTCGCCATTGTTTTGAACGAAGCGAAATCCATCGGCTTCCGTGGCGCGAACCACAGCTTTGGAAACCATCGAAGCCACCGTGAATAGTCCTCCTATTTCTTCCTCGTTCATGTCCCAAACTGTTTCTCCGTGTTTTTTCGGACAAACCAGAGTATGACCGAGACTAAAGGGAAAAGCGTCTAGGAATGCAATGTACTTTTCATCTTGATACACTGTGAACGAAGGCAGACTCCCTTTAACAATCTTGCAAAAGACACAATTTGAAAGCGAAGCATCGGACTTTGGTCGACTGCTGCTTGAAAGGGACATCGTGCAGAATCAATTGAGCGATTGTTTTTCTAAACCTTTTCCCGCTTTGGATAGATCTTTCATGACGAAACTGTAAAGCTTCCGTTGAGCACTACCGATTGATAAGTACCGAGCGAGTTCCCGATGTAGTTTATGTCCACTGTGGAAATGAAGATCCTCACTTGAAGAGTATGATTCCCAACAGGAGCCTGAAAGTTTTGGATCTCAAAATAGAACGTCTCTAGGTTTGATTGCAGGTTTGATTTTACGATGGCGCTGCTATCTATTGCTCCATCAATCAGGAAAGATGAGCTTTGCAACGCTAAAGCAACTCCTCTAGTAAAGAACGAAGTAATTTGTTGATTGACGAGCGCGCAATAGACCGCAACTCTCGTCGCACTATTGCTAGTTAGGTTCTCACTATAATCCAATCCGAACTCGAAATGATAGGTTCCCGACGGGTCACTTATGTTGTAGCCAATCGTTGTCTCTGAGCCACCAAACAGCCCATTTTGAAGTTGACTCTCTGATTGAACTCGAAGAGGTCTGGGAGAAGTCACCGTCCAGACGACGAGACTGATAATAGTCAACAGGACTATGGCAATGGCCGTCATCTTGATTATACTAGAGACTTTCACAGCTACGCGCCCTGTTTAGAAGTAAATTGAGAGCAAGAGCCTATAAAATTGCCCCTTTTTTTGGCGAAGAAAGGAACAGCTCTTATAGATTCACGATTGCAAAATTTTAGAAACATAGGTCAGGGTTCTTGCAAGTCACAGATATTCACTCCAAAGCTATGCTAGAACTTGCAAGACGCCTTGAAGAACTGGAACCAAAAGGCGAACTTGGGCTAAACGAAATCTCCAAGGTCAAATTAGCTGTTTGTGAGGAGTATGGCATGGATCGTGTTCCGAGGAATTCAGAGATCTTAGACCTTCTGTCTCCTTCGATGAAGATCGCATTCGAATCAAGGTTGCGCCGAAAAAGCATAAGGACGAAGTCGGGAATTGCCGTTGTCACCGCGATCACAAAGCCTTTTGACTGTCCGCATGGAACCTGCACTTTTTGCCCCGGGGGAGTCCGCTTTGGAACCCCTCAGAGCTATACGAAAGAATCTCCTGCCGCTTCCTTTGGAATTTCAAGAGGTTTTGATCCTGGGAAGCAAGTTGCGGATTCTATTCGGAACCTTGAGCGAAACGGACATGATACGAGTAAAGTGGAGTTGATACTTCTAGGTGGAACGATTCTTGCAATGCCGCTCGAATATCAAAGAGATTTTGTCAAGACTAGCTATGAGAGCCTGAACGAAGACACCTCGGGCTCTCTTCCGGACGCAATAAGGAAAAATGAGCTTGCGAAGCACCGGTGCGTTGGGCTCACAATTGAAACTAAACCAGATTGGTGCAAGAAAGAACATGTAGACTTGCTTCTGTCCTATTGTACAACCCGGGTTGAAATCGGAGTTCAGTCACTCCGGGAGGAAATTCTTCGTTATGTGAATCGTGGTCATACAGTACAGGATACATTTGACGCCTTCGCCGTGGCAAAGGATTCTGGTCTCAAAATCGTCGCTCATATGATGCCCGGGCTACCCCTTTCAGATCCCGATAAAGATCTCGAAGACCTTATGGCTTTGGTAAATGATGATCGCCTAAAACCGGATATGCTCAAGATCTATCCGACGCTGGTCATCGAAGGAACCGCGCTGTATCAGCAGTTCAAATTGGGAAAATACACACCGTACAAGCTCGAAGAAATCATCGAAATTCTTGTTCGTTTCAAGGAACAAGTTCCTCCTTGGCTACGAATAATGAGGATTCAAAGAGAAATCCCCAAGGAGGAGATAGTTGGGGGTGCGAATGCGGGAAATCTCAGACAGCTCGTGCTGGAAGAAATCCAGCGAAGAGGAGCTCGTTGCCGATGCATCAGATGCAGGGAAATCGGGCACCATGGTGCTCTCAGGGTTTCTGACCCAGAGTTTAAACGAATTGATTATGATTCGTCGGATGGGCACGAGGTGTTTCTGTCATACGAGGATCAAAAATCAGATGTTCTCTATGGCTTCCTCCGGATGCGAATTCCCTCGGGAAAAGAACACAGACCAGAGATTGTCAACACACGAGCCTCGTTGGTCAGAGAACTTCATGTGTATGGACCAGTGGTGCCAGTTGGAGAGAACATAAGAACAATTGAGCAGACGCAGCACAGAGGGCTTGGAACGAAATTACTTCAAAAGTCAGAAGAAATAGCGAGAAGCGAATTTGGGCGAAAGAAACAAGTTGTAATTTCAGCGTCAGGTACCAGGGAGTACTATCGCAAACGCGGGTACAAAGACAACGGAGTCTACGTTTCCAAAATTCTCTGATTTCGTGTGCCAATGTTAGTACTGGCTCCTATCTGCAAAGCTCCATCTCGGTCAAGTTATCAGCTTTGCGAAGTCGATTAGGCGAAGGCTCAACCTTTTCATAGTCATCTGATGCGAGGATAATGTCGAGCCTTGACCACACTACAAGAGTCTCTGCCTTTTCGAATATCGGAACTGTTTAGAGACTGTTATTCTGATGTAGAAGGAATACCGGAGTTCAAACTTTTTGTAGACGGAGCTTGGCAACAGTCCAACAGCGGGAAGATTATCGACGTTGACTCGCCGATAGACCAAAAAGTCATCGCAAGAGTCCAGAGCGGAGATGCCTCTGATGTCGAAAAAGCTGTCAATTCAGCCTACAATGCCCGAAGGAAGATACGAGATATTTCTGCAATCGACAGAATCGATATTTTAAACCGCGCAAGGCATATTCTTGAAGAGCACAGGCAGGATTTCATCAATACGCTCGTCTACGAGGCAGGGAAGCCGATTAACTCCGCAACTGGCGAAGTTAGGGCCGCTGCAAACAGAATCAAAATGACCATGGAAGAAGCTCGCAGCATCTTCGGAGAGTACGTGCCTGGCGATTGGTCAGAGGATACGATGGCGAAATTTGCGCTGGTAATTCACGAACCAGTTGGCATCGTGGCTTGCGTGACACCTTTTAATTATCCGCTTTTTTCCGTTGTCGCGAAGGTTATACCCGCACTTGTTTCTGGGAACGTAGCAATAGTAAAGCCCGCGAGCGAAGATCCGATTGTTGCTTTGCTTCTCGCCAGAGTGCTTCAAGAATCAGGGTTACCCGAGGGAGTTCTCAGTGTCGTGACCGGATCTGGTCATAACGTCGGGAGTCCTCTTGTCAGTCACAAACTCGTAAACCTGGTAACGCTAACGGGAAGTACAGAGACCGGGCAAAGTATCGCCAAACTCGCAAGCATGAAGAGGTTGCATCTTGAACTGGGAGGAAAGGGTTCAGCCATTGTTGCAAATGATGCGGATCTCGTTTTAGCGGCAAAAAAAGTTCTTGAAGGGTCTTTGAAATTTTCAGGTCAGAGATGCGATGCGATCAGCAGAACTCTGGTAGAATCGTCCATTTACGATAATTTTGTTTCTAATCTATTGAAAGAGTTTGATTCCTGGAAGTTGGGTGATCCACGCGACAGAGAAGTAAATGTGGGCCCTCTCATAAATTCTGATGCGGCTAATAGAGTCCAAGGTCTTGTGGACAATGCTCTTTCGAAAGGAGCATCACTTTTGAAAGGAGGAAAACATCAGGGTTGCTACTTTGAGCCGACGATACTAGGAGAGGTTCCCTTGGACGCGGAAATTGTTTGGGAAGAGACCTTCGGACCCGTCGTCCCTTTGATAAAAGTGAGCAACATCGACGAAGCGATCGAACTTACCAACAAGTCGCGATATGGGTTGGACTCTTGCGTCTTCACCAATAACCTATACACGGCTTGGAAGGTTGCAAAGGCACTCGAGGAGGGGACCATAACGATTAACGACGCTCCCGCTCACGGGGTCGGATTCTTTCCCTTTGGTGGAAACAAGGACTCTGGTATCGGGAGAGAAGGCGTCGGAAAAAGCATTGATGAGATGACTCGCATCAAGACAATCCAGTTTAACCTGGCTCCGGCGGGATTAGGCAAGACTAGGCAGCAACCAAAGATGTAATCCACTCAACATGCAATTGAAAAACCCGACCGTGCGGCTGCAGACGATGACTTGCGTTGTTGGTTCTGCGATGTCCACAGATTATTAACCTATTGAGGATCTCCACAACCAGAACAGAATTTTGCGTCGACGGCAAGACCCTTTCCGCAGTGTGAACAGAATTTTGCAACATTCGATGGTGCGGGGACGCTTGCCATTTGTGGCTGCTGAGGCGCGACTTGAGCAAAGTTTAGATTCATCGCACTCGCTTTAGCAACTTCAACATTCCTCTGATGGAGCTCCACATCTCTCTGACTCATGCTTTGGCGCTGTACGTTTTTGGCATTGACAACGGCCCTCTTCACCTCCACCTCCCAAGCTATTGGATCATCTACGACCAATTGGACTGAGCCACGCCCTCCTCCCTCGATGTATTCGATAATAACGACCTTCTTTGAAAAGAATGGTATGTTAATCAATGGCATCCCAACCGTAATGTTGGACACACCTTCGAGTCTTTGGTCAAGGTAAGTATGGGGCGCTGAGGCTTTCAGAAGTCCTCTTGAACCTCCGACTTCGTACATCAGTCTTTGATTGGTTAGAAATAGAGTGCCGCCTCCATATTCCTGCTTTCCAATGATCAATTTTGCCCGCTCAGTTCTAATTTCCATCTCTCCACTGTCGAAAATTGGCAATTTTTGACGATGAGATGCTATTAGAATAGCGATTTAACTATTATGATTTTTCAGGCTGGATTCATTCTACGCCTCTTGTTTATCACGCCTCAGTTGAATTTCCCTAATCCTAGCAGCTCGAAAAATCAAGTCGCTTACAGCACGCTGAGTCGATATTGAAAAGTGGTCATAATTAGCACGGACTCCCGTGTCCAGCGCCTAGGTCTGATCAATAAAAACTCAATAAGAAACCTGCTTCGTCACTGCGAGTAACTGAGGATCGACCGTCCTCCGTTTTGCAGTGGACTCTTCAAGACTCACTGAAGTGATAGCGGTACCTCGAAGCGAAACCATCATCCCAAATTTGCCTTCTTTAATTAGATCCACTGCGGCAAGTCCAAAACGTGTGGACAAGACTCGGTCAAACGCAGTCGGTTGTCCTCCTCTGATTTGATGCGCAAGTACGGCCGTCCTGATATCGTATTTTGTTCTCTTTTCGAGCTCGTCTGCCACATATTGCCCGATTCCCCCCAGGCGAACATGTCCGAATTCGTCAACTTTTCCTTGATCGACTGTCTTCAGATTCTTCAAAGTCGCACCTTCTGAGATCACGATCGTCGTCGACTTTTCGCCCATTTCGTAGCGCTTCTTGACAAATGACACCACTTCGTCCAGATCAAATGGCTCTTCTGGAAGTATGATCAAATTAGCGCCAGATGCGATGCCTGCGTAAGCAGCGACCCATCCCGCATGTCTTCCGAACAGCTCTGCGATCACAATGCGGTCGTGCGACTCTGCAGTTGTCTTGAGATTGTCGACTTCGTGAGTCGCCTCTTCAACCGCAGAGAGAAACCCAAAGGTGAAGTCTGTGCTCGATAAATCGTTGTCCATTGTTTTGGGTACGCCTACGATCTTGAGGCCTTTCTTGTACAGCATCGCCGCGACGCTGAGTGTATCATCCCCACCAACCGCGATTACCGCATCCAGCTCCAGCCTCTTCACGTTTTCCAAGACTGTTTCGGAACCATTAGGGCGTTTAGAAGGATTAGTCCTTGACGTCTTCAACACCGTTCCGCCCGTGTTAATCAGGTCTCGAACATCCTTGTAAGTGAGTGCGACCGTATCGATATTCAGAAGGCCCTCCCATCCATGTCTTATTCCTATAACTTCCCACTCGTACTCTTCAGCCCTCTTAACTACCGCCCTAGTTACGGCGTTTAATCCGGCGCAGTCACCTCCGCCGTTCAAAATTCCTATTTTCAGATCTGATCACGATATATTTTCCCTTCGCGTTTCTTCTAAATCTTTCCGAAGCACGATGCAAGTCATCTTCCGAGTGCAAATACCAAAAAACGAGTTAAATATTCGAAGCATGACAGCATATTGGAGTCGAAAGAGCGCGAATCTAGCTTGGCAAAAAGATCGAGAAAATCAGCAACAATGGATATGTTTCTAGCTAACGGGAGAAGTATGTTCCTCGCCTATGATCAGGGATTGGAACACGGACCATCTAAGGACTTCAATGATAAGAACATCGATCCCGGTTATATCATGGACATTGCAACGAAAGGCAAGTTTAACGCCATTGTTTTCCAAAAGGGGCTAGCTGAAAAATACTACACAGGCAAAGTCCCGCTGGTTCTCAAGGTAAATGGCAAAGCGGCGTTGGCTCAAGGTGAGCCAATTTCAAAACAAAACTGCTCGGTAGAGTACGCAGTGTCGCTTGGAGCGAAGGCGATCGGCTACACGATCTACCTCGGCAGCCAGTTTGAAGCCGATATGTTCCAGGAATTCGGAAGGATTCAGGAAGAGGCTCATGAAGCGGGGATACCCGCGATTGCTTGGATTTATCCTAGAGGCGCAGCAGTTCAAAATGATACGTCACGGGAGATTGTGTCCTACGCGGCGAGAACAGGCTTGGAATTAGGCGCTGATGCTGTGAAGATCAAATACACTGGAGACTCTCAATCTTTTGCTTGGGCCGTTAAATCAGCCGGCAAAGCTCGTGTCTACATGTCTGGAGGACCAAAAGCTCCTACGGATCAAGACTTTCTAAGTCAAGTTCAAGGTGCAATCGATGCGGGGGCAACTGGACTTGCCGTTGGAAGAAACGTGTGGCAGCATCCTGACCCTCTAAAGATTACTGAAAGTTTGAAACAGATTATCTTTCAGAAGAAAAAGAAAACTGAACAACCGGTAATTGTCCAAGGTCAAGCTTAGCTCGTAATATTACTGCCATTATGCCCGGCAAGTTAGCTAAAACTCGACCGTCCAAGTCATGATTCTTCATTTTTGTTACGTTGCTTACCTAGTTATGAGCGTGATGACATCCTCGTCGAGAAGCTGATGGGTTATTCCGACCTTCTGTCCCCCGAACTTTACACTCTTTCCCCAGATCTGGGCATAGCGAATGTCGTCTTTCATGCGCCGGTGAAGCTTGTTGCATACGTCCAGCACAGAAGCATCTTTGCGAACGATCAGAGGTTCCTTAAAGTCGGTTTCCCCGCCCCTAGGCCTCATATAGACGCGGATCAGCTCAAGGTGATTGTAGATCTCCTCTTTCAAAGCAGCAAGATTAACATTACCTTCTGCTGAAATTGGAACTATTTTGTAATTCAATTTTGAAGAGATTTCTTGCAGGAAACCAACATTGACAAGATCCACTTTGTTCATCACTGTTATGGAAGGAATGTAAACTCGATTCCCGAGCAAAACATCGACTAGCTGGTCGTCAGTAATGTCTTCTCGAATTATTACTCTCGCACTGTTCACGTCATAGACTCTTAGAATGTCCTTCACGAGCTCTTCGTTAATTTTAGTAAGCTTAACCTGAGCGCTGACAGTAATTCCGCCGGATGACGTGGTCTCAATGACTACATTGGGGGGCTTTTGATCCGTCCTTATTCCAATGCTAAATAGTTCCTTTCTCAAAAGTGTAGCAGCTTCGGGCTGGAACACATCCACTAGGAACATAATGAGATCCGCAGTCCGTGCCACAGAGAGGACTCTTCTTCCTAGCCCCTTCCCAGAAGCAGCTCCTTCAATGATTCCCGGCAGATCAAGGACTTGGATTCTCGCGCCTCTGTATTCCATGACCCCTGGAACAACTGTCAATGTAGTAAACTGATATGCGGCCACCTTAGACTTTGCATTCGTAAGTTTGTTCAAAAGAGTGGATTTTCCGACGCTCGGAAGTCCCACGAGCACAACCGTGGCATCGCCAGACTTTTTCACATCGTATCCGATCGAGCTTCCTTTCCCGCGTGATTGTTGCTCTTCCTGCTCTCGCTTGAGTTTCGCGAGCTTTGCCTTTAGCAGGCCGACGTGGTGCTCTGTCTTTTTGTTAACCTGTGTTCTGTGAAGGTCATCTTCGATCCGCTTGATCTTCTCAGGAATCCCCAAGGGTTGCCGGCTGCTCCGTCGAAGTAGATTTAGAAGCGTTGGAGATTATATTAGACTACTTGTTTTCCAGAACGATCTTGCGAATGGAATGAGCTCTTCTCGATGTGCAAGGCTTATTGAGCAGAATATCCAAAATATAGACGCATATCTTACTCATCACTTAAAGCTTAGAAGGCCACGAGTTTTCACTCTTAGATGAAACATTTCCATGATGTGCGTAAAGTGCAGGGCAGGCCAGATGGTGGAGTATACAAGACAAATCAAATCAAAAGGGCGCAATACGACTCTGGTGGGAAGGAAATGCTCTATGTGTGGATATATCCAACTTGACAGCGATGACGATATCTGGTCAGCCGTTGGTCTATGATTTCGCCCCTATTTTGAGGATCTTTAGTGTAGACATGTGGAAGAAAGAATGAAGTTCAAAGAAATCAAAGGAAGGTCCTCCTTTAGACCAGAAGTTGATTCCAAATGCGCTCACTGTATTCAGCCGTTTGAGGATGAAGATGAGCTTGGCAGGTGTATCCTTACAGAACACTACACCCACGCAGCTTGCACTGGACACGACCATTGATTTCCTAACTTTTTCAACTAGGGAAGTTTTGCCCCACAATTCCCGCAGAACTTTATATTGAGATCAGATTGCTGACCGCATTTAGGACAGACCTTCTTCGTAGGCTGAACCGGCAGAGGCTTTCCACAATTATTGCAGAATTTGCTGTTCGGGGGATTTGCTGTGTTGCAAGTCGCACACAGAGATGAAGCTGGCTGCATCGACTGTGGCACACCTGTCGCGGCCTGCCCTTGCATAGATGTCGGCATGGCCATCCGAGCCGCCCTCATAGACTCTGCCATTTGTCTTAGCTGTGCGATCTTCTGAGGATCCATCCCGGGTGGCATGGCACTTGGGCCTCCAAACATCCCCGGCCCCAGCTCGCCTATCCAGTCAAAAGTAACCTTGAGACTCTCGAGCCCTACATTCTTTGCATTTGTGAGAAGCACGTTCTCAAGCAACGAACCGTTGCTTTTGAGCTCGTCAAACTCATGTTGAGACATTTCCTTCTTCAGGAGGTCCTCGCAATACTTTTGCAAAACAGAAAATGAAGATTCGCTGTTGTAGTTTCCCTTTGAGCCAATTTGTTCCAAAAAAACCGCAGGATCGGAGATTCGAAACCTTGCGACTCCTTTAGCGCTTATTCTCCGCGTTGCCTTCGTTTGACCCATAACGGTGAGATCAACCTCAAATTCCATCGAAGGATTGAAAAAGACAGGGAACCCATCCAAGATCCCTATCTCCTTCGGGAACCCGGGAGCCGCCTTTCTCGATTTTGCTGCTAGCAGAGGGCAGCTTTCTCCCGAAAGTCCACGCTCACCTATGCCAAATGAATCGTAGGCCTTCTTTCCATTGTCTCCGATCATGATTGCCTTCTGGTCCTGGCCGACTGAAAGCAGCTGACCGTAGGCAACGCTCTGATTTCCAGATCTCCAGATGAATTCGTTCGGTTGAACTCGATTCCAGCTGATCGGTGGGAGATGCGAAATTAGGGCGTAAGCAACGTCATTGATGTCTTTAAACGGCCTAGAAGGAAGACTGCGAGAAACCCACTCAGCTTCAGCGCTCCCATTTTGCATTCCGTACGTGGTCGTGAGTTCTTGAATCAACTTTTCCTTCGTAGTTGTGAAACCGCCGGATCTACCGTTGTAATTATCATTGAGATAGTCTTCTATTGCCCCACCCTTGCTATCGACTGTAATTACTATTCCTCTCCACCACGGTTCGGAATCGCAGCCGCATTCTTTGCAAGATTCCAGTCCAATGGTCGTTGCACATTGGCAAGGAATACTACCGCTGCTCATTTCCCCGCATTGGCATCCTTCAGCCGCGCAACGAACGCACACTCCTCTAATTCGCCCCTACTGCACAGCCGGTTTTACAAACGGAAGCTGCTTCTTACATGAAACGCAGTTTTGTCCGATGGGTATCTGTTTTGTGTGACATCGCGGGCACTCGACCTCGACCTTTTGACCACATTTTTCGCAATACACATCAAAAAATGTTGGACTGTTGCATTTCGGGCAGAAGATCTGGAGAGTCAAACTGCAAGAAGGACAGCGGACATAATCCTTTCTGATCTCGGCCTTGCATTTAGGGCATCTAATGTAAATTGGCGATTCCTTCCCACAGAAGGGGCATGTCATGTCTTCCGGTGAAACTAGCTTTGAACAGTATCTGCATGGCCGCTTAAAGCTTGGCAAACTAATCGCTTGAACGGAACCGAAGTTTCATAATAATAAAAACAAATACTCTTATTAGACGCCTTGGGTTGCGGGAATATCCATGGCATTAATGCAATCTTTTACACGCAACTACGTGGACAAAAGTACCGAACAAGGATTTCAATTCGTGTTCAAGTGCGATGTCTGCGGAGACGGCTATGAATCCTCCTTCATCGGATCAAAAGCTTCGAAGAAGAAAAGATTCTTCAACAAAGTTTCCCAATTCGGAGGGGCTGTTAGTAGTCACGCTTACATGGCCGGCGCGATGGGTGGTCAAGCATACCAGACTCCAGAGTGGAACAAGGAACGCGAAGCTGCTTTTCAGCAGGCTTCCAATGAAGCCATGCCTCATTTCCACAGATGCCCCAGATGTCACAAATATGTTTGCGACCTGGATTGGAATGAAGAGGCAGGAGGCCTGTGTACTGAAGATGCTCCTAAAGCCGCCTCGGAAATTGGAGCTTCGAAGTCTCAAGCAACGAAAGATCAAATTTGGGCCAGTGCGCAAAACCAGCAACAAATTAGCGGTCCTCTGGAAGTTCAGCAAACGGTTTGCCCAACATGTGGCAAAACCGCTGGCACTGGAAAATTCTGCAATAATTGCGGAGCGCCACTAGGAATGAAAAAATGCGCAAAGTGTGGCGCCGACAATAGTCCGACGGTCAGCTTTTGCGGAAATTGCGGGAATAAACTGTAGTTTCTCAGACAGACCAAGCTGCAGTTTGGCGTGTTGCACTTTTCGACTCTTCATTGGCTGTCATGGATCATTCCACGCGAGTTCTACCTGACTGAGTTAGTGAAACGAGCAAAAGCTCGCCCAATCACATTCGCGGAAAATACAAGCCGCGCGTAGTACGCTGGCCGAATCTATATGCTGCTTTCGTTGTAGCCCGCTGGAGTACCTTGGTAATACTCCAAGAGCCACGAAGTCGGTGTATCGAGTTCGAAGGGCGTCATGTAACTCGCAGGCAGTTGCATGGTTTTTCCACCGGTCGTCGTGATTTCCAATCCAAAAATAGACCCAGTAAGCTTGTAATCATTTATCTTGTAGCTGTTGCAGCACGGTTGGAATTCCATTTGAGTATATGCTGCGTAGAAGGCTCCTCCGTTGTAGGGAATTGACACCTCATATTTCTTTGAGATCGTGATATCGTTTTCAATGAAGGTTATCTCATGGCTGCTGGGCTTGAATAATATCGAAAGAACAAGCTGCGTCCCCGGAGGAGTCGAAACTTGGTTTACGAAACCTTGCGCCTCGCAATCAACGCCAGGAACGTACCAGGGAGAAATCTGTCCACTCTGATCAAGAGACATGCCGAGCTGGAAAAAGCCCACGCAAGTATTTTGTGTTGTGCCGGTAAAATTCATGGCATTGATTTGGAAACTTAAGATTCCAGACTGAGGAACGGACCACTTGGTAAGAGTCATAACGGCGGTAAGATTATTGTAGGCAGGCAAAAGCCTGACGTACAAATCAGAGCCTTGTCCATATCCTTCCATATTGTTGTAGCCGGAAATGTTGATCGCCATCTGGTACGTCGAAACTATAATGTCTGTATAGTAGATTGTGCCACTGTCTGTCTCAATTAAGGCGCCCGTGTACTTTCCTGCGTTCGGGACGTTAATATTTGCGTTGACCGTATACGTCTGATCGATGTACACTTGCATCGTCCACTTGCCGCTGGTAAGAACAATGTCGGCGATTATGTAGACCCACCCTTTTGGGTAAGCAGTGTTTTTGGGTACGGCTTCGATTTCCTTTAGACTGGAGAGACTAGCACCGGCATATACCTTACCGTCAACAACTCCAACAACCGCGACGAACGTGGAGTCAGAAGATCCGATACCAAAATATCCTTTGGTTCCTGAACCTGCGTTCATAGCCACTTCGAAAGAAATAGCTGATTGCCCTAATTTGAATCCTTTTGTCGCGTAGTCCACCTGCGAACCACTGTTAGCAGATGAGTTCAAGACCGGTTCTCCCGAATAATTGGGCGAAGTAACTACAGTTGGAGTCGAACCCGAAACTACAGTCCAGCCATCGAGCTTCATATCTTCAAAGTTAGAGACAAAAGTAAAGTTATGACCCGCCGAAGGAACGCCTGTAGATCCTATTGGAGCTGTTCGAATCGAGCTGTCGGTCGGAGCTGCGGCAACCGCGGACGGAACCGATAAGACAAGGAACTGACTTGACAGAAGGACTACTGAAACCATAATAAATGCAAGGATAAAGCATCTGCTTTTCTTCTTCATGGGCTCGAAAAGTGAGCGACTTTGTGATAAAGATATCTAGCGTATGATTAATTCGTCCCTTTCCTCTTTTTCATCCCTTTAGGACTATATCCTCAGCATTACCTGCAAAGTAGGAATGTGACCGCGGGCTATTTCGCTTCCATAAGAACAAGACTAACCAGAGATGATCTTTGAGGATTGGAAGGTAATCCTCTTTTCATCAGCGTCCTTCACCGTTATCAGCGCAATCATCACTTTTTCCAGACGACTTATCATAACTATTACCTTGAGGTTGCCAAAAGTGACTACTATGTTCTTGAACTCCCCGAACAAGCGCTCGGCTTCGGGCATGGCAGATCTTGAGCTGCGATATTGAGCAATAATCGAACTGATCGCCCTAAGATGTTCAGTTAATTCGCCGCTGCCTGACTGTATCATCGCGCTCGCCGATGGCTTGGCAGCGGAACCGATCTCTTCCCCGGTCAAGGAAAGAATGCTCACATATATGATTCCAGGATCAATTGAAAGCAATGAATGGCA
Organism: Nitrososphaerales archaeon; assembly: GCA_030041355.1. GTDB lineage: Archaea > Thermoproteota > Nitrososphaeria > Nitrososphaerales > CADDZS01 > JASHOD01. Next base: position 54,679 of record JASHNZ010000094.1, read on the forward strand.
TGCTCCCCTCGGATCCTTTACCAGTGATCCAGAAAGAACTTTGGCGTCTGCCATCAATTCTCTACCTGCCAGTTGACTCGAACTTACGCACATGAATGCTGCTTCTGTAAAGCAGCATCGCGCTGTGATGCTTTGTTCTCGCATATATAGAGTTGAGGGATCCAAGACTAACAAAGCTGACCAAGACTTGAACGAACCAAAAAAAAGAAATATGTACTAATTTCAAGATGGGCCCTCTCCAAGGCATCGTTATGTCCCCCATTCACTCTGTTGAAAAACGCAAGTTCTTCGTATGCAATCTGATCCTGATTCTGGCATTCCTCTTCGTTTTCCTCTCCCCTTCAATTCTTTCTGTTTCAGCTTTTGCTACTTCAACAAGTCAGCAGAGTCTTTCCCCGCTCAAAGCAGGCTATCCGAAGACGCTCACAAGCCCTAACAGGCAATATGAAGGAAACTTTGGCTGGTCCGTAGCTATCGGCGGCAAGTTTTCGATAGTGGGTGCGCCTCAAGAGGTTGCAGATGGGCAATCGTACGCCGGCCACGCATATGTGTACAACTCTAGCACCGTGAAATTGGTTCAGACACTCACCAGCCCCAATGCTGACAACGGCGGATACTTCGGCAACTCGGTCGCAATCAGTGGCAACCTCGCAATTGTGGGCGCATATGGCGAAAGACTAGATGGAGACGGGGGCTTTGGCCGCGCGTACATTTTCAACGCGACTACCGGAGGTCTGATCCAAACGCTCAGCAACCCTACGGGGCAATTAGCATTTTTTGGATACTCGGTATCGATCAGCGGCAACCTGGCGATAGTGAGCGCGCCTATTGAGACTGCAGATGGATACACCAGCGCAGGTCAGGCATATGTGTTCAACGCCAGCAGCGGGAAACTCATTCAGAATCTCACAAGCCCGAACGTGCAATTAGAAGCACACTTTGGCACGGCAGTAGCAATCAGCGGCCAAGACGCCATTGTGGGTGCCGATAACCAATCTGTTGATGGATACGTGGGCGCCGGCCAAGCATACGTTTTCGACGCGGACACCGGACAAGTCATCGAAACGCTCAGTAGCCCCAACTCGCAAACAGGTGGAACGTTTGGCGGGTCGGTGGCAATGAGCGGCAAGGTTGCGATAGTTGGCGCGGAATGGGAGACTGTTGATGGATACACTGGCGCAGGACGCGCGTACGTATTTGATGCAGATACCGGGAAACTGCTTCAGACACTTACAAGTCCGGATCTGCAATCTTATTCATTCTTCGGCACCTCGGTTGCGATCAGTGGCAACTTCGCGATAGTAGGCGGGTACGATGAAAATGGGGGCACTGGCGGTGCCTATGTGTACAACGCTAACACTGGAAAACTCATTCAGACACTTACCAGCCGCCACGCGCAAAATTACGGATTGTTTGGCTGGTCAGTCGGCATCAGCGGCAAGCTTGAGATTGTAGGTGCGCCTTACGAGACTGCTGATGGATTCTATCAAGCCGGTCACGCGTACTTGTTCAAGGAATAAGATCAAAAATCTCTCCATCTGATTTTGCGTTTGTATCTATTCTGAAAATATCCGAAACGCTCTATCTTCCTTACTTTGATAAACGAAGCTAGTTCCAGAAGGAGCCTGTCAAGTTATTCTTTGAAAATGCTATAGACAGGGGATCTTGGGAACTTAACAATGGCAATTTCTGAGAGTAGCTATCTACACACCGAATTTTTTTTTACGACCATGTAAGAGGCGGAAAACTAAAGCCATTGCAAACGTCAAGAAGTCGAATGTACTTGAAACCGGGATAACTTGACAAGCTCTCCAGAAGCCTACAAAGCTTCATCAAAGCTGGCCCGCTGGGCACATCAATAACTGACTTAAAAGCTCTTTGGGGGGAAGTATTGCCCCGCTTCTCCCCTTTACATCTTCAGCGTTCTTCTGGAGTAGTCCTTCGTTGATCTCTCCCTTGGCGTCAGTATCAAGGCGTAAGACGTAGAATATGACTCAAAAGGCTACGTGGCTGCTTGCAGACATTTGTGCAACTGTTCTGTCCACGGAGCTCTCGAGAAATGTACGGCCGTAGCTATGAACAATAATCCAACGATTAGCTTTTGCAGAAATAAACTGCGAACAACATCGAGCCCGAGTAAAGTGGCTCTAGATACTGCTCTCATTGTAGCCGGCTGGAGTGCTTTGGTAGTATTCGAGCACCCAAGAGCTCGGGGCGTCGAGCACAAAAGGCACCATGTAATTTGCCGGAAGTTGCATGGTCTTTCCCTTCATTGTTGTTATTTGAAGCCCGAAGATTGAGCCTTGCAGTTTATAGTCTCCTATCGGGTAGCTTGCGCAACAGGGCTGGAACTCCATCTGGGTGTAGGCGCCGTAGAACGCCCCGCCATCGTATGGAATTGCTTTTTCAAACTTCTTGGAGATCGTAACGTCATTTTCTATGAAGAGAATCTGGTGCTTACTGGGCTGGAACAGCACCGAGAGGACGAGCTCTGTCCCTTGCGGGGTCTTTAGCTGGCTTGTGAAAAAGCTGGGTTCGCAATCGACTCCTGGGACATACCAGGGTTCGATGTACCCCTGACCTAGCCACATTCCGAGCTGGAAGAAGCCCACGCAAGTGCTCTGGGTCGTACCGGTGTAGTTCATCGCATTGATTTGGAAACTGAGTATGCCTGCCTGCGGAACAGACCAAGAATTGAGTGTCATGACAGCCGTCAGGTTGTTGTAGGCAGGCAAAAGTTTCACGTAAAGATCCGAACCCTGTCCATAGCCTTCCATGTTGTTGTAGCCTGAGATATTGATGGCCATTTGATAGGTGGAGACCGTAATGTCCGAGTAATAGATCGTGCCGCTCGTCGTCTCTATTAGGGCGCCAGTGTACTTGCCAACGTTTGGCACACTGATCGTAGCGTTGGCCGTGTAGGTTTGATCGACATAAACTACCATGCTCCATTGGTCGTGGGAAGACGTAATGTCAGCAATCATGTAGACCCAGCCGGCGGGATACGCCGTACCCTCTGGTACTGGCCCAATCTTTTGCAGGCTAGTGAGATTGTTTCCAGCATAAACGATTCCGTCCACAACCCCTACGAGCGCCACGAAATTAGAACTTGACGAACCTATGCCAAAATAGCCTTCAGTACTAGATCCAGCATTCATTGCCACTTCAAAGGAGATTTGCGACTGTCCTAATTTGAATCCCTTCGTTGCGTAGTCCACCTGGTTACCATTACTTGCAGACGAATTCAGGACTGGTTCCCCGATATAATTCGGAGAAGTCACAACAGTTGGAGTAGCACCCGAGACTCGGGTCCAGCCGTCGAGTTTCAAGTTCTCAAAATTAGAGACAAAAGTAAAGCCATGACTAGCTGCGACCGCTCCTGTGGATCCGATGGGCTCAATTCGCGGAGGGCTTGAAGTCAAGCCTGGAGTCGCACCAAAAGGAACCGCTGATCCCAAAAACTGACTAGACAGAAGCACGGCTGCGACTGCGAACATTGAAAGAAAAAAAGCTCTGCGAGAATGGTTCATGATGCAGAACCACGAGATACATTATGATAAATCTATCTTGTGTCACCACTGCTGACGAAAACCATCGCTGTTCAAATGTAATAGCGGGCCTGATGGGATTTGAACCCATGACCTAAGGATTAAGAGTCCTCCGCTCTGCCTGGCTACTCTCGCACTTGAGATCTTTTTGAAAACACAAGGGCGAACTGAGCCACAGGCCCTACTGAATTCTAAATACATAACTTTCTCAGTTCTGTAGAAAAAGCTTTCATTGGGACAATAGAAAAACTGCCGCAAAATTGCAAAAAAAATTGAAACATCAATATACACAACAAAGACAAGTCCGTTTTCGTCCTCTTTGACCGCTGTGAAAGACATCGGACGTTTTTTCAATCCGAGAAACATTGCGATCGTCGGCGCTTCAAAGACACCGGGCAAAATAGGTCACGAGATCGTTCGTAACATCTGTCTCTCGGGATTTGAGGGCGGTATATTTCCGGTAAACCCTAATGCAAATTCAATCTTAGGTTTAAAGTGCTTCAAGACGCTCAGAGACATACCATCAGAAGTTGATTTGGCTCTAATAGTAGTTCCCGCAGAACTGGTTGAAAAAATAGTCCAAGATTGCGTGGATAAACATGTTCCCGCAGCGATCATAATCACTTCAGGATTTTCCGAAAGTGGACACAAAGAACTAGAAGATAGAATTCTTGCAATTGCAAGATCGAAGCTTAGGATAGTTGGCCCTAACACTTTTGGAATTTATTACGCGAAGAGCAAAATGAATGCGACATTCGGGCCCAGCAAAGTCCTTGAGGGGAAGACGGCTTTCATTACCCAGTCGGGAGCTCTCGGGCTGGCTTTGATGGATTGGACCACTGAGGAAAAGTATGGCATCTCCTCAATCGTCAGTATAGGAAACAAATCTGATGTCGATGACGCTGATTTGGTAGAATTTTTCGCCGACGACAGCTCGACTAAATGCCTATTGATCTACATGGAGGGGCTCAAAAACGGAAGAAATTTTTTCGAGGCTTCGAAGAGGGCGGTCATAAAGAAACCAATCGTGGTAATAAAGGCGGGACGTTCCGCAAGAGGAGCGCAGGCTGCTTCCTCGCACACTGGATCTATCGCCGGACAGGATACCATCTTCAACGCGGCTTTCGAACAGGCTGGAATAATGCGGGCGGAAGAGATGACACAAGCTTTTGATTGGATGCAGGCGATCAACGAAAATCCGGTCCCTCGCGGGGAAGATCTCGCTATAGTGACAAACGGCGGCGGAATTGGGGTCCTCGCAACTGACAAGTGTTCAGAGTTAGGACTCAAACTTATGGATCTTCCTGATGACTTGAAGGAAGAGCTAAAGGAATGCCTCCCCAGTTTTGGCTCGATAAGGAATCCCATAGACATGACAGCGAATGCAGATGATGTCCTCTACGGCAAGGTTCTCGGCATTCTGGCAAAACGAAAGGAAGTTGACGGAATAATTGCTCTTTTTTGCCAAACGGCGAATATCGACCCGATGCTAGTCGCGCAGGTCATTATGACAATCAGAGATCAGGAGCGATTGACAAAACCTCTTACCTGTGCATTCATTGGTGGACATCTTTCGCAACTGGCTTACTCCAGAATGCTAGAAAAGAAGTTTGCGGCTTATCCGACCGCCGAAAGGGCCGTTGACGCAATGTACGCCCTAATCGCTCGGTACCGGCTGCTAAATTCTCTTGAGCTGGGATGAATATATTAGAATGGTCAATAAAAAAGTTCATGATGAGGCGACAGAAGTCATTGATTCTGCCGCACAAGCTGGAAAGCTTTCCTTGCTGGAATACGACGCGGAAAAAGTCGCGCAGCTTTATGGAATCAAAGTGGCTTCTTCGGGACTGGCTAAAAGCGAAAAAGAGGCTCGGTCGCTCGCTAGAAGACTCGGCTTTCCGCTCGCGATGAAAATTGTATCTGAAGACATTCTGCACAAGTCTGACGTGGGCGGCGTCAAAACAAACATCGCTTCCACAGGAGAGGCGTGGCGAGCCTACAGAGAGATCTTGAGAAATGCGAAGAAAGCAAATCGCAGAGCAAAAATTGAAGGCGTTTTGGTTCAACAGATGGCACCGAAAGGCTATGAATTCGTGGTCGGCGGGACGCGAGATCCACAATTTGGTCCGACAGTGATGTTTGGTCTCGGTGGAATCTACGTGGAGCTATTCAAGGATGTTGCTTTCCGCCTCGCACCTGTCACCGAAGAGGAGGCTCTTGTGATGATGAAAGAAATCAAGTCCTATCAACTCATGACAGGTTTCCGAGGATCAGAACCACTGGACATCTCAGCAGCAGCGAAAACAATAATGGCCGTAGGTGACTTGATGGTGGACCAGCCTCAGATCGATTCGCTAGACATTAACCCCCTTATTGTATATCATATGGGCGTAATGGCAGTTGATGTCCGGATGATATTGAAAAAGCGCGATCAAAGCACTGAGACAGCATAAGAAACCTCTATTTGGATAAGGATTCGAACCGCAAGGTAACATTAATTTTCGCAATAGTCCAGGCTTACTCTGCTGGCGTGCGTTGCTACGACGGGCGCTCTGAAATGTTCAATATGATGAACAAAATCGCACGCCGGCAATCAACTTTTTCAGCTGCGTTTTAGCCATCGTATCCTTTTAAATCCACTTTGAAGATTAGGCTGAATTGAATTCGGGGCCGGTAGTTCAGTGGTAGTAACGCTCGCCTTGCAAGCTGCATAATACAATGCAGTCAAGTACGCGAGAGGTCAGGGGTTCAAATCCCCTCCGGTCCACGTCTATCTATGTAGTAGGTAGTCCGAAATACGTTGATATAGGGCACCTCCACGAGAAACATATTTAATTAGAGCAGAAGCACGCGAGCCAATTGATTACTCTAGAACAAGCTTTGGGCATCATAAGCGCGGTCGCGGTGATAGTCCCGGGCGTTGTACTGCTTACGTTGCTAAAAGGGCTGAAGGTAAAGTCACTTCGGGATCTGACGATATTCCTTTCCTCTTTTGCCATCCTCCACGGTTTTTATCACGTCAGCGCCCTGCTTAACCAATTTGACTTAGCCGAATACATCAATCTCGCGTCAGCTGTCATGCTAATCGGGATAGCCATGTACTACAGCGAAGCTATAATGGGCTTGTCGATGTTTTTGTTAGTGATACCCGATTCTAATGTTGCAGCGGACCTCGTACCCATAGCTTTAATCATCGCGTTGATATTATTTGCGAGGCTGGCTTTCAAGTCGAAGTCTTTATCGACCCTCCAAGCTCAGCTCTCGATTTTCCTGATCGTTTGGATCATTTCAGAGCTTTTGAGATCCTTCCAACTGCTCAATATTATTTCAGCTTCTGCGAGCCTCCAACTTTTGGGCTTAGAAATACACACCGTAGCAATGGTCGCCTTCGGAGCCTTTCTGCTATTTCGATATTATCGAGTGATTTCGAGCACTGGAAATATTCCTCCGAACTGGAGCAAGGAGGCGAAAAAACCAGCAAGTGGGGAAGCAAAGTGATGTCCAGACCGGATGCGAGGAGTGGCGGCTTCAACTCGATCCTAAGGCAATCGATACATGAAGGAATTGTTAGTGTCGTTGGGCGAGACACTGCGAAATCGGTCGAGTTCTACCTTGATTCCTCGATAGCGGCAAAAGATATTGTGACCTACACCAAGGCACTCGAACGGATTTTTGATGTTGGTTCAAAGCGCATCGAAGAAAACTGCGCTAGAGCTCTTTACTCTAATTTGGGACTGAATTTTGAACTAAAAGAATTGTATAAATTGTCTGATTATGTAAACGAGGCAAAGAAAAGATTTCTTCTGGGCGAGAAATAGTCTGCCTTGGTCTGAATTACTTTCGATTCAATAAGTTCTACGAACTGAACTTAAGACAGTTAACACTCCAAATCTCACGAAAATCGCTTCAATGTGCCTAAATCGGTTTGCCCTATACTGGTGTGGACTGAAAGGCAGCTATTTGGTCCTTCGCCTTCAAGTAAGCGATGCGAGAGACCTTTTTTGGCAAACTCACTCAAACAAATTTCCAATTAACGCTTTTATATCGAAAGACCCGGTTCTCTTTGAACATTTATTGGGTTTTGAAGAGAAATTAACACGAAGGAAAGCTCTGCAGAAGCTCTTAATCTTGCCCGTTGGAGCGGCTGCGGCCGTCATAGGAGCGGGGGGTTTGGCGAGCGTCTTATCCCGACCGACGTTCAAAGCAACTTCCGGCCGTCATGACAGGCAGTTCATTGACATTAATGTTCGGTACCTGGGGATGTCAAATTTCATCGAAAAGACTTCGGAGACTGTCAGAATTCAATCCCCCGCTAAACTCTCAGATCTAGAAAGCATTCTCTGGAAGGAAAATCCTGCGCTACAGGGAATGGGGCTGATGCAGGTTTTGATCAACGGAACAGGTGTGTCCGGCGACCCTGACCTGATAAATGGAGACAACGTAGTTCTCATCGCCCCCTTGGTCGGTGGCTAAAATCCAAACCACCGAATTAGGCGCCTTGCAGGTTTACTGTGATCATGTCGCGAATTCGAGTAATCTAAGGCTCAATGTCCCCTCGATCCGTGATCCTAGTACTCTGGCGCTCTGGACCCAGCAGACTGAAACGTTTCCGGAATTCCGAAGCCACTTCTTCTTCCTTTGCAGGATTCTCGATTCTGAGAAATACCCTCATATTTACATGATCGGAGGTCTTGGACAATACATGAATCTCAGGCTCTGAGTTTCTTTGTTCGGATTCAGCGAGATATTGAGATAAGTCCTTTGTTATTTTGGAAACTGCGGCAGTTAGCTCGCCAAACTCCACGTCTGGGCTTAGCTCGAGATCGATCGGAACTTTTAGACTCCCGCTGGTAGTCCTGTCTAGAATCAGGTCGGAAGTTAATTTGTTGTTCGGTATAACTACGGTTTCATTGTTTGGAGTGACAAGGATAGTGAACAGCCCCTCCACTCGAGTGACTCGGCCATAATATCCATCCGAGGTTTTAATCCAGTCTCCGACCCTAAACGGTGCAAGAGTTTTGATCATCTGCCCTGCAAACCAGTTATTGGTAAAGTCCCTTGTCGCTATTATGAGAAAAGCTCCGACAAGAAGTATTACTACCGCAACCACTACGTCGGATGCGCCAAGTACTGGCAGAATGGAAACAATGCCTACCACCCAAATTATGATGGAACCAACTCGTCCTATTTCGTAAGCTGCGCTCCTGCTCCTTTTTCCTACTGCGCGGATTACGACTCGATTGAAAGCGTATCCTAGCAGATAGGTGATACCAATAATAATCGCAGCGATAAGAATCCTTCCCAAAATGTCGGTGAGTGCGAATGGTGTGGAAGCAGACACTTCTCATTCAGCCCTCCTCATTGACCATGTCAACAACCCTATCAACATGTTCCTGTCTTCCAATTATGAAAAGTTCGTCTCCCATTTCCAGCGTAGTATCATTAGTCGGAAAAAATAGAGCTTGGCCTCGAAAAATTCCGGACACTTTGATAAATTTCTCCTCAATACTCGAGACCGGCTTGCCAAGCACTCTGGACCCCGCGCTCACAGATACTTTGGAAATCAGAAATTCTCCGCGGTTGTCTCTGTAGATCGTCTTGGATGTACTGGGTTCTAGTACGTTCTCCACTTTGTTAAGCACTTCATCCTCAGAGCAAATTACCCTGTTCGCTCCGCTCGCTCTAATTTGCTCGCAAAGTGCGGACTCATTCACAATAGCCACTACTCTAGGAACGCCGAACTGAGATTTTGCCACCTCTACGACCTTGCGAGTTAACTGGTCATCGCCCAGTGCAACGATAAGAGTATCCGTCCTGTCAATCCCCGCTTCCTTCAGAAGTTCCGAATTAAGCACATTCCCATTGTAAACTTTGGCATCGGAGTTTTTTGAGAGCCACTCAGATTTTGCACGATCCTCTTCGATGACCGTAACATCGTTCCCTCGCTCAGAAAGATACATGGCTAGCTTTGAGCCGATCGTACCGCCGCCGGCAATTAGTGTTTGCAACCGAAAGCACTTATTGAGTCATTTTTTAACTTAAGAGTTCCTTGATGTCGAATGATCAGTCAAGAAATCTTAGGGGCCCCTCCTTGTCTGAAGAGTTCATCGTAGAATTCACTGCAGCTAATGACATCAAACACAGTGCAGGCTGACCTCTCAATGAGCTAAAACGGGCGATCTTTTTTTCGCCTGTTCTTAAATAGCTTCTTCTTCTTGATTCCTAAAAGCACTTGGTTAGGAATACAAAGGCTAGGAATCTTCTTTTTCATGCAACGCAAGAGTGCGCAAAGCCTTCGAAGAAACATTGGTCTGCTGGGAAACTTCGCCTTTGCTTATGGCGATGTCGCAGAAGGAATCTACTTCACACTTGGTCTAGTTCTATTATACGCCGGGACAGCTGCTACCTATGCGTACCTTTTCGCAACAATTGCATATGTCCTGACCGCTCTTTGTTATGCAGAATTATCAAGCACGTACCATCAGCCCGGTGGAGCATTTGTCTTCGCTAACAAGGCATTTGGACGGACCGTCGCTTTTTTCGCTGCATGGGCTCTTCTCTTAGATTATCTAGTTACGACTGCAATCTCTGCGGTAGCAGCCGTCGGATACATGGGATATTTTTTCCCCAAATTAGACTTGATTGCATCTTTGGTAACAACGATAATTATCATTGGGCTCGTCGTGATCAATATAATTGGAATCTCTGAATCGGCGAAATTTTCGTACATTTTAGTTCTGTTTGACATTATAGGAGAAATCATAGTACTCACGGTTGGCTTCGTGTTCTCCTACCATGTAGGAATTAATAGCGTGCCGCATTTTGGCACGGCACCCACTTATCCAAATTTCCTTTATGCTGTAACGATAGCAATGTCGTCTTACCTTGGCATAGAAGTTGTGTCTCAAAGCGCTGGCGAGACCAGACACGCTGCAAAAAACATTCCGAGAGCCGTCTTCCTCATAAGTGGAGCAGTTGTTGCTGCCACCCTTGCCTACTCAACTCTCGCCCTGGGTCTCGTCCCGTATCAGACTATTAAGAGTCACCCCGCAGCTATCAGTGACCCTGTTCCGTTCATCGTGTCGAGGCTTCCGGACGGATGGATCTTTGCTGGCCTCACCGCTATTCTTGGAATTTCAGTTTTGATTGTCGCAGCAAACGCTGGTATTGTTGGAATTTCAAGAATCACCTACTCAATGGGCGAGGAAGGAGCTCTACCCAGATTCTTTGGCAGACTTCACGGAAGATTTAGGACACCTTACATTTCTATCATAATCTTTTCGGCTATCGCGATTACTGTAGTTGTAGCTTTTTCCGGCCAGCTAGATATTCTCGCAGAAATGTACAACTTTGGTGCTCTAATAGCATACATGGTCGTAGGATTAAGTCTGATTACACTGAGGAATAGAGAAAAGAACCTGATTCGTCCTTTCAAGACACCTTGGTCAATAAGAGTCAACCGCCGCTCGAAAACAACAAACGCCATAGAAGCTTACGATATTCCTGTTTTTGCACTAAGCTGCTTTGTAGCTGACTTCATAATTTGGATACTCGTTGTAATTCTTCACCCTCTCGGCAGAGAGGTTGGAACAATCTGGATGATCCTGGGTCTGCTCATTTACTACCTTTACTCTAGGATACAAAAGCCCAGAAATCCAGCCGCTGGTCCAAGCCCTCCTTTATGGCCAAGCGATGTTTGACCAAGGATAATCTCGTAAAGCGCCTCGCAATCACAGACCGGTTACGTGCGGAAGGGGATTGGATTTCCGGATTACATTTCTGTATGCATTTGTCCTGCTCCGGGTGATAAAACCAAATCCCAGCACCTAGATGCTTAAGGTGCCAGTAGTTCTCGCTACTTCTATGGTCGAAGATATGTTCGCTAACAAGTACGACGTAGTCAAACCATTCCGCGTAGCATTGAAGTTGATCCAGACCGCGAGACACATTGTCATTCTGAGATTTATATTCGAAAGCCCAGTAGAAAGGCCCCATCTTTGCAGCAATGTCCACTAACGGATGTTTGGAATTAACACAATCGAATTCTATTGGATAGACAGTGAAACCTAGGGCGGATAGAAATGATTTGAACGGATCATAGCATCTCCAAGTTCGCTCATATGGCCAGTTCACTTTGGTTGCTTCTAGGGCCATCGCTGTCTTCACCGCGTTTGCAAGTTTGCACTACGTTGAAACTGTGCCACTCAGTCCTTGATCGACCCTAGGTGAATAACAATCGACTTGAAATCGAATTAGAGTTCTCGCAAAAGATCAAGCGAATATCTTCATAAATGTTGGAAGAAATCGAAGAGCACTTTCGTGTTTTTCGGAACGACCTACATTCAGATAGATGAACGAGCTCGTATTTCAAAGCGCAAGATTTCGAACTGTTCGTATAGTGCTAGATTTGGACTAGGTAAGAGAAGAATAATTGCAATAGCTAACACCGGGTTATCTCAACTACCGCCTTGGACCATGATTTAGGACGCTTTTAGAGCGCTTTGGGACGTGAATGGCGTGCTCCGTGAGCCATTTTGTCAAAGAATGTTAACTTGCTTCAAGATTAGCAATGAGAATACTCTCAACGTCTCGAGTAACATGGCTTACACAACTGGTCAAACCTGGGGCGCACTAAGGAAAACTTGGAAAGCGTACAGAATCGCCAAAGTCCAAAACAATAGCACCGATATGAGAAAATATGCAGAGAGAATCCGCTCGCTACAAGCAGAGCTTGGAGTATCTCAAGCGAAGTTTCCAGATCTCAATCTGGTTTAGGCTTGCATATCTTCTCCATTATTGGTACTAAGAAAGTTCATAGCTCAAGCGATTCCAACTAACCAATGAGGTTAGAAAGGAAATAGAGTGCTTCAACCCCGAAGCACTTTCTTTCCATTATTTTCTTTTTCTCCCCTAAATTTCGCAATTAAAAAAGTACGCCTAACTTCAGGCTTTATTTAGATCTTATCGAGCGCTTGAGAAAAATCCTCTAACAAATCTTGCTTGTCCTCTATTCCCACGCTGACTCTTACAAGCGAGTCCGTCACGCCCTTTGCGTTTCGTTCCTTTTCGGGAACGGATGCATGCGTCATTATAGCAGGGAGCTCGATCAGCGATTCTACACCGCCTAAGCTCTCGGCGATAGTGAAAAGCCTCAGTTGTTCCAAGAGTGAAGTTGCTTCCTTTTTGGAATTCATTTCGAAGCTAAGGATTCCTCCAAAGTTTCTCATTTGCTTGGTCGCAAGACTGTGGTACGGGCTGCGGGAAAGACCGGGATAATTAAGCGACTTTAAGCGGCCTTTTTCTTTCAACTCATTGAGAAACTTCGCCAGGGCCCGCGCATTGTCGCAATGACGGTCCATTCTTAGCGGCAGAGTCCTAATTCCTCGCAAGACGAGAAAGCAGTCAAAGGGGCTCGGAACGGCTCCGACTGCGTTTTGTAGAAATTTTAATTCCTCGAAAAGCTTTGTATCATTCGTGGCGATCGCTCCGCCAATGATGTCAGAATGACCTCCAAGATACTTCGTCGTACTGTGAACTACAATATCTGCTCCCAAGTCAAGAGGATTAGAAAGATAAGGAGTGGGAAACGTATTATCTACGATAACCCTTGAATTATTCGAGTGTGCTGTTTCCGAGGATTTCTCTATATCTATTACTTTCATCAAAGGGTTGGTTGGAGATTCGATCAAAAGAAATGAATAGTGCTGGCTCTTGAGCGCGTCCTCTAACAAATCCAATTTTGTCGCATCGACAAAGTCCACGCCTACAGAAAATTTCGAGAAAACTTTCGTAAAGACCCTGTATGTCCCCCCGTACGTATCATCGCAAATCAAAATTTTGTCCTTGGATTGCATAACGTTTCCTATAGTCGATATGGCTCCCATCCCTGATGAAAAAGCAAGACCATACCTTGCATTTTCAAGCGAAGCTATTGAGTTCTCAAGAGCTTCTCTTGTGGGATTCCCGGTCCTTGAATATTCAAACCCCTTCGTTACGCCCGGGGATTCCTGAGCGTAGGTGCTCGTTGCGTAAATTGGGACGTTGACAGAGCCCGTGGCTGGGTCAGGCTCTTGACCCGCATGGACTGCTCTTGTAGAAAAACGGTACTTCCCCCAATTTCCGATTTCTTTTTTTGACAAATTTAGAGAAAACCGTTTTCTTTCATCCACTCGTCATTATAGAGTTTTGTAAGGTACCTGTCACCACGATCAGGCAGGATTGTTACTACGACATCTTCTTTGGAAAGCGCCTCCGCAACTTTTAGTGCACCCGCGACCGCGGCGCCTGATGAGCTACCCGCCAACAGAGCCTCTTCTCTTGCTAATCGTCTGGCCATCAAGTGTGATTCTTTATCGGAAACCCGAACCACCTCGTCAAGAAGACCCAGATCGGTTGTCTCTGGCAGAAAGTCCTCCCCAATTCCCTCTATCTTGTAAACTCTTGTAGCGGGTCGGTTGAGTCCCTTGAAAAGATCCTGGAATATAGAACCTTCAGGATCAACGCCGATGACGCGAAGCTTTGGATTTTTCTTCTTGAGATATCTTGCGGCTCCAGTTATCGTGCCGCCCGTTCCGATTCCAGCGACGAAAGCTGTAATCTTACCATCGGTCTGTTCCCAAATTTCCGGACCAGTCGTCTCAGAGTGTACTTTGGGATTAGCTGGATTTGAATATTGATTAGGCATGAATGAGTTTGGAGTTTCATCCGCGAGCTTTTTCGCGACCACAATATAGTTTTTCGGATCGTCTGGAGGGACATTAGTCGGGCAAACGATCACTTCGGCCCCGTAAGCCTCAAGCAGTCTTCTCTTTTCCACGCTCATCTTATCGGGCATCGTGACGACCAATTTGAATCCCAGAATTATGGTAGCGAGAGCCAAACCAACGCCAGTGTTTCCAGAGGAGGGCTCCACAATTGTTCCTCCTGGCTTCACAACTCCGCTATCGATTGCTTCGCGCAGCATCGCTATTCCAACGCGATCCTTCACTGAGCCTCCCGGGTTTAGGAATTCCAGTTTAGCAAGAACGAGCGGCTTGACATTTGCAGTGACTTTGTTTAGCTTGACCAGAGGAGTGTTGCCTACAAAGGAGAGTATGTTTTCTCCGAAATTCAAAAGCTTGAAGACTTTCTCCCGAAGTATTAGCGTGGCAATTCTGTTTAGAGCCCTTCTTTATTTAATTCTGATGAGCTTGATCTGTCAAGAAGCTCGTTCTTCAGGCGTAGTTCTTTAAAGCGTCAACAAGACAAGTCCTCCACTATTCTCTGCGGGGGTCGCCCAGCCTGGTCAAAGGCGCGAGGCTTAGGTTTCATGCTTTTGGAATGGGAGACCTCGTCCCTTAGGGGTTCGTGGGTTCAAATCCCACCCCCCGCATTTTTTTCTTCTTGTTGTTGTTCTTGACGTTTGTAGTGGTACTTCTTTCTCGTTTTTCTTCTTGAGATTCTATTGCCATTGTAAAATGCTTCTATCCTTTGTTAAGCAAAGTTGTACGTGCCGCTCAAAGGCGCGCGTTTTGCAAATGAACAACGCACTGTGCGTTGAACGGATCCCGGTTCGGAAGAAATT
>JASHNZ010000017.1 GCA_030041355.1 Nitrososphaerales archaeon
AGCAGCTCAGGCAAAGGAAGACGGATTATTGAAACGCCTACGGAGGAAGATGTCTTCTCAGCTCTTGGCATTCCTTGGATTGAACCCAGAGATCGAATAGGGCCGCCTAAGAGCCTTGCAAAAACATGAGAAGCTTAAAAGGGAAGTTGTGAAAGAGAAAATCCTTTTAGCAAGCAGCTTGAGCTGAGCTGGAACGGAGTCTTGAAAGGAAATTGCTCCATCCACTAAGTGACCGTGATTTGGTTTCAGCTCGAAAGTTCGAAGTACGTAAGCTGTTTTTGATCCTGATCTTATCTGCGATTATTTTCACTTCCTCCGTATTTGCGTCTTCAGCCTACTCGCCTTCGCCTCAACTAGCTCACGCGACACGCGATTCCAAGTATCCAAAGACACTCATGAGTTCCAATGCACAGTCAGGTGGATACTTTGGCGGTTCCGTCGCCATCAGCGGCAAGCTTGCAGTTGTAGGGGCACCTAGTGAAAATGCAGATGGATACGATTACGCCGGTCACGCCTATGTGTTCAGCGCATCCACCGGCAAGCTGCTCCAGAACCTCACGAGTCCCAATGCACAGGAAGGTGGAAGCTTTGGCAATGCAGTCGCCATCAGCGGAAAGCTTGCCATTGTGGGAGCACCTGGTGAAACTGCAGATGGAAACAGCTCCGCCGGTCACGCGTACGTGTTCAGCGAATCCACCGGTAAGCTGATCACGACACTCACGAGTCCGAATGCACAAGAAGGTGGATACTTTGGCTATGCAGTCGCCATTAGCGGAAAGCTTGCCATTGTAGGAGCACCGTATGAAACTGCGAATGGATACGATTACGCCGGTCACGCGTACGTGTTCAGCGAATCCACCGGTAAGCTGATCACGACACTCACGAGTCCAAATGCACAGTCAGCTGGAATCTTCGGCTATGCAGTCGCCATTGGCGGCAAGCTTGCAGTTGTGGGAGCATTTTTTGAAACCGCAGATGGAGAAAGCTACGCCGGTCACGCGTACGTGTTTAGCGCATCAACTGGTAAGCTGATCACGACACTCACAAGTCCGAATGCACAGTATCAAGGTTACTTTGGCGGTGCAGTCGCCATCAGCGGCAAGTTTGCCATTGTAGGAGCATATGGTGAAACTGGAGATGGATATTACGAAGCCGGTCACGCCTATGTGTTCAGCGCATCCACCGGTAAGCTGCTCCAGAACCTCACGAGTCCCAATGCACAGGAACGTGGATACTTTGGCTTCGCAGTCGGGATTAGCGGAAAGCTTGCAATTGTGGGAGCATTTGGTGAAACTGCAGATGGATACAGCTCCGCCGGTCACGCCTATGTGTTCGGCGCATCCACCGGTAGGCTGCTCCAGAACCTGACGAGTCCCAATGCACAGGAATATGGAATCTTTGGCGCTTCAGTCTCGATAAGCGGCAAGCTCGCAGTCGTTGGTGCGCCGGGCGAAACTGCAGATGGATACACAGGCGCCGGTCACGCATACTTATTCAAGAAGTAATCGAGATTGCTAGATGGTTCCAATTTTTCCGAACTCAGATTCCAAATTGGAAAAAATTGAGATGAAGAGAAAGTAATGACTTGGACCTATGGCATTTGACATTGCTATCTCCAGTTATGATGAGCTCGGAAGCATCAAGTAAAGCTTAATCCAAGAAGGGAGAGTGAAAAATTGCCAAGCAAAACAGGAAAGGTAGTAACTCATAGTTTCGAAAGCAAAGTCCTGAAATCAAATCCGCTGAAAGATCCTTACGTAAGAGACATTACAGTCTATCTTCCTCCAGGGTATTCCAAAAGCAACTCCAAGGGCTTTGTTACAGTATTTGGCGTTGTCGGGTTTACCGGGACCGGAGCGATGATGTTTCGAGGAGATCCTTTGATCGAACCACTTGACAAACGCATGGACCGATTAATTTCACGTGGAACATCCGGGCCGATGATAATCGTGATGTTAGACTGTTTTACTCGCTTTGGCGGAAATCAGTACATCAATTCCTCGGCTACGGGAAGATACGAGGACTATATCATCGACGAAATCGTTCCTTTCATCGAAAAAAAGTATAACGTATCCTCGAAGGCTGTCTGGGGCAAATCTTCCGGCGGCTACGGCTCTATGGTGCTGGGTATGCATCATCCAGAAGTATTCAGTGCCCTAGCTGATCATTCCGGTGATTCGGCGTTTGAGTACTGCTATCTTAGAGATTTTCCACGAGCACTGGAGGCTTTCAAGAAGGCGGGAGGACCAAAAAAGTGGCTGGAAAACTTTTGGGATCACCCTGAAGAGAGGAGAGGCGAGTTCCATGAGGCGCTCAATACCTTTGCTATGGCTGCGCATTACTCTCCAAACCCTCGGTCTAAGGACCTCGGCGTTGATCTTCCCTTTGACCTAGAGACTGGAGAGTTCAAAGATGATGTCTGGAAGAGGTGGCTCAAGTGGGATCCAGTACGCATGGTAGAGAAGTACAAAAAGAATTTGAAGAAATTGAAGCTGATTTACATTGACTGCGGTACAGAAGATCAATTTAATTTAATATGGGGAGCCCGCATCATACATTCAAAGCTCAACAAAATGAGAATAAAACATCATTACGAGGAGTTCAACGACACTCACACAAACATACAATACCGCTATGACGTGTCTCTGCCTTTGATTTACAAAGCGCTTTCGCAACCGTGAAATTGCTAGGACTGCCCCCCCATCTGTTTGTAGGGGAAAGACCTTAAGTTACTCCAATGTTTCAAGGCCGAAGCCAGTATTGCGTTGCGCTAGTCTCTCACAGTCTTTATTTGACCATAGTTATCAAGCAAACAAGGGCAAGGCTTGGCGAAGAAGCCGTACTTCACTGCAAATTCTATGATCATCTTCAACGAGGATTTTCTTACCACGAGATCGATCAAACAAAACTCGATCGATCTCACTGTGACTTCGCCACCATACAGCGTCGACATAAAGTACGGCGCATACAAGGACGATATCCCTTACTCCCAATATCTCAAATTCACAAAAACCTGGCTGAAGAAATGCCTCTCACTCACAAAATCTGACGGGCGATTGTGCCTTAACATCCCCTTGGACAAAAACAAAGGCGGGCAGCAAAGTGTCTACGCAGACATTGAAACGATCGCAAGAGAAGTAGGCTGGAAATACCACACGACCATCATATGGAACGAGCAAAACATCTCAAGAAGAACCGCCTGGGGTTGCTATGATGACAAAACGAGAGTTATGACGTATGAAGGTTTGAAATTTTTCAAGGATATCGACCTCAACAATGACAGATTCGCAACGTTAAATCCTTCAAGTGGTCTATTAGAATACCAGAAGGCTTTCGACCAAACCGCGTATCCTTATGAAGGTTTAATGTATCATGTGAAGACCAGAACTACTGACCTTCTTCTTACGCCAAATCATAATATGATTCATCTAACACCATATACCAAAAAAATAATTTTCAAACAGATCCACTCCGGAACGACATTTCATATTCCTCAGCGCCACAATGGCTACACAGAAGGCGAAGAGGTGCCTTTCTTCACGTTGGGAACCGTATCATACGGCATTAGAACCCCAAGGGTGTACGTGAAGAAGGAAGAGAAATTTAGCATGGATGATTGGTTGCGCTTTCTTGGAATATTCCTTACTGATGGGAACGTTTACTTTTCACCGAAAAACAGGCAGTATAAGGTTTCGATCTATCAAAATAAATTAAGGCATCGCACCGAAATAGAAAACCTCCTCACACGATTACCGTTCAAGTTCACTTGGAAAGAGGGAAAATCCGAGTACTATTGTTGCGATAAGAGGCTCACCTTCTATCTAGAAAAATTTGGATCCAAAAACGAACGAATAATACCGGAATTTATTGACGAATTGTGTCTGCGCCAAAAGAAAATATTTGTTGATTGGCTCTTTAAAGGAGATGGCTCGTACAAAGAGGATGGATCTTGGAGGTATTTTGCTACAGTTTCAAAGAGTATGCTTGATTGGTTGTTGAATCTGCTCTTGCAGCTGAATGTTCCTTATTCAGTATCTTCTAGTATGGGAAAATCACACTTTTGGAAAGATCGAACATTCAAATCTAATTATGCCATAAACAGAATAACGTTGAAAGATAGCAAGCTAAAATACGTCACCAAACGTGGCATCCAAACAGTTCCTTTTAACGGCAATGTCTATTGTGTATCAGTTCCAAATGAAACACTGTTAGTGGAACGCCGTGGTAAATTTACTTGGTGTGGCAATTCTTGGCTAAGCGCATCTGCTCCTTTTGTGATTTCTCCGGTGGAAGTGATCCTAGTCATGTACAAGGACACTTGGAGAAAGATGAGCGGTAGCGGCAAATCGGACATTTCGCGTGAGGAATTTTTGGAATGGACCAACGGCTTTTGGGAATTTGATCGGCAAAACGAAGAGCCTCTAACCAATCCAGTCTGGAGCTTCAGCGGTGAGAATAAGAAAAGAGCCGGGCATCCCGCACCCTTTCCCGTTGAACTACCGAGACGCTGCATCAAAATGTTTAGTTTTGTCGGGGATACTATACTGGATCCCTTTCTCGGAAGCGGGGCTACCTTAATTGCGTGCCAAGAAACAAAAAGAAAAGGGATCGGGATCGAGCTTGACAAGAAATATTGCGCAGTCGCGGAAAAGAGATTGAAAGAAACTCTAGCTTCTGAAGAGAAAAGCGTCAGCTCGGTTGTACTATCATAACTTGTTCGGTGAAAGAAAAAGACACACCGTTGCTTAGCATGCCAGTTACGGTTAGGGGATAACTGTTGCCGGCGTAATAGCTTGCGCCGCCTATTTGGGTGGTATTGATGCTATTGCCCGCTAGCAAGGGATTAGACGAGTTTACGTCGAAGATGAATGAATAAGAGAAAGGAGACAGATTGAGGGTTGCATTCAAAGAAATCATTGGAAGCCCGCCCACGTTCTTCAGCGTTATGGCAATTGTTGCTCCTGCGGGAGTGATGGGTGGAATCGGACCAGTTACCGAAACAACTTCAACCGGGCTTTTTCCAGAAAATTCGAAATGCAGAATGACCATTTGACCCCACTCATCGCCTGCTGCAACCGTGTACACTCCAGGACTAAACAATGTAAATGTGGAAGTGGAAGAGTTAGCAGGACCGTAATTCCCAGCTGTTGAATACTGGTATCCTACTCGAGTTTCATTGGACTGGAAAGGAAAGTATGTGAACCATGGCCCGCTCAGAGCAGGACACTCCAGAAAAGTGGGCTTTGCAAGTTGAAGCTCCGAACCAGGTTGCAGGTTGGATATGTTGGACTGTGTGTAATATCCTTGAAAGACTTCGGCGTTCGCAAAGGAGTTGCAGCTATCGATCATGCCCCAACCTATGAACCAAATTTCCGACCAATTGGACGCATCGGAAATATTGTTCAGAGTCGAGCGCTCGTTAGTCACGTACACCGTGATGTTGATCGCCTGCCCTTTGAATAGAGAAGTGTAATTGAGCACAAGGGAAAGAGTTAATCCGAGACTGTCGTTAGTGGTGCCCGCAGCATTTGGAAAATTATAGTTCTGCGTAAGGTTTGCAGATCTTGTAGTAGTTGGGATCAAACTCACGTAAGCTCCAAACAGGAGCGCTATAACTAGCAACGGCACGAATCCTATCGCAAGCTTTGGAAGGCTTGACATAGAGACACATCGTCAATGTAGGCTTCGAAGCTGCCAAATTTAAGAGTGATATTTGGAACAGCTGTTTCGTTTATGAAACAGAGACGTTTTACTCACGTCAAATGAGGTCTTCATTGTCTTCTGTGGATTCTTCAGGTTCTACTTGATCCCTAAATATGATCGCCTTCGCGATCTTGATAACTCGTTAATATTACGTTACGTAAATCGTTACGTGACATAGCAGCACTCACAAGACTGCGATCCGTTTCCTTTATGGAAGCGTTTAACTCGCTCTCGCTTATTCTCGTGATGTTTACGTTTTGAGGATCTGTAGGATTTACATCTGGTTGTTTGTTCAACATGAAGTTCTCTATTGATAAAGGGACTGCAAGGCCGTTCTCTTCGATCTTCGATATATTGTCGGGTGAGGTTTTCCTAACCGAGCGTAAACGGTTGAATTATTATTCCGTCGCAAGACATAATCGTTGTTAGATATTATTCCCTTAGATATGTATTGGAGTCATGACGAGACAAAATTTTGGTGGCAACCGATAAATTCGTGCATCCAATGTTACTCATTCAGGGGTCTTGGTTTTGGAGCGTCTTGCTCGTGCCGCATTATCTGTCGTCGTTTTGATTATAATTCTGGGCACTGCTTATTTTCTATTGACTAGTCAAAAAACTGGCGTGAATAATTCATCTACAACAGTCACTAGCTCTAGCACATCAAATATCGTCGGAGCGGTTGCTTGTTCTGGAACAATCTTTCTTCCTTGTCAGCACCTTGAAGGAAATGAGTCTTTGTTACTGACTGTGAAGTATTATTATTATGATCCCAACGGCACAAAGTCCTTTGATTTTTCAGGAGGAAACTTGCTTTACTTTACTGGTTGCTGTAAAGGAGGTGGCACATTCTATGTTACCTCTAATTTTTCTGTGATTTCATCGGTGGGGAACGTGACATTCGGCGGGACGAATAATATGAGTGAGGGAACCGTTGTTGTATACACGATAACTCCAAAACAAGGTTTTAGCGGGACTTATCAAGTAGATGGGTTTGGAGATTTAGTTTATCCTAACTTGTTTGTTTGTGCCAATTACGTCGTGATTTCAATCGGTAATGGATCTCCTGATTACGGGTATCCGCTAGGAAGTTGCACATCTTCTGTCACTTCTCATGGTTACCAAGCTAATTCACAAGGGTTTGTAGATGGCTTCCTAACTTTTCAAATAGTTGGATCTAGCAATAGCAGTAGTCCGTGAATTGCTTTGCAAAATATTCTTAGGCTGTAGTCATAGGTTGTTGTAGATAGAAGTATAACTTTTTGATCTTAAGGGTGAGGTTAGCTAACCTAGCGTAAACGGTTGAATTATTGTTCCGTCACAAGACGTAATCGTTGTTAGATATTATTCCCTTAGATATGTATTAAGGACGGACGAGTACCACAAAGAAGGCGAGACTATTGTCTTGTCGGCTACAGTATCTTTGGGTCAATCTGCTAGAGATTTGGGAAGCATCTTGCAAACTCAGTAAATACTTGAGCTTTCCTTTTCTATTTTGACACTAAACATGCAAAAACTCGTTGACGAAGAAAAACAACTGAAGAGCTGGAATCCTTTGTCGCAGGAGCTGATCCTGGTGGGGACAAGGATAGGAGTAAAATCTCTCTCGCTGTCCAATCTGGAATTGGAGCCTTCTCTAAGAAATGCCCCGAGACTGCACTTAGTTCATTCGCTCAAGAAGAGATGGTAAGCCTCTACGCTTTCCAACGCGGGAAAAAGTAATTCGTCAGCAACTTCTTCCCGCTATGCATTCTCGTTTGGAATTATTGTATAATTCCTAATTGTTCCAACATGCCAAGCTGATCTGGTACTCCCCAGTGCTCCACTATCTTACCATCCTTGATTTTAGAGACATCAATTACGTCGATCTCCATCTTCTTTCCCGTAGGCGGTTTTCCCATGATACTTCCGCTATTGGTCCCTCGGGCTCTCGATCGAGCCCACACTATGTCCCCCTCAACAGCAGTGTCTTCTATTGTAAGCGTAAAGTCGGGGAACATGCTTCGAAGACCCATGATCAAAGCTTTCGTCCCCGCTGGGCCTCGCGGCAGAGGTGGATCAAATCTTTGGTGCTCTTCGAGATCGGAGGAAATAGTTTCATCCACCACAGAAAGGTTCCCCTTGCTAAAGCCTTCCTCAATTAGTCGACGCACCACGCTCACATTTCTTTCTCTTTCTTTTTCTAAATCTAGCTTTTGACTTGACATCGTGCTATCGAAAGCATTCAAACTATTGTCGCTCTTAATAATAGGCGGAATTTGATTCCGCAATTTGGAAACACCGAACAGAAAAGAGAGGAGATAGCTGGACTACATCTTAAGTACGACTTCCTCGCAGGGAAATCGGGAGTGTCTTTCAGAACTTGGATAGCCTCGACATGAAAATTCTGAAGGAGCTCATAAAGAACAATGTTATGCCATTTCCTTCTATCGCCTTGCGGAAATCATTTCGTTCTATCGGAAGAAACATCCATGTTGACCAGGGAACTGTGAGAAACAGAATCAGAAGGTTTAAGCAAAATGGTCTGTTGAAGGAGTTCTATCTCGGAGTAAACCCATCGCTGTTTGGGTTAAAGCTTGCTTCTCTTACGTTTGATGTCCGTCCGCAATCAGAGAAGGAGAAGATCAGAAAAGAAGTCTCCCTCATGGATCGAACCCTTCTTGTCTGCGACTACCTTGGACCAAAACTGGGCACAGTGTTCTGCTACGAAGACGAGCAGGATCTCAAAAAGACCGCCCGACGTATTACTAGGATGGCGAACTCTGAGCACGTCATCTGTCAGAATAAGCCATTTTTGCAGTGCGACAAGTTGAAGCTTTCTCCTTCAGATTGGAGGATCATTGGAAGCCTTCAACGAGGCGATGCTTGGAAGAAATCCTACAGTATTGTTGCGCGAGAGACTGGTTTATCGACAAAGACAGTGAAGAAAAGAATAGATCTTATGGTTCACGAAGGCGCGATTTATCTTCTCACCAGTGTGAATCTAGGCTCCTTTGAAGGATTTGTTCCAGCCGACCTCGTTATTTTTTACCAAGCTCCTGAGTTTAGGGACAAAGTCGTCGAGGCCGTTAGAGACTTTCTGGAAGAAATGCTTGTTTTTGCTGATGTCGAGGATGAGCAGCATGGTTACTTCGCACTCGCAGTTCCAAACATTGCAAGAATTCGGGAGATCCAAAATTGGGCACAAAGATCTGATGGAGTTGGGAGTGTTCATGTGGAAATACTTCATGATATCTTGTCTCTCAGACGATTTTATGACGAGCAAGTAAGAGCCAAAGTCGAACTTCCCATCAAAGTTCTAGCGAGATAATTGTAGCCTTCACCAAGCGATTACCCTAGCTCGTTCTTAGCCATGAGGAAATTGGCTTCGCCAGTTTCAAAGCTCGTGTCCCCGATTTTCTTTCAACGATACCACAGGAAAGCATGGAATCTAGAACAGCGTTTCCGAGCGAACCTCCCAAGTGCGGCTCTCTCTCTGTCCAATCCAAACACCCGTAAGCAAAAGTGCGATTTGACCTCTTGGCTCGGTCTAGATCGACTCCTCTTTCCTCAAGTGACTCTATTCCCGACTGAGTCAAGTGGTAATGGATCTTGTCCTTATGCACCCCGAGATCTTTGGATAACCAACCTGAACGAAGCATCTTTTGCAAGAGCTCTACTCCTGCGATGCCTGCCAGATGATCATAGCAGGTGCGGCACTGTCTGATTTCGGAATTGCTTTTCACTTCTTTGATTGCTCGAGGAGATGCGAAAACGAGCTTGCTATTAGAGAACGCGGCAAGATCTTTCACAATGGACCCAGCTTTAGGGTGCACAGTGTAAATTCTCTGTCTGCCTCGCTCTGCAACCGAAACGACATTGTGCTTTAGGAGAATTGACAAGTGAGAAGAGATCCTCGGTTGCAATAGGCCTAGGCTAGTACAAAGATCCATGGTCGTCATTCCTCGCTTTTCTTGCATGAGCAAAATTACTATTCTGATTCTGGTTGCATCAGAAAAGATCCTGGCTAGCTCCGCGATCTGGTCAGTTGCTTTGATTTCTTTCATTAGAGCACTATTTCTTTGTCTGAGACCGTGTTGCTAGAGCTATCGCGAGAAGAAGTGTTGCCCCGCCTACAATAGTGAAAATTGTGATTTGTTGTTTCAAAAGCAAGGCTCCGCCAATTACGCTGATGATAGGAATCAAATAGAGTTGCACTGACAAGCGCGAGACGGTGCCTCTGCTTACCAAGGTATAGAACATGGAATATCCGAGCACGGTGCTCAAGATACTCAAGTACAAAACAGCAAGCCAGCCAATCGCGGAGAGTCTTGCAACTTGTGAGAAGAAATTCTGCGAAAGAAGAGGAAGGAGCATGACTGTCCCAATTGTTCCTGCTCGGATCGCAACAGGAAGAGCTCCATATTTTGTAACCAAAGGCTTGGATAACACTGCAAAGAGCGCGTACGCAACTGCTGTCAAGATCACCTCAAAGACTCCGATGATGGAGCCTGACGGCCCGGTAAGCTCCGGGATCGAAATCAGAATGGTTCCTAGCGTCGCAATAATTAGGGCCGTGGCCAACCTTTTTCCTATCTTTTCTTTGAGTGAGACTCTTGAAAGAAGCACAATGAATACAGGACCTAGCGCTACAAGTAATCCCGCTACTCCTGCAGAAACTGTGGTTTCCCCGAAATTTAAGGAGAGATGATAGAGTGGAACGTTTGCAAATGAGATAACTACGAGCCTTGGTAGATCCTTTGTTTCAAATTTAATTTTGGTTTTCCCTAGAAAAGGAAGAATCACTAGATACCCGGCGGCGGCTACGAACCATCGTAACAGTGTCAGATTAACCGGAGAAAGAAGTGTGACTGCTACGCTGATTGCATCAAAAGCAAGGCCCCATATGATACTCAAAATGATTAGAAGTGAGTAAGCTCTTGCTTGGCCTCTCAGGGAGGCAAATCTTCCTTTGCCAGTCTCCCCTACCGCTGTTGAGGACATATACGCTCACGAAGATATGTTGTCATATAAGAATAACGGGCCTTCGATAGAGATAAGTTCTGTCTTTAGATCTTGCTTTGGAAGTAAATTGTCGAATAACCCGTGGACCTGCTTTAAAATGAAACCCTATGGTTGTTGGCGAAGATGGACCGAATCGGATCTTCGAGGATGCATTGCTTGACAGGTTAGTTGGCATTGGGATTCGGAGCTCAAAAAGATGCGGATTCGATCAGATTCGTGTTTGAAGGATGCGACGGTCCTCTCCACAATACGATTTCCGTAAACAAAGCCGATAGCTGTTCCATGATCATTGAGCAAAAAATGAGAAAGGAAAATGGACTTTCGCCGATGAAAGATTTGAGAGAAGAACCAGCACGTAGATAAACGACTTCGCTCGTGCAAGGCCTTCTCCAGCGGTCGCTCTTCAGCAAATGTCAACAGGCAAAAGAAATTATCGCCGAGGAAATACGCTAAAGCTAGCCTTTCTTGCCATCTCTCGTCGAAAGAAGAGATCCATTATCTCAATTGTGCTTCTTTCTTTTGTAATTGGCTCTAGCGTTACGATAGGAGCCACGATAGGACAGTTTCCTAATTGGGTGTCCACTCTTTCAAGCTCGTCTCCGACGGTCCTTCTTGCGTATCAGCGCAATTCGCCTCTAATCGGTCTCATCCCGGCGAACAGCACCGTTCCTTTATCTGATCAGTCAACGATTTCAGCAGTCAGTGGTGTGTCTGACGTAACCCCACTCATCGTAAAAGACCTTCGCACGTCCCTGTCTGGTAGTGCGTCTCTCGTCGTGGGGTTGGACATTAACTTCTGGCAACTTAGTTTGGGGTTAGACAAGGGTCATTGGCCCGAGCCGAACAGCTCGCAAGCCGTGATTGCAGTGGGCAGTCCTTCGGCCGACCCGCCTTCAGCTTTAACCGTGGACAACCAGAACTTCCAAGTTGTCGGAGTCGCGCTGACCTCAGATTTGATTTTGGATAATTCGATAATCATTAGCTATTCAACCGCCCAAGACTTGTTCTCCCTAGAGCACTCCACATCTGTTTTCATAATTCAGGTCGATTCAAGGGCAAATCCCACGACAGTTGCAAACCAAATCGATCAAAGCAATCCCTCACTTGAAACAATTGACCTCTCAAGCTCGGCCCAACTGTTGAGCTCTGTAACTGCGGTCGTAAGCTCTATCTCAAATACCGTGGTGCTAGCAGAGGCAGTGTTTGCCTTCGCGATCCTCACGACTTTGACTATCTCAAACATAAACACGAGAAGATGGGAGTGTGGGCTTGTCTCAAGCTATGGCGGAAGAGCGAGCGTGTTCAAGATGATTCTTTTGGAGAACTGGATCCTATTTGCTCTATCTGTACTACCTGCAATTCTAATCGGAGTGGGAGTGCTTGGCTATTTCACCTATTACTTCAATTCACTTGTCGGAATTCACGTGTCAGCGAACTTCGCTTTTGGTGCCGCAACTCATAGTCTGACTAACCCTAGCACAGTTCTCAACTACACCGCAGCTTTTGTCGCGACCACGTTGGGTTCAATATTGGCAATTGGGATAGTGATGCCAAAGCTCCTTGGGCGAACGCTCGTCGATCAGCAGGCTTAGTTAGGACAATTGTCCAAATTTAATGTGTAGCACCAAGTCGGAAAGCCGAGAAACATCTTCGTCATGAGTCGCGACAATTGTGGTGGCTCCTTTCTCTGTTGCTTCCTGGATTAGATCTAGCACAGCGTCCCTATTTTCAGAGTCGAGGTTTATTGTGGGCTCATCTGCCAAGATCAACTTTGGTTCCGTAAGCAAAGCCCGAGCTATAGAAACACGTCTCTTTTCTCCGTCCGAAAGTTTCGAGGGCACTTTTTTCAGCTTGCTTTCCAAATTCAGGCGCTTGAGAAGTGAAATCGCCCTGAGCTTCCGGTCCTCTCGGTTCTCAAAGAGGGAGGGCAACATGACGTTCTCAAGGACATTGAGATGAACCACGAGATTGGGATTTTGAAATGCGATCCCAATTGTGCTAGCTCTTAACTTGGCTTTTGAGCGCTCATCGAGAGAATCGATTCTTTTGTCTTCAAAGATTACTTGCCCTTCATCAGGGAGATCCAATCCTCCAATTATGTTGATGAGGGTAGTCTTACCGGCGCCCGAAGGACCAAACAGCGTGCAAAATTGCCCACCTTCAAGTCCGAAGCTGATCTTTGAAAGAACGCTCAGAGATTCTGTCTTGTCCTTGTAGGACTTGGAAATAGCGTCCACTGAAAGTAGAGGCAAAGATGTTAGTCGCCGGAAGTTACGCAGAGGAGCCGGACAAGAGTTCCACGTCTATGCCTGCTACTGTGCTGGAGCGGGAGAAGGAGACGCTGTCCCCTCCATGTTTCCCGTCTTTGATCGGCGCATGAATGCAACTACTGCAACAACTATCACGACAACGACTACCACTGAGACAATTTCAAGAATCGTCGTAGTGGATATTGGCGACGTAGAACTAGACGAGGACGAGCTCGATCCGGACACAGATAATATCGAGCCTTTGTTTGTACCGAGACTCGCGTTTCCGAAGGTCAGAGCTATTTTATGCGAGCTGTGGTGATAGTAGATCGTGAAAAGATAGCTTCCTCCAACCTCGGTGATCGTGTAATTTGTGTAAGTGTTTCCGTCAAGTGTGACCCCAACCTGCGAAGGGCTTGTGATTCCTGCGTTGCTTAACAACGAGGGACTGACGACTACGTCGAGGACTCCGGTAGTTCCAGAGGGACCTGTTACGGCCACAATGAGCTCATTGCCTGAGGTAGTGGCGTTGTCAATTGTGGAATTCGACATTACGTCAAGGGAAGTCGAATAAGTGGGAATTTTTATGATGGTCTGTTGGACGTTATTGCCTGCAGAGAGATCCACGTTTGTAGAACCCAAAGTAACTGAGGCCATAAGACTTCCACTTCCTGATGCAGTTTGGGGAATTTCGCTCAATTGCAGATTCGACAATGTTACTGATCCTTGGAGGGACACTGTCTCCTCAAGTGGAATGTCCTGAACAAGTGCTATGTACATGTCAGAGGTTCCATTTAGCGAATAACTTCCGGTCGTGGAACCCAAGATATTGGATGGGATGGACGTTTGCTCGGATATGCTTGAGCTTAGATAAAGCGCTGGAACTTTGGTGGTGGAGTTGTACTGATAGAGAACTCCCGGGGCTGAGGAAAGAGTGGTATTGAAAGTTGGTGAAAAGGAATAGAGTGAGCTTGTGGAATTTAGTTCTTGCTGCATAAGATTACCGAAATTGAGCTCATCTAATGGAACAACAGTTGAACTTGCGTTGGCGGAGGTTAAGGATTCGTCATCGAATTGGGCGGTTCCGTTGAAATATGTTAGTTTATTTTCCAGAGCCAGATTTGGTGTTGATGTTATATTTGCATAAGGCGAAGTTATACTATTCACTGTAATCATGAACGAGCCGGTGATATTTCCTGCGATTTCCATGGAGCTACCGTTGGATAAAGCAAACTTTCCGCTCCAACTAGCGCTCACAGAGTAACTCACGAAGGCCCCTGCAAAAACCCAATCGGGGTTTGATCCTCCAATTGTTTGAGTGCTGCTGGGCGACTCCGTCATGCTAGTTGACTGCGTGGTGCTAGTTGATTGTGTACTGGTGGTTGATGTTGATGTTTGTCCGAAGGCAATAGTGGAGAGCATTGTGCATACAGAGCACGCGAACAATAGCGAAAACCCCAGAACAAGAACTCGTCTTGAAAATTTCGACCTCTTTCCTTGCATATTAAACCGATACCGGGCCCCTGCCTGTTAGAACCCTATTATATATACGAACTTGATAGACAATCTCAATTGAAAATTCCGACTCTGCGTCCTAAAACTTTCCTTGATTTATCTCAATGGATTTTAGATCAGTTTACCAAAACAGCTGTATGGAAACCCGAAACGTATACTGCAGTCACATATTTGTAACTCGAATATGCCTAACTACTTTCGACTAGAATCGTATTACGCTATCAAAAACTCAAAAAAGTGAATGATGCGAATGGAAGATCTTCTGGAATGCAAAAACCTCACCAAGCAATATGGAAACGCGCTTCCTGCATTGCAGAACGTAAGCCTCTCAATAAAGACCAAAGGAATCTTTGCACTCTTGGGGAGGAATGGCGCTGGAAAAACTACTCTCATAAGAATCCTAGCGACAGAGCTTAAACAAAGCTCCGGAAGCGCCAGCATCAATGGAATGGATACATCGAATGATGCCAAGAAGATAAGGGAACAAATAGCAGTGATGCCGCAGGAGGCAAGGCTTGTCCCGTGGCTAACTCCGAGGCAGACAATCTACTCATACCTTTTGTACAGGGGGTTTAGCAGAAGCGAAGCTGCTTCAAAAGTTGCGGGAGCACTTGCACGCCTTGAACTGGGGAAATATGAAAACACGCTCAATAGGCATCTTTCTGGCGGCGTTAAGAGAAGAGTACTTTTGACTATGATCCTCGCAACGGAAGCAAAGATTCTTTTCGTCGACGAACCGACAACCGGTCTCGATCCAGTGATAAGGGCAGATCTCTGGGGCAAATTGAACGAATTAAAAAAGACCCATTTCATTTTCTTGACGACTCATTACCTCGAAGAAGCAGAAAGACTAGCTGACATGATCGGGATACTCGAGAATGGAAAGCTTCTCGGTTTAGGCACTCTGGATCAGCTGAGATCGATTGTCAAGTACCAATACAGCATACGCATCATGCAAGGTACCACTCCCGATATCGAGACAAGAATTGGTGAGGTAATCAAAAGTGCTGATGGATCAACTCAGATCTTTACAACTGAAACAGATGCTGAAGAAATCTCAAAGAAACTTGTAAGAGAAAAGAAACGATTTTCCATATATCCTATCTCACTCGAGGATATTTTCTACTATCTCGTCAGGAAACCAATCGAAGAAGACACGATCCACAATCCAATCGGAAAAAATGGTGTTCATGAAGATTAACAGGCTCAACCAAGTATACGCATCGGTATTGATTGATGCAGTGTACCAGATGAAGAACTATCCAATTACATTGGTTAGCAATGTAATTGCCCCGTTTTCCGTTCTGATCCTGATAATCCTCGTTAGCCATGGACAATTATTGAGCATCTCAATTGAAGGCGCTTTGATAACCGCCATGATTTCTAGCGGCGTAACTTTACAGATCGATCTTTCTCACATAAAGAACGATTTTAAGCTGCAAGACATGCTCATTAGCTCGCCCACGACTGCGTTCACCTATACGCTGGGAATGGCGATGGCGGCACTGGTAAATGCTCTTCCAGCCCTCACTGTTCTTACTATTCTTTCTTTTCTATTCATACGCACTAACGTAGTCGGTTTGCTAACTGTACTGACGGTGCTTGCATTGATCTTTGCATTCTCTGTTGCTCTAGGGTTTATGCTTTCTACTTTTAGTACAGATATCCAGCAAAACCGTGCGTTTGTGAGCATCTTGACTGTCATTTTGGCAACCATAGCTCCGATTTACTATCCTATAACCTACATTCCAGCTTCAATTAGAGACATTGCATATCTCTCACCAGCAACTTATGCTGCAGAGATTGCGCAGAATGCGATAGGCGATCTTAAACTCTCAGCTTCAGATCTTACAATTGATTGGATTGTACTGATAGCAATCTGTGGTGTTCTGTTTATCATCGCAATAAAGAAGAGCCATTGGAGCGATCCCTAAGCTGAATGTTTTGAACCTAGCAATCTAAAGAGCAAAGATTCGCGATTGGGAGATTTGTTCATCCAGATTGCGCCATGTTTTTGAGCAAAAGAAACCCCTTTGCAATAAGGAATAGTAAGCGCTATACACTGAGAAGTTTTACAGCTTTGGACAAACAGTGAAGCAGGAGCATCGGGGCATCTTCGGGAACCGAAGTTTTCTCGATTACTTTGGAATGTATCTCACATCTCGCTCTGCATTCCAAGTAGCTAGCGTCGGGCTGATCTGGATCGTTTACGCAGTCACGCATTCGGCACTCGATGTTGCAATTGTGGGCATTGCCAACACAGCTTCAACTGTCATAGTCACTCTTCCTGCAGGTGTGTGGGTGGATCGTGTCGATCGTCGTATGCTTCTTCTGTTTTCAAACGTGGTCAGCGTTGCTTGCTTGGCGATGCTCACTGTGCTCACGATAAGTCGCAGTTTTGAGCTAATTGTCATCGTTGTTATAGTCGTAGTGTGGGCTGCGGCAGGCGAGCTTTATCGATCCACAAGCTACGCAGTGCTACCCGACATCGTGCATGCATACGAACTTTCGAATGCCAATGGCGTAACGCAGTCCGGCTACCAAATCGTCAACTCGATTTCGACCGTGCTCGGTGGCGGTTTGATAGTGATCGCGGGCGTTGCACTTACTTTCGTGTATGGTGTAGCGGGTTACGGACTGGCTGCACTCTTCTCGGCATTTTTGGTCTACAGATTTCGCCGCACGCATTTGCAGGTCGTCCCCGAAGTGCAGACAAAGCGTAACATGGGAAGAGAAATTGTGGAAGGATTCCGCTGGCTCGTCACGCAGCGAGGTCTTCTCACTCTTTCACTGCTCGCCTTGGTGTTCAACTTTGTCTTTGGTATCCCGACCTATTTTCTCGTAATTTATGTCACGGCGGCACTCAAAGCTGGCGCTTTTCTTTACGGCGCCATACTAGCCATATTTGCAGCTGGAGGCGGAGCGGGCTCCCTGCTTGCGGGGCGCATGTCGGGTGCGGTCGCTTACGCCGGTAAGATCAGTATCCTGTTCTGGGGAGTGACTGGAGGTTCTTTGCTTTTCTTGCTGGGACTAGTCCCCTCAACCGTGATCGCCTTAACTGCTATCTTGGGCATCGGCTTGGGTCTAGGTGTTGGAAACAATGTATGGCTAACCTCCGCGCAGAATCTAGTCCCCAACGAAATGAGAGGCCGCTACTTTGCAATAGATGGGCTTCTAAGTTTCGTCGGCGGTCCTCCGGCAATCGCAGTTGGGGGTATACTTATCACCCTGATCGGAATTACTCGTGTGTTTGAACTAAGCGGTGCGCTTTTACTTGGTTCTGCCCTGGTCTTCGCTTTCATGAAAAGCCTCTGGACGCTCGACGGCCGAGCAAAGGAATTTCACACATCCGAGCTGTAGGTTCTACCGAGACTTTCTTTTCTTGTTTTTCTTCTTTGTCTTGGATTTGCCCCTTTTTGTTACGTTCTTAACTCTTCTGCCTGCTGTCTTCGGTGGAGGAAGATCTTCAGCATTTACATCATGCAGCTCTACATCGAATTCAGTGAGCGAAGGTTCTGACTCCAAGAAATCCCTTAATGACTCTGTGTTTCCTGAGAAAGAACCTGACGTGCCGTAAGAATCTGCATAAGACTTGTTATCCCAGAGTGTTAGCGAGACAAATTCGTTCTCTCCGGGAGTGCGAAGCAAATAGATTCTCCGTATTCCGTTTTGAATTCTCAAACTGGGAAAGATCTCATTTCGCATTTTCGA
Source organism: Nitrososphaerales archaeon (assembly GCA_030041355.1). Classification (GTDB taxonomy): domain Archaea; phylum Thermoproteota; class Nitrososphaeria; order Nitrososphaerales; family CADDZS01; genus JASHOD01. The sequence goes on from JASHNZ010000017.1 coordinate 18,183, forward strand.
AAGAAAATTTTCGATTTGATCCCCCTTTACTCTGATCGCAACGCGCCTTGCGTACCTTATGCCCCCTGAATTTTCTGTTGACATTTTCATTTCATCCTAAACTAGGATAATTCTCGACGATGGAGTCTAATAAAGAATGCCTAATTATAGCGCGACTGCAAAAACCACGCTTCGATTCGGGTCTACCCAAGCCGTTCGTTAGCTACCACTTGCCAAAGTGCATAACTTCTGATTTCGGTCTTTTTCCCCTCTTAAGCGATGGAGACGGCTTACTCTCCCCTGGATATCCGATAGCGATAGCTCCTATGGGATAGTATTCATCCGGAATCCCGAAAGCGTTTTTGAAAATAGGTATAGATTTACTGGTTGGGCCGATAGAGAAGTAATAGGCTCCCAATCCAGCATCGACTGCTGTTAGAAGTACTAACATTGAAGCAAACGCAGTATCAATAAACCAGTACGGCGCCGGCCAATCTTCTTCAGACTTCCTGCCGAAGTGCTTCTTATCAGGTTCCAAATATCTGCGGACGTACGCCTGTGAGTGAGCCAGAGGAACTATGATGAGTGAGGCGTTGACAACTTCATCTTCGGTGTTGGAGGGTTCGTGACTTTCTTCCTCGCTCGCCAAATGTCTCCAAGAGATATTTGTCATTTCTCGACCGTCAAAAACCAAGAAATCGAATCCTTGCGAGTAACCTGAAGAAGGTCCTCTCTGTGCGTTGTCAAGTATTCGTTCAACTACTTCTTTCGGAATTGGTCGAGGTTCGAAGGCTCTGACCATTTTTCTCTTCAGAATAACTTTTTGGAACTCCGTTGGCAGTTTCACTTGATTTGTTCATACATATTCCGGAGACGTAAATGTTTCTTGATCCGCCCGCCGCTGAAGTTTTCACTATGTCGCAGAAGCCAAATAAGGAAAATAGGGGGCACAAAATAGTGTATGAAGAACTGACAAACCTAAGTGATTGAAGGCAAAACTTCCGCTTGACTCTCGTCTCCTACCATGTAAACTTCAGCCTTGGGGCTAGCATCAAGAACGACAAGCACCTTCCACTCCAAGCCCAAGTGAATCAAGACTTTGTCACCAAGAACAAATGGTATCCCAATGAGTGATTCGATGACGTATTGTTGGTCGATGTGAGTCTCGCCCTTCATCGGGGCAACGCATATTTTCTCCGCAAAAGAGCCTTCGACCTTCCTTATTGCCGCAGTATCGCCTATATCAAGTCCAGAGTTTTCGCGGATCAATCCATCTATTCGCATTATACCCTTGTCAAGATCCTCTTTGTAAAGAGGCATGCATCTTGAAGCCGTTCTCCGCTCTCCGATAATCTCCAAGACGCCGCCCATCGAGATTCCAAGGGCATCCATTGTTTTGGGATCTATTCGAGCTATATTTCTACTAACATCGCGCGTATAGGCCTGAAGTGCCTTTACATTCATGCTGCTTATTTGTTTGCTCATGCTTTCTCCTCCAATACCTCTGTTTCTCTTGAAATAATTCCGGTGTGCTCTAACCCTTTTTCAGTCAGCCAGTACTTTCTTGGTTCTGTGTCTTCATAGGCGACCCACCCGTACTTGTTTCCAAGAACAGCAGAAGCAACCATGCTGATGGTTCGCGAGACGATCCCTTCCCCTTTAATTTCCATTATTTCCCTCCCTCCACGTATTTGCTTCATATTCTCCACAATCTCTTCGATTGTAATTGACCTTGACTTGCTTCTTGCCCCAGAATGGTATAGTGAGGCAAGGATTAACTCGTTGAATCGACCGAAAGCGCTGCTTGACCGCGCCAATTCCGAATGGGCGCGGTGGTGAAACTGATCGTCTTGTGCAAACGGTCGTGCCATTGAAACTTCGTCAAAACCGTTCTCCGCTAGGATCTTCATGAGCTGGGAGGCTTGATCGAGAGAGTTGACTGCAACCCTGATCTCATACGAACCTGATGACATAATGTAACGTTAACGATAACGTAATGTCACGTATATAAGATTTGTGTAGAATTCTCCCTAGCCTTGGCTTTCAGAATTCACTAGGTAGTAGTACTGGGAACTGGTGCTTGTAGCTTTTTGGGTTACCGCAAGTTGGACTTGCTCCAATAATAGTCGAAGAGTTGTCCGCACCAGGTCCTGTATTTTGGATTGGAACTAAACATGAAACAGCTGCGGTCAATTGCCTTGTCAGAGGATCTTGGAAGACATACGTATCCGAACTGATCGGTAACGCAGGCTACAATTTTAACTTCATCTACCACTCGAAATTCCACGCCTCGAACGATTTCCTCCCCTAAAGTAGGCTTTACCCGATCCAAATATTCTTTCGGGTACAAAGCTCTGAATTTGACTCCTTGCTTGATCTTCATTTTCACCTGTGGGAGAACAAACTTTGGAATGCTGTCAGAAATTATCCAATAGAATTCTCTAATTGCCTCTCCACGTTCCATGACAAGGCTTAGCGGGCCAAATTTCTCAGCTATAATTTCCACACTCATTTGTGGTTCAAGCTGGCGTAACAAGAAATCAGGAATAGGAGAAGGATCGTGATTTCGAAAGTAATCAGAATGCTGAGCTACAAAGTCAAGACTGGCTATCACAGAACGGACAGTCATGCCGAAACGGGAAATAGCGTAGCCTCCACTTTTTCTCTTGGCGATAAGATGAGCCGCTTCTAAACGATCGATTTGACGCGCAAGCTCAGGAGATGTTAGTTTAAGGTCTCGTTTCATTGTGGTAAATCGTTTTTCACTTTTGGACAATTCATTCAGGATCTCTAGCCGTTTTTCAGAACTGAGCTCGGCCAGTAAAGAATGAATAGAAGGAGAGGAATGGCTTACCAAGCGGAGCAAAAAATTCTATCTGATTTAGTCCTATAAATGTTACCAAGGTAACAAAGATCGAAGCAAACAGATTTTAACAAAGACTCTCAGAGATTGGAGTATGAGCAACATTACTCCTCAAAAAGAGCTTGCCCTAATTGTTCCGATCCTGAAAGGTAAAGTCAAAGATGTCGAACAATTAGCTGCGTCGTTAAGCAGTTCAAAGTCAGAAGAGTACGGGAAATCGCAGATGGGTTTAGGAATAGAGAAAGAATCATGGTTCTTGGCAAGTTCTGTCCAAGGCGATTACGTGATTGTGTACATCGCGAGTAATGATGTCTCGAAATCCATGTCGAAGCTCATTTCGTCAAAAGAACCTTTTGATCTCTGGATCAAAAACGAAGTAGGAAAAATAACTGGAGTCGATTGGAATAATCCGCCTAGCATGGCGCTTCCTAAGCAAATTTTAAGATACGGGCCTTGATAGGAAAGCTGTGATGTGAGCTTGATTTAATTGCTCCTCTATCTCTAGTCTCTTCTTTCATTCCCAGCGGAAGTAACGAATCGCTATGAAAGCAAAAACGACTGTGTAAACGACCAGCGTAACAAGAGTTGTATATGGAAGGGCTTGATTAAAGACAGAATCAAGCAAAGTCCTCACGGCTGCACCTGATGGAGAATAGTACATGATTGTCTCCAATACCCCACCAGCCTGCACGGGCTGGATCCACAAGCCTGCAAGGAACATGAGTAAAAAGGCCAACCCCCCGGACACGGCCTGTTGAGCTGTCTGTGTTGGAACGATGGCCGCAACGACTATGCCCAGTGAAAATATTTCGGCGACGGTGAGTATAACTGATAGGACGAAATAGGGAATCGCCACAGTAAACGTCGCGCCGAAGATCAATTCGCTTCCAATAATAACAATCAAGATTGTTGCCAAAGCAAGGATAAGATTGATGATCAATTGGGCTGCGAGTATTCTTGAGGGTGATACTGGAGTCGTTGAAACTCTTCTGAGCCATCCTATCTCCCGATATCTTACAAGGGGGAGAGGTAGCCCAACAAGTGCAAGAAAAGTAAATCCAATGACCATGATGGTCGGGACATATAGATCCAGAACCGTGTAGCCCGAGTTTCCCACATTTCCTGGCACTGCGCTGGAAATTAGTCCGAATAGTATGAGGAAGACGAACGGCAGTACAATACCAAGCCCAATTCCAAATGGTGTTCTAAGGGCAAGCCTAAACTCGACCTTGAGGAGCTCGAAAAAGTGTCCGCCCGAATTCTCGCTTTTTGACTCTCTATCGTTGAGTACTGAAGTCATCCTCATTGACTCCCTCCTAAAGTGTTGGAACCATCACTATCTCTCGTCAACTTTACAAAAGCGTCATCAAGATTTCCTCCTCTTGCCTCAATATCGGATAAGTGGACTCCGATTTTCCCAAGTGAATTGATGACAGAAGCCGCTAGGTCGCCAGTTCCTTTGACAGTAATGTACCTTTCTTTCCTTTCTATTTGATTCACACCAGGTATGGCATACAAAGTTTTGTCATCAACTGGTTGTGATGGAACAAAACGCACCCTGTTCCCTCCTGCTAGCGCTGCAATTGCTTCAGGTGTGTCAAGCGCCTTGACGATGCCGTGGTCGATTAGAGCAAGCCTATCGCACAATCTTTCTACTTCATCCATAAAATGGGATACGAGTATCACGGTAACGCCACGATTCCTGATGCCTTCTATGAGAGTCCACGTTTCACGTCTTGCTTCAGGATCAAGGCCAGTGGTCAGTTCATCCAGTATGGCAATCTTGGGATTCCCTACAAGAGCGAGGGCGATCGACAGTCTTTGCTTCTGACCACCAGACAATTTCTTGAATGTTGAATTCTTGATATTACCAATTCCTAGAGACTCTAGCAAGTCACTAGGGTCCAAGGGGTTTGGGTAAAAAGAGGCAAAGAGACTCACTGCTTCACCTACCTTGATTTTTGGAGGCAAAGTGCTTTCCTGAAGCTGGACGCCAAGAAAGTTTCTTATCTTATCTCTGTTCTGCTGAGGAGAAAGTCCGTAAATGCTGACTGAACCTGAATCAGGCCGTCTAAGCCCTGATATGCATTCGACTGTTGTAGTCTTGCCGGCTCCATTCGGCCCTATGATGCCGAAAATCTCGCCTTCATTAACGGAGAAAGAAACGTCATCGACCGCGACTGTTGTGCCATATTTCTTGCGAACATGATCGACGTTAACTACACATTTTCTATTAGCTTGTATGTCGGCTGTAGTATTGTCGCCGCTTTCTTTTGTCAAGATCTGAATATTTGCCAATTTGCACAGCCGTGATTTATTCTTACGGATCGACACTCTTGAAATATCAGTGTCTTAAACAGTTTCGAAGAGATCTTTTGTACAATTTGTGTCTTAGGGTTGAAGCCGGAAGACTATCATCGTAGCCTTGCCGGTGCTTGAAATTTTCGTCTCCCTGACCAATGAGATCTTAGTGCCTGATGAATCCTCGAAGGAAAGTTTTCTTTTCATTATTCGAGAACCGTCCGGAAGAGTTTCTTCATCGGAAGCCTCTTGAGTCAGAAGTTTCTCGAGAATAGACTTCAAAGTCGAATATTCAGAACCGCTTGGATCGTATTCCATATTTCCCTTTAGTTTGAGATTCCTTAAGAAAGATAACGCGTAACCGGTCCAGGAATCATTTTCGATCCGCTGCTCAAGTTCATAATCTTCTTTCTTGGAATCGTAGAAGGCGATCAAGAGATTGAGGTAGCCCTGCTGAGAGTAATTTGTTGGCTTTCGGCCCAGCGCATTGAGGTCAATAACTTCGTCAGATGCGTCAAGAATGGAAAGCCACTTCTTTGGAGAATAGCTTGTCCCGAAGGAGTTTTTTGTTTGTAGTGCGAATTTCAAGATGGCTCTCGGTGGAGTAGCTACCGGAGAAGTTACATTCTCCGCCGGGCTGGTCTGCCGAATATTATCAGGTAATTGTTGACTCCAAGGTTCGATTCTTCTCCCAATTTGTGATTCTAGCTGAACTTTGATTTCGTCAAATTGTTTCTGTTTTAGCCATCCTTCGTGAAGTAACTGTTGAAGACCGATTTCGATCTTCTCCCCTATTCCTTCACCATGCAAAAGATTCTGACTAGAGCCGATTTCGCTAACGAGATCGCTCAAATTCTTGTCAGATTCTAGAGACTCTTCAAAGCGAGTGGCGAGCACTTTCTCGAACTTTTCAGTTCTTGCTTCGACAGCTAGAGGGAAACGTCCAAAGAGTCTCTTTACAGAATCCATACGCTCCTTTTTCCTGAGGATTAGAGGCGGAGACACTTCCCACCTAACTTTGTCTCCTTCCTCATATTGAGCAACAAGTATTGGAAAAGTGAACCAGAAAGAATCCTCGTTATGGGTTGCCGCGAGAGTCTTGGGTAACAGCAGGGTCAAACGATCAATTTCTTCTGCTGCCCTAAGTTTCTTGTCGTGCAGTTTTCCAAGCTTCTGGTCCAACTTCATATGAAGAGCGGAGATCTTAGATCTGAGAGCCTCTAAGCTTGAAATTTCTGAATCTCGAGTTTGCTCAAGAGTCTTAATCCTGTAAAGCTGCGCTCGAATGAGTCTCTGATAATGATTCTCAGCGCTTTCTATGGCATCATCTCTTTCCCGTCTTGCTTGTTTCAGTTGGCGTCTTGCATAATTAGCCGCACGTTTTGTTCGTTCCGACACGTACTCATTGTCAATTCTCTCTCTTCTCTCGCGGTCCTCCCATGTTGCAAGGTCATCTTCGATTTTGGCAATCAGTGGTGACGATCTGCTTTCTATCTGACGAAGCTCGTGGTTCATTTGAGCCCGGAGATCTGCCACAGATGCTTCAACCTCTGGTCTAATTTCCTCTATCTTTCTGGAATAATGAGCCCTAGACTCTGATTCGCGTTTGAGCAGTCCGCGGTTCCATTCTGACGAAGTGTCTGTAAGCATGGATCTGACTTCGAAGAGCTGACTACCATCCATCTCAACTCGCTTTCTCAGACCTTCGATCGATGAGAGATTCAGCTGAGCTTGATCTAGACTTAATTTAGCTGGAATCTTGTGCGCTCTTAGTTCGGTTGCCTCTCCTTGCAAACCTGCATAATCCAGGAGATCGCTCAGAACCTGTTCATCAGGAATCAGATTCGCGATTTCGTACGAGACTCTCTCGGTAAAGTCTTTGAAAGCCTCGTCGTAATTGCCCAGTAAAGACAAAAACTGGGAGGAATCTTGGTTTGCCCTAAGCGAAGACCGAAGCTCTTGGGAGACTCTTTCAAGCGGGGGCAGCTTGTAATAATCCAAGGTTTTAGAAAATAGGCCCAAGCCATCCATAACGACAGATTTGTCCAAGTTCTTCTTGAGGAAAAGGAATGGCCATCCTATAATTGATACGAATGCAAGCTTTTCCTCTTTCTTTGAAAATGAAAAAGAACCCCTCTTGTTTCTCTTGGATTCAACGAGGGTAAATATGCAGCCAAGTTGAAACTCACTAGTACATGGTGCTTCGACTCCAGATTCATTCTGTTCTGTAACTAAAGGCCTTTCTTCAGAATAATCGAGCGCTGTAGTCGTGATTGTTTCATTTTCAACTATCTTTCTGAAGGTAAAAACTATTCTATTGTTACGACCGGCTGGTGAATTCAACTAAATTGTGGAAAAAAATTTGCAACCAACAACTATTCGGAAAAGCAAAGTTCACTCTTCTGGAAAGGTCAGTTGGGATGTCACGATGTCCTTGGACGGATTTATTGCGGATCCAAATGGTAATCCCGGCAAAATCTTTGATTGATATTTTAGTGGCGATACATGCAGCAAACATAGCACCGGAAACTCGGATTTCAGACTGTCAAGTGAAGATGCAAAATATTTCGATGCAGGAGTCAAAAAGGTAGGAGCGATCGTCGCTGGCAGACGAACGTACGATGTGTCGCATGGGTGGGAAGGCAGCTTCTTTATTCCCGTGCCTTTCTTTGTGCTGACTCATAAACGTCCAAAGCGAGTGCCTCAAGGAATAACTCGGTATACCTTCGTTACCGATGGAATCGAGAGTGCCATCAAACAAGCAAAGATCGCAGCTGGCAACAAACTGGTGAGTATTATGGGACGTCCTCAGGCGTTCCCGGTCTACCATCTAGTGTTTCAGAAACCAACCTTTGATGCCGTTCAGGCGTCATCGAATTTCCAAAGAACTCTGTTCCAGTGATATATCCTGCCGCAATCGCGTTCACCTTGAACCATCCTTTCCAAGACTTTTTGCAAGATCAAAAGTCCAGCCGATTATTGCAGCTTTTGCGGCTGAGTACGATCCTCCTCCGCCTCGAAGAGCTGTTATTGACGTCATATTGATGATTGTACCACCCGGTCTCCTGATTCGCTTGTCCAAGACTTCAGTCAGGATGACCGCAGTTAGCACATTGCTTGCAAAATCTCTAATCCAAGAGTCATAAAGTTCTGAGATACTCTTCGCAGAAGAACCGTCAACTCCTCCCGCCCGTCGGTGGGAGGGACGGGTTTGTCCCATAGACGGATTATGTTGTCGTGCTACCAATTGTAGTAGTAGTCTGGTTCGGGGAGGACCAAGTGCCTTGGAAGTCGAAAGTAGGCTCATCCCCTGCCGCAAATTGGAACGAGTTCTGAAGGAACTTTACCGTGAACCCACCAAAGGCGTAAGATCCCACAGTCTCGTATGAAAGAGCCGAAGTGGGCACAGTGCAGCTACCTCCGACTTGAGAGTTGGCTGGTATTCCGTTTGCCGCCGCGCCTCCTATCGTTCCGTTGACTCGATGCCCTGCTGTAATGTTACCTCCGGACATCTCATTCACATAAAATTGACAGCCAACAGACGCCAATGATACATAGTTCTTATTGTTCGGGTTCAATGATACTGTATAATTGTTCACTATCGTGAAGGTGCAGCCGCCTGTATTCAGGGAGCAAGAAATGTTCTCAATATAAAAACCAGGATAAAACCCTCCCGTCACATTTTTACCAGGAGTCCCAAAGCCCCCCGATGTTGTTGTAGTTGTTACCGGGTTCATCGGAAAGACATTGACTGCAAGCAATCCAACTAAAATCGCTGCTCCAATCGATATCGCCACTCCGACACCGATTTGTTTCTTAAATTCAGCCATTTCCGCATATCACTCCTCTCTAACCGGATATAACGAAGAGGAGCTATACATTGCTACACTTTAGCAAATAGCAGAACACCCTTGCTAAAGTCTAGCAATAAATAGGGGAATACGATGTGCTTGAAGAATTGAAGCGAACGATACTTGGCGGAAAAGCCTCGAAAGGAGGCTGCTGACTCCCATCTCACGGGAACCACATATCTGATCTATCGATACATGCTGAAGCGCAGAGAACCTGTCGGAATTTCGCAAGTTCAGAAGGACCTCTCGCTCAGTTCCTCCTCGGTCTCGGAGTACCATCTAAAGAAGCTCGTTCAGATGGGATTGATACGAGAAGAACAGGGCGGTTATGTCGTTGACAAGGTCGTTCTTGACAACCTGATTAGGATCAGAAGGGTTGCAATCCCTTCACAAACGGCATATGTTACGTTCTTTGGAACGACTCTTGCTATCTTGGTTTTGTTCTTAAGGCCTCCGACAATCAACTCTCTGTTCTTCTTTGCGCTAGTTATCAACTGCTTTGCGCTGGCCGTCACGTCGTATGAAGCAGTAAAAACATACAGGCGTCTATGACGGAAGCAATCAGAGGTTCCATTTGTTGCACTAAAGGCAAGTCAAAAAGGATGAAACTTGAAGCGTTTGTCAAGAGATATTACAGAAAGAAAGAGCAGTTGCTGCACTGCACTGATACGAATTCGAAAATTACTCGATTCGTTTGAAATATGACTTCCGTATTATCAGAATGCACACCGGATTGTTCTTCAAAAGCAGATGCTTCTTGCCATTTGTGGTTGGATTGTTGGGGGATGATGATTGACAACTGAGGGAATTCTGGGGGGGCGCACAGTTAATTGAACTGAAAAGAACCGCAGTGCTTGCGTCTTCGTCAGGCATGACTCATCTGAGCTTCAAAAGTGCTAAGCTTTGAATGAGTCTCCAAGGTATACTGTTCAGATACCCGAAGATGCAAATACACAGTAATCGAACTGAGGCATGACCGAAAAGGTTCTCCTCATCGGATCATCTATAGAGAATCGATAGACCATAAACAAATTTATCTTTGTTGACCGGACAGGAGTCTAAAGAGATTTTTTTGGAACGCGAGGAAGTCAATCTTGCTGCCATAATGTTTACTGACATTGTTGGCTATACTTCGCTCACGGAGAGCGATGAGGAGCTAGCAGTAAAGCTGCTCGAAAAACATCGTGAGATCATTCGCCCGCTCATCTCCGCTCACAACGGCAAGGAAGTAAAAACAATGGGAGACGCTTTCTTGGTAGAATTTACCAGTGCGGCAGAGGCAACTCGGTGCGCTTTTGAAATTCAGGAATCGCTGTACCGCTTCAATTCGCGCTCGAAACCGAAAGAGAGGATCTCTCTAAGGATCGGGATTCATCTTGGAGATGTTATTCATGCTAACAACGATGTGTATGGGGATGCTGTCAACGTTGCGTCGCGAATCGAAACAATCTGTGAGCCAGGGGGTATCTTTGTCTCAAGACAAGTGTACGATAGCGTTCGCAACAAGTTGAGGGATCTTAGATTTGAGAGCCTTGGTTTAAAGCAAATGAAGAATGTCGAAAACGGGCTGGAGGTATTCAAGATCCGACCGTCTTGGGCTGAGAATCCGCGAGATTCTCTCGATCCACAGGGCGAAGAGTCTCAACCGAGGAATAGAGTTGCGGTACTTCCCTTTGTCAATATTGGCCCGGATCCGTCGGATGAATTTTTTGCTGACGGCTTGACCGAGGAACTCATTTCGCGTCTATCTCAGGCGAAGGATCTCAGAGTAATTGCAAGAACTTCAGCTATGAACTACAAGAACGACAGGCAAAAGAAAGTCAGAGAGATCGGGAGAGAACTGGGTGCTGGCACTATCGTCGAGGGAAGCGTGCGAAAAGCGGGGACCAAAATCCGAGTCACTGTGCAAGTGGTCAATGCCAAGAATGAAGAGCACCTCTGGGCCTCTACCTATGATCGGAACCTGGACGATATTTTCGAGATTCAGACAGATATTGCAACGAAGGTCGCCGACTCTTTTTCATCAAACCTCGCTCCGCTTATGCAAAAACAGATCAGAGAATCGCATGACAAGGAAGCCATGGACGATGTGAACGCTTACACTTACTTCCTTCGTGGACGATTTCTCTTGCATGGAGAATCTGAGTCTTCAATAAGACAGGCTTTGGAATTTTTCAACAAAGCGATCGAGGAAGATCCAACATTTGCAAGGGCCTATGTAGGAAGAGCGGAATGTTTTCTTTCCCTTACAATGTTTGCAAGTATCGGGTTCATAGACGGTTCGAAGAAAGGCGAAGCTGACGCGGGTAAAGCACTGGAAATCGATCCTGACCTTGCAGAAGCACATGCGGTTTTATCTCGCGCTAAATATGCTCTGGATGAATTTGCTGAAGCAGAACAAGAAGCACGAAAGGCAGTTGAGCTCAATCCCAGCCTTGCCGACGCTTATTATGCGCTGGGACATCTGAAATGGATAACGGGTAATCTTTCAGAAAGCCTGAAACTCTATGAGACCGCGTACAAATTAGATCCGCTGAAAGATGAGAATGTTGGAATGCTCTCCGAGATCTATTTTGAACAGGGAAGAGATGAAGATTTTCTAAAACTCTGGAGCTCTGTCGAGAATTTCTTCCCTCAGAGCTTCTATGCATCGATGACTACCTATTACTTGTTTAAACAAGAGAACGCGAAAGCAACAGAATTCCTTGAAAAATTCAAACTTGCTGGGGGCGATCCCATATTTGTTTTCAGCCTTGAAGGAATCGTCGCAGCTTACAAAGGAGAAAAGGAGAAGGCACTCGAAATGATAAAGAAAATTGAGCAAACTTCTGCGAAAGACACTGGCATAGCTACCCCCATCGGTATGATTTACTACGCCCTCGGAGACCTAGACAAGTTTTTTGAGTACATGAATCGCGCGATGGATAATCATGCCCTAATGCTGGGTGGTCTTGTTAACTCCCCTGTATATGAGAACGCGAGAAAAGATCCGCGCATGAAAAAACTG
>JASHNZ010000095.1 GCA_030041355.1 Nitrososphaerales archaeon
TTCTTTCCGTTTCAGCTTTTGGTATAGCTTCACCTCAACCGGCTATTTCTCCGCTCAAAGGAGGCTATCCCAAGACCCTCACCAGTCCCCATCCGCAATCAAATGGAGAATTCGGCTACTCGGTAGCCATTAGCGGAAAGCTTGCGATCGTGGGTGCGTGGCTCGAAACTGCAGGTGGATACAGCGAGGCGGGACATGCCTACATATACAACACAACTACTTGGAAACTGATTCAGAATCTTACCAGCCCTAACGCGCAAGACTATGGATATTTCGGCATTTCAGTCGCGATCAGTGGCAAGCTCGCAATGGTTGGCGCGGCTGATAATGCAGATGGATATAGCCATGCAGGGCATGTCTACGTGTACAGCGCAGCTACCTGGAAACTGCTTCAGAATCTGACCAGTCCAAATGTGCAATCCGGGGGATACTTCGGCCTGGCAGTCGCGATCAGCGGAAAGCTTGCAATTGTTGGTGCCTCTTATGAAACTGCGCATGGTCACAGCCAGGCAGGGCACGCATATGTATACAATGCAACTACTTGGAAACTGCTTGAGAATCTGACGAGTCCCAAAGCACAAGAAGGAGGAAACTTTGGCAGCTCAGTCGCGATCAGTGGCAACTTCGCAATCGTGGGTGCACCTGGAGAAAACTGCAAGTGGATTCTATTCTGATGGAGATGCCTACGTATTCAACGCAATCACGGGCAAAGTGACTCAGAGTCTGACCAGTCCCAATCAGGTAGACGACGGAGTATTCGGATGGTCGGTCGCAATCAGCGCCAAGCTCGCAATCGTTGGTGCGCCGGGTGAGACTTCAACTGGAGGCCTCTGGGCGGGAAATGTGTATGTGTACAACATCGCTACGGGCAAACTGATCCAGACTCTGACCAGTCCTAACTCGCAAGAAGGAGGATACTTCGGCAGTTCGGTCTCGATCAGCAGCAAGCTCGTAATCATTGGTGCGCCAGATGAAAGTGTAGGTGAACTCTATTATGCAGGAAATGCCTACATATTCAATGCAATCACGGGCAAAGTGATTCAGAGTCTCAGCAGTCCCAACGCACAAGACTGGGGACTCTTCGGCAGTTCAGTCGCAATCATCGGCAAGCTAGCAATTGTTGGTGCGCCTTGGGAAACCCCAGATGGATACGCGGAGGCAGGACATGCCTACGCATTCAAGTAATGACAACAACCAAGCTTTTCTCTTGTACTATGGGAATGCAAGCATTCAGATGTATCCCTAATCAGTAAGAGTGTCTGCCAGTAGGAATTCCGGACCTCTCAAGCGTTTTAGTACATCAGATGTTATGTTTGAACTTTTGTGCGTGACTATGATCATGTGGCAAGGCAAAAAGGAATGAACCAAGATTCATTTAGGCACAGCGAATGTTTTCAGCCGCTCGATAAAGTGGCAAGCTCGCTACCTGGAGACAGGGTACTTATATGAAAATTCTGGCCTTCAGCTCACGACGATTCCAATTGGCTCGTTCCCAACTGCGACCGTCTTGATGACTTTGTTGCTCATGCAGTTTATCATAGTAACTGTGTTCGAGCCATAGTTTGCAACATACATTTCTCCGTTGTCCGAATCAAAACCTAGACCATAGGGTTGGGAGCCTACCTCGACTAGTGCTACATCTTTATTCTTGAGGTTTATCACGGAGACGCTGTTTGCCCCGTTGTTCGCAATGTAGATCGCCTTATTTGAGGGGCTGTAGGTAGCACCGTCGGAACCGCTGCCCACTGAAACCAGCTTCACAAAAGTGTTGGTCTTGCAATTGTAAACTGCGACCGCATCGTCATTGAAATTTCAGGGCCTTAATAATTATCAAAGAGTCTACGGTGAAAATTAAACAAGACAAGTTTAGGCGTGTCACCAGCTTCTATGATGCTGAGCGAACCGGGGTCAGGATGAAGCACATAGTAGTTTTTCCCCGCGATGTCTCTTTCTATGACATAGTTCAAAAGTGCCGCGATCGGATCCCCGTGAGATACAGCTATGGAGTTTCCGCTTCCTTTCTGGATGCTGTTAAACCCTCTGACAACCCTTTCCTGCAGTTCTTGGTAGGTCTCGTCGAAGGCTTCAGGTGAGGTGAGAATGTGCTTTCTCCCTTTCTTTCCCACAAACTTAGCTTTAAATTTGGCTTCTGTCAAGTCCTCAAGGGTTTTCACGGCCAGGTGGTGGGGCCGCGCAAGTATTTTTGCGGTTTCAACGGCACGAAATACTGGACTGGAATACACCGCGGTGATCTTGGTTTTTGAAAGTGCCTTGGCGAGATAGGCGATCTCCTTTCTTCCCTTTTTGTTCAAAGGATCATCGAGCAGACCAGCGTTAATGTCTGATTCGTTTGAAGTTGTCTCTCCATGCCTAGCTAGGAAAATATAGCCCATGAGTATTTCCGTTAGTCTTCCGAGTTAAGAATGCATCCATCTTGTCTTGCTGCTCCGTTTACTTAAGAAATATAGCTAAGCTTCTTTTTTCACTCGAAGATGATAACAAAACCGGTTTTTCCGACGTATTTATACCCCCTCCCCCTAGCTTCTACATACGATACAAATTGCAATGGTTTGAAGCGCCCTAACTCCATTGTTTCATGGTCGTATAAAAAAACGGGTGGCAGAGCTATCTATTTTCAGAAATAGCCATTGCTACATGCAATTGGTTTGGTTCATTTCCCACCTTACTCTAAGT
>JASHNZ010000096.1 GCA_030041355.1 Nitrososphaerales archaeon
TTGTAGGGGGTCCTTGTCCAGTCGCGACCATTGACATGAAAAAGAATGAATAGACCCAGGCGAATCCGCCTAACTCCTTTACGCCGACAGTTCCAATGGTCATCACTATGACGATCGCGAGAAGGGCAAATGCGGATCTCCTCGCAATGGGGGAGAGTGGGTGTCTGAGGACTCGGCTAAATGCCATTTAGCGTTGCGTTTTGTTTTTTCGATGCTAAAAAGTTTGAGAGATTTCCTACTCCGTGACTTCTTCACTCTTGAGTCGTTCGGCCGGCTTTCTCGTGCCTCGAAGAGCTGAAGGAATTACTCCGATAGTGTTGAGTATCGCAAGCACTAGGACTGCTGTTTTGAATCCGCTGAGAAACTGGGCTCCTGCGTTGGCAGACAAACTGGTAGTAAGTCCCGTGATTAAACCGGTTAAAGTGTTGTACGGAACCACGAGACTGAGCAAAAGGACCGCGATCCCCGCACTCGCAGTCAATCCAATGTTGAAAGTGGTTGTCCTAAACGCGGAAGCAATACCTCTCCGATTCGCCGGAACCGAGCCCATTATTGCGCTTATGTTTGGCGAGACAAACATTCCATTCCCGATCCCCAAGAAGGCAAAGACAAGACCAAGCACCGGATAGGTTGTAGTGTTTGTGATTGTGGAAAGTAAGAAAAAGCCTGCGCTGCTTAGGGCAAGACCGATCGTCGAAAGTAATCTCGGCCCGTATTTATCAGAGAGTCTTCCGCTCAAAGGCCCTACTATTACGAAGGTTGCGTCCAAAGGCAGTATGGACAAACCAGCTTTGAGCGGTGAGTCCAGCAGAACGACTTGAAGGTAAAATGAGGTGAGGAGTATAGCTCCAGACCAAGCAAGAGCATTCATCAATTGCGCAAGATTGCCTGCCGCAAACTCTCTTATTTTGAATAAACGCAGATCAAGCAGCGGTGTTTCTTTTCTCGTTTCCTCGCGGATGAAAAGCAAAAGAGAAGCGAAACCAGCTACAATCAGCGCGATGCCGTATTGAATGTCTGAAAAACCGTAGCTTAGAAAAGTGATTGAAAGTAGTACTAGCGTCAATCCACTAGTAAAGAGGATGAAACCTTCCCAGTCCATTTTGCGAGCGACATCTTTGGTTCCAATCTCTCTCAATCTGCGATGCGCCCACCAAGTTCCGAAAATTCCGATAGGTATGTTGATGTAGAATAGAGCACGCCAATCAGTGATCGCGAGAATCACTCCTGACAAAGTGAGACCCAAGACAGAACCGACCCTGAAGGCGATTTGATTTATTCCAAGCATAGTCCCGAGTTCATTTTTCGGAGATGAGTCAGTGAGTATAGCGGCACTGTTCGTGATTAGCATGGCTGATCCTACTCCTTGGACCACTCGTGAAGCAATCAACTGCCCTGCCGAAAATGAAAACGCGGAAAGAGCCGAGCCAATAGTGAAGATCACAAAACCCAGATTATAGATCTTGACGCGCCCGACTACGTCAGTGACTCTACCGATGAGTAATAGTCCGATGGTACTTGCTAGAATGTAAGCCTGAGTTACCCAGATTACTGTTTCGAGATTGGCTCCGAGCTCACGCGCAATCGTCGGTAACCCTATGATCACTATTCTCGTGTCGATGCCGGCCATCAAGGTTCCGACGGTCGTAACTGTGAGGGCAACCCACTTGTATTGCGTATTTTTTCATCCTTTGATAGGCAAGCTGATAAAAGTTTAGGCAAGGAGCCCGGGAGTGAATTCTGTACTCCTATTGGACATTAGACTTGAAGAAATGCGAGGCCAGCTCTTTTAAACGAATTGATCGTTACGGTTTAGAAAGTTCTTGTGAAAAGTCAATTGGCTCAAAACGATGATGAAGCAGACTCTTGGTCAGAGTATCCAGAGACAATCGAATTTTCTGGCATCGGCTATACTCCTCTTTTGCAGGTGCACATCAGCGCATTTTTGATAATTTTAGTTGGAGTGATCATCGCAGTCGTTCTCCGTCCAGCCGGTCTCATACTTCTCCTAGTATTCTTGGTTTTTGTCTTACTTGTTGAAGCCTGGATGTTTCGTAGATCGCCGAAAAAACTACGATTGACACTCCACCTGCGAGAAAATCCCGTTGAGGCCTTTCAAGGAGATTACAAGGTTGGCATTATAGATCATGGTACAGTTGAACCAGATATGGACAATCCGAATGAACTGGGATATCGGCCAACACCAAAGAAGGAATTAATCGTGTGGACCTTTGACTCTGAGAATGATAAGCGAATAGTTGAGAAGAGGCTGCTTGAGTATCTTTCGCGGGAATAGTGTTTGAAATCAAGCAATATGATGACTACACTTTTTCATTTTGGCCTCACTGAGACACAAGCACTATATCTTTGAAACATTTGCCTTTTCTCCAGATTCTAGTTGACTTATTCTATTGTTGCTCGCGACAAAGAGACCGGCGAGCTAGGAGTTGCTGTTCAATCCCATTGGTTTTCTGTTGGTTCTGCAGTGACATGGGCGAGAGCGGGTGTTGGAGCAGTTGCCACTCAAGCCATGGCAGAGATCAGCTACGGCCCACTAGGTTTGGAACTAATGTCCTCTGGTAAGAGCGCGAATGAAGCCCTTGAAGCGCTTTTGAAAGCTGATCCGAAATCGGAAACAAGACAGGTCGCTTTTGTAGATTCTAAGGGCAATGTTTCAGTGCATACTGGAAAGAAATGCATTCCATATGCCGGTCATGTAAAGGGGGACGGGTTTTCTTGCGAGGCGAATCTCATGCGTAACGGAACAATTTGGGACGCGATGGCAAGGGATTTCAAAAAAACGTCTAGAGTTCCAAAGAAAGATCGATTACCACTTGGAGAGCGTTTAATCTCTTCTCTTGAGGCCGCTGAAGAAGCTGGCGGAGATGTTCGCGGAAAGCAATCGGCTGCAATTCTCGTTGTTTCGCCAACAGTTGCCCCAAATTCTTGGTCAGGAAGACTAGTTGATCTTCGCGTTGAGGATTTCCCAAAGCCACTGCCAGAACTAAAGAGATTGCTACGACTCCAGCGGGGGTACGAGTGGGCAAACAAAGGAGACGAACTTCTGAACGCGGGCAAGTTCGAACAATCGCTAAAAGCATACGAGAAGGCAGGACAATTCGCTCCAGATTTGGAAGAGCTTGAATTTTGGCGGGGCGTCAGCTTAGTGCAGGCAAAGAAACTCAAAGACGCGAAACCTATCTTTAAGAAAGTCTTTAAGAAAAACAAGGATTGGATGCAGGTTACAAAAAGCCTGCCGAAAATCGGACTCTTGCCCAAAGATCGAATGATTTTACGAGAGATCCTTTCATCCTAGATTTTTTGTTGAATACAGTAAAAAGAAAGAGTTAATTTAGTACTTTTTTTCATTCAATGAGAATATGTCATCCGATCAAGTTGGCAATAAAGAGATAGCGGAGAAGCTGGATAAAATAATCGGACTTCTTACTCCTTCTGTGCAACCTACGCCTAAGGGGTTCACACAGGAATTTCTGGCTTTTCTGAAACAATACCGGATTTTAGGTTTGGCTGTGGCCTTTGTTTTCGCAATATATCTGGGAGATTTGATGATGGCTCTTGCAAGAGATTTCATTGTGCCCATCATTGGTTTGGCTCTTGGCGCAACCGGCGCTGGTCAAATACAGAATTAT
>JASHNZ010000097.1 GCA_030041355.1 Nitrososphaerales archaeon
TGTCGTACATAGTTGTCGGAGCCTTGGAGCTTGCTGACTGCGAATGAAAAATGTATTCGAAATAACAATCATAACAAAAATCACACGGTTCCTATTTCCTTTTGACAAGGTTTTATATCCATGAAAGCCAAGTATATTGTGCTCAATTAATGTCCCAAACGCCGGCTTTGCAGACCGAATACCAGTACTATCTTAGAATCAAAGCTGACTTGCTCAAGCAATACAAAGGTAAGTTTGCTTTAATTAAGAAGCAGGAGCTTGTTGGAACTTTCGATACGGATCAAGATGCCTACAATTCGGGTCTTGACAAATTTGGAAACGTGCCTTTTCTAATAATTCGTATCCAGGAGACAGATGAATCAGCTTGGATTCCTGTTCTATCTATGGGTCTTTTGAATGCCGGTCTTTGAATTCACTTACAATGCCGCGGCAGCTCCAGGCCAAAGTCCAATTACGCTTCAAGCGTCGCTCTTCTGACTTCCTGTTGGCAATGTTGGCAAATTCTGGTAACAGTGCCAGCTACGCACACTTTCGCTTCAAATAATTTCGGAACATGGGCAATGAAAATCGATAGATACCGCGTTTATAATTGTAGACCATCCCTTTCCTCTCAAGTCTTGAAAGACCTTTTGCGACTTGGGCTCTAGGCCTGTTTCTTTTGACGAACTCAAAGGGAACATTGCCGCTATTGAATCTCGACATCATGCAAAGGATTTCCTCCTCCTCGTGACTAGCAAGCTCAAACCGTGGGTCAAAGAATGTCTCATCAAGCTGTTTTATCAAAAGAGGCTTAATTCTCTCATAATCAGAGTGAGCAGTTTTTGTTTTCTGAACATTTGAAATAATCTCTTTTCCATAGAATTGTATAAAGTATGGATATCCTTCCGTGTCCTCATACAAGGCATCTACAAGACGTTTTTCAAAAGAATAGCTCGAGCCTTCCAACGGCTTTTCGATTGCTAATCTTGCATCTTGGTCATTGAGGTTGCCAACTTCTATCGAGTTAAACATCCTTTCAGAGTAGGATCTAGCTTTCTTTACATTTAGTTGAAGATTTGGCAAACCACACAGAACCAAGAAATATCTCCTTCCATCTTTTTGAACCTCATTTATGGCCGCTATCAAGTCTGAAAGGACATACTGGTTATTCTGCTTCCTATCAACAACAGTGTGAGATCGCTTTCAAATCCCTGACAGAGTCCTATTTGGCATTGGTTTAAGATTCCGACCTTGGTCCTAAAACCTGCTAATTTTTGTTTGAAGCGGTAACTTTTCATCCTTTTCTTCAAGTTTATATCTCGTAGCTGCTCATCTGTACTGCAACCGGTGTCAATCATATAATTTGCCAACTAAGGAAGCAAAATTGTTAATGGAAAAAATGGACTCCGTCAGGTTGGAGATCATCCGTTTGAGGGCGCAATTATTGCCTCAAGAAGAACTGACACAAGCTGAAAAGAGAGAAGTCAAAGCCGCAGAAAAAGAGTTTTCGGCTAGCAAAACGACTAGTCTGAAGGCATTTTTGAGACAAATCGGTGAATGAATGAACGTCGCCCCTGTTCACGGTCACAGTGACTAACAAGGCTACAAAATCATCAAGAAGACTTCCCGATCATTACAAACGAAATCTGGCTGAGCTCCTTATAGTCCTCGAAGAGAATCCGGTTCCGTCGCAATCCTATGATATCGCGAAAATGAAGGGACTTGTCGACACATTCAGAGTACGACTAGGTGATATTCGAGTAGTTTACAAGATAAATTGGGAAAGCAGGCACGTAATCGTTCTTGTTGTCAGTCCAAGAGGAAGTGCTTATGGTTAAGTACTCAAGCTGAGAGAATTTTAGGATCGCTTTCAAATCCCTGACAGTTTTGCAAGCAAACCAGACTGAAAATATGCAACACAAATTCATTCTACACATTGATAATTAGAGCATCCCATTCCAAATCAAGACTAGTCTTGCGGTGTTCCAAGAACGGAGTCCAAGACTTTAAGACTTATGACAAGACTAGCTACAAGACTTCCAAGACTGGTCTTGGACCAATTTCAAGACTTTCAAGACTCTGGAAAACGTAGTTATGACCAAATCTTGAGCACGATCTAAGGATAGTCTTGATGGATCAAGACTAGTCTTGCCAAGACTTGAAGTCTTGAATTCGCTCTATAGTATAGGGAGCGTAAGCGAAATGATTGCACGACAGCTTCGATTGATCCTCGAGTTTTGAGGATTTGACTCTCTAGGGTCACTAAATCGCTTGAAGTCCTGTTGAATTATTGAAGCCTTGTAGCACATTGACCCTGAATTACAAGTGCACTCAAAATAACACTCATAACAAAAATCACATCTCGACCAAAATTATGATAGAGGTTTCAATAGTTAGCCATAGAAACGAAGAAGAGCTTTATTGACAAGGTTTTATATCCACGAAAGTCAAGTATCCTGTGTCCACATGATGTCCCAATCGCCGGCCCTGCAGACTGAATATCAGTACTATCTTAGAATCAAGGCTGACCTTCTCAAGCAATACAAAGGCAAGTTTGCTTTAATTAAGAAACAGGAGCTCGTTGGAACTTTCGATACGGATCAAGATGCGTACAATGCAGGTCTCGACAAATTTGGAAACGTGCCCATTCTGATAATTCGAATACAAGAGACGGAAGAGTCAGCTTGGATTCCGGTTCTATCTATGGGCCTTTTGAATCCCAGTGTTTGAATTCAATTAACGTTACGAGAGCTCCCGATCGAAGTCCAATCACGCGTCAAGCAGAAGAGAATAGGAATGAGTAAGACTGCAACGACAAGATATGAAGATGCGGGGCCTCTAGCAAGCCTCTTTGGAAGTTCCCGGGCAAAGGTATTGGACCAAATCCTGATTGTGGGAAACATGGAACAGACAATCAGTATGCTCTCACACTCGACAGGTCTTAGCCTCAAGACAGTTCGAAAAGTTGTCAAGGAATTTGTGAGCAAAGAATTCATGCGACCAACGAGACGAATAGGAAACGTTCAAGCTTTCAGCTTTGACGTGGAGAAACGCTTGCCCAACCTGGTTCAGTGGGCCATCAGGTATCAATTCTCAAGACCTTCCAAAAGGTAGGTGGGTAGAAGAGAAGTTGATTCGCTCTACCTTCTTTTTTTACCTAGAGGAAATAGACACCCTAATAAGGCGTCTATTCTAATTAGACACCCTGTTGGGGTGTCTAATTCATAATGCAATGGTTGCCTCCTTGGCAGGCCCGGGCTTATGCTAGGATATATGTTGACAAGAAAGCAAAACAATTCACATTCTCTGAAGCTGGAAAAATACTAGAAATTTCGGATGAAAGACGCCTAGCCAAAACGCTTGCAATGCTAAGATCATCTGGTTATCTCCTAGTAACACGGGATCCTACAGACTCGCGAAGGAAACTCTTCAGCTTGATAGATCCCGTAAGTACAACTGTTGCATTTGCGATCCAATCAAGAGCGAAGGGATCAGAACTCAAAGACAAGCTTGAAGCAGCATCTGCCTTTTTGGAATACTATATCGGAGGCGCGTATGCCGCTTATCAATATCACCGTTATTTAGCACCTGCAAGTATTGACACTTCTGTGAGACCGAATGAACTTTCCACTTGGATAGCATTAGTCTCAAACAAAGATACTTCAATTTCAATAAACGAAATGCCATCGGAGAAATCATCTGCGACAAACATTCACTTCAAGACTGACTTCGATCCTCAGCTCGCAGGGGATACAATTGCAAAGGATGGGATAAGGTACCTCTCTCCCGAGCTGCTGATCGCAAACGGTCTTTCAGAAAACTATCCCGGTCTTGAGGATGTAATAGGAATACTCATAGTTCAGAGGAAGGAACTGGATTGGGACAAACTGGCAAGCCTCTGCAAGCAACGCAACGTTTCTAGAATCCTTGCAGCCATTTTAGAAATGCTAAATCTTGAATCGTCGAGAACGCTCTTTGATGCGAAGAAAGTCAGAAAGTTTGGACTTGGGGCAAACACAAAGTTAAGATTAGATTTTCCCACCAATAAAAAATCAGAGCTTCCAGAAGAAGTTTACTCGAGAATATCATCCAAATGGAATGTAGTTCCACATTTCAGACGATCTTTGCTTTCTAAGCTCGTAACAGATCTGGTGAGGTCAAAGTGAGCAAGGAGAAAGAGAAGGAGGAAGTAGGCGTAGAACGTGAGAGCCTTGAAGATCTCAAGAAGATTCAGAGCGAGAGTCGAAAGCTACAAATTGGTCTGTTGTTAATCGGAGGTTACGCTGTTGCAGCTTATACCAAAGGGTATCGATATACGAAAAGACATCGATCTTCTTGCGAATAAGCAATCTTTAGGAAAGTTTAGAGGTCTTTTGAATGACCTAGGATACTCAATAAGAAAAACGGAATTTGGTATTGCAGGGGCAAAACATCTAGGGACTGGCGACACTTTCGTTGACCTACACATAAGTGTTGAAAAGGTTCATGACATATCGACCAACAATGATTTTCCTATCGATCCTTCGCTTTTCAAGAAGGCTAAGAACCAAGATGTGAAAGGATTCTATTCCAAGTCCACTATAATTAGAGCACCCAGTTGTAGACTTGGAGACAATCCTGATTTTGAAATGGATCCCCATGGGAAGGGACAAAGACGCCTTGCCAGGCTCGCTGATCAGCTCAGATGAGGATTGCTAGCAAGAAAATGTTCACTGTTGCTAAGATTTGAGAAACGACAGGCTCGCAATTTAGGTCAACAAAGCATAGAGATAACAGGTTACGAAGATTTTGACTTCCTTTCGCAATTCGACGAATTGTTTGAATACTAGCTCTCGAGTTAGTCTAGATCTACCAATAGAGTCAAAACTGGGCGGATCTCAATGGGAGGACTCTTCGATTTTCCTTATCCATTCGCCTATCTTTACTTGATCGGTTTCGTGGACGAGAACAGCCTCGGCTAGATTGTCATATTTTCGCGCTCTTGCGTCTCCCAAAAGAAATGAAAGGTCCTGACCTGAAGTCATCTACGCGTTTTCTTTTTGTAGGAGAG
>JASHNZ010000018.1 GCA_030041355.1 Nitrososphaerales archaeon
GGCATCCACACAGTTCTATCGCAAATAGCTGCGGAGGAAATGCAGATCCCGATCGACAAGGTCACTCTTATCACTTCGGATACTGAGTTGACCCCGGTCGGAACTGGCGCTTCTGGAAGTAGGCAGACGTCCCAAATGGGAATGGCGGTAAAGCTTGCCTGTGAGGATCTCAAAAAGAAGATGATTGCTGTTGCAGCAAGAAAAGCAGGAGTAATGGAAGACTTGTTGGTCTTCTCCAACGGTAAGATAGAAATCGCTTCGGGTTCGGCTCAGGGCAGATCACTCAGCTACACTGAGCTCTTCAATCCTGGGCCGATGGGCGGAGCTTATGTTCCCGAGGAAGGAACTCTGATTGGAAGAGCCTTCTGGCTGCCTAAGACAGGTGAAATAGATCCTGAGACAGGTCAGTGCTCAACAGATCGGGCCGTTGCATATTACACGCCAGTTGCTCAAGCCGCGAGAGTTGCAGTCAACACAGAAACAGGAATAATCAGGATTGTTGAATTTATTGGAGCAATCGATGTCGGCAAAGCGATCAACCCAATTAATGTGATAGGACAAAATGAGGGCGGAATTGCGATGGGAGCCAACGGCGCAATTAACGAAGAAATGGTTCTTGTGAATGGAAAGGTCTTGAATCCTGATCTAAAAGACTACAAGCTCCAGAGCATCATGGAGTATTTTCCAATAAAGTCCATAATCCTAGAGAACTATAATCCAGACGGCCCCTTTGGAGCTAGAGGTTGCGGCGAAGCTCCGATTAGCCCTGTCGCTCCAGCAATTGCAAACGCAGTGTACGACGCAACCGGAATTAGATTTTACGATCTCCCCATAACTCCAGAAAGACTATTGTTAGCTCTCAGAAAGAATAGAACCTAGGATTGACACGAAATGCGAAGTGAGGCAAAAAGATTGTCCAAAATGAGAATCATAGAGTTCAAAGCGGGCACTAGGGTAGATTTGGGAAGAGGGAGCTACTCCAACTTGATTGTCACAAAATCCACGGCGAAGTCTAACAAAAACATGATGGGCTATTCTGTCTTCACCCCCGGCACTGATACAAAGCAAAAGATCCATCTCACCTCGGAAGAATTGGCTTATGTTTTGTCTGGATCTGGCAAGATTACTGTCGGAAAGAAATTACACTCGTTTCATGCTGGAGACTCGCTACACATACCCGCGGGAGTTCCGCACGGCGTGAGAAACGATGGAAAGGAAGACGTGATAATGGTCTTTTTCTTTTCCTCGGCGGACTATCCGAAGACTGTAGACGCTTAGTTGTAGCTTTTGAGAACGCTCTCTAGAGCGTCCATAGTAGCTGAGACAAAAGGCATATGCGCTGAGTACCCCATATGGCCAATCCGGAGAACTTTGCCTTTCAATTCGCGATAACCGCCGCCGATCAAGATGCCGTAGCGCTTCGCTACGTCTTGAATTAGTCTAGCATCGTCCACTCGTTCAGGCAAGGAAAGCGCTGTGATGGTAGGCGAGCAAAATTTCTCTTCCAAAGGCCAAAGCTTGAGCCCGATTTCCATTGCTCTCTTTCTCACATATTGTGAAACCTCCTTATGCCTCTGAATCACGTTGTCCAGCCCTTCCTCGAGAATTTCGTCGAGCGCCGCTGATAGTCCGTTCACTTCAGCTGTAAATGGAGTGAAGGGAAATTTCTTAGATTGTAGCCAAGTGTCTTTCCAATCCAGAAGAGAAAGATAAGAAACCCTGACGGGATTTTTCTTTCTTTTCTCCATCATTTCCCAAGCAAATTTACTCACTGTCATGGGGGTAAGACCGGCAGCAGATGACAGGCATTTTTGGGAAGCTCCAATGGCAAGATCGATCCCCCATGCACCGGGCAAGAACTCCGCGCCTCCGATAGAAGCCACGCAATCCACTATGGTGAGCATATTCAAACTCTTGGCTTTCCTGCAAAGCTCTACTGGAGGATTCAACAAACCTGCAGGAGTTTCACAATGAACAAGCGTCATCGCGACAGCGTCTTGATTTCTTTCGAGAAACTCAATCGCCTTGGATGTATCAAAACCTCTGTTGGTATCCTCGTGAAAATAGACTGGCTCAGCACCAACGTTCTTTACATAATCACCGAACCACTTGCCAAACGGACCATTTTCAAATACAAGCACTTTTTCTCCCGGGTTAACTGTACAAACAACGGCCGCCTCCAGTCCAAGTACACCCTCTCCCTGGAGAATCAGAGTATCGAGTTCGCCCATGTTTGCCTGAAATACCTTCGCCATTTTCTCGGTCGTCTCTTCAAAGAGATCTACGAAACCTTTGTAGTAATGGTAGATGGCGGGCTGTGCCAGGGCAGATAGCACTCTTGGCGAAATCTCGACTGGACCTGCCGTCATCAGAAGTTTGATTCCGTCTCTTGCCTTATTCCACATATCGAGTGTAGTCTAAGAAGCCAACCACTTGGATTTATCTATTAATCCAGCCAGACTGAAAAAGAATGCCAGAGCCAAAAAATCTGATACAGCAGGCT
>JASHNZ010000098.1 GCA_030041355.1 Nitrososphaerales archaeon
TAAAAGTTATACTCCGAGTCTATTGTTCATCGAGCTAGATCAATGCTGATGTGCTTCCGTCATATTACAGTAACTAGATTCCGTGGGCAAGCGGCCGTGTGAGTCAGTCAAGCCTTAAATTGACTTTACTCTATCGATCGAGCCGTGCCCACTCATAGTTACGCCGATCGAAATTATGCAGCAATGCTTGATCCCGAGGAGCTGCCAAGACAATGGTACAACATAGTTCCAGATCTTCCTGAAAAACTGGAACCGATGCTGAATCCCCACACGCTTGAGCCTATGGGACCAAAAGAGTTCGAGTCTCTTTTCCCAAAAGAACTTGTGAAACAACAATTTTCCCAGGAAAGCTGGTGGGATATTCCCGAGGCAGTTTGGGACGCTTACCGCAGACTACCGCGGCCCTCTCCCCTTGTGAGAGCCAAGCGACTGGAAGAGTATCTCAAAACCCCGGCTAGAATTTACTACAAGGCCGAGCAGTTTACCCCTGTGGGAAGCATGAAACCCAATAGTGCACTGCCGCAAACCTACTATGCCAAAAAGCAGGGATTAACCCTTGCAATATCTGAGACAGGTGCGGGGCAGTGGGGCTCTGCTCTTGCAATGTCGTGCGCGTGGTTCAAGCTTCCTGTTCGAATTTACATGGTAAGGATCAGTTCCCAGCAAAAACCGGGCCGAAGGGTCCTAATGGAGACTTATGGCGCCCAGGTGTTTGAATCACCAAGCGCCAATACAGAGGTGGGCAGAAAGCTTCTAGCTGAAAATACCAATCATCCAGGCTCGCTTGGAGTCGCAATAAGCGAAGCTATTGAAGATACTTTTGCTAGCGAGAATGCGAGGTACTTGCTCGCTTCAGCTTTCAATTACGCGCTTGGTCACCAGACGATCATAGGACTTGAAACACAAAAGCAACTCGACCTGCTCGATGAGACACCAGATGTAATGTGTGGCTGCATAGGCGGAGGATCCAACTATTCTGGCTTCATCTATCCTTTTGTTAGGCAGAAACTAAGAAAGAAGATAGAGACGGAATTTGTCGCGTGCGAGCCAAGTGCAGTTCCATCAACTACTCGAGGCAAATTTACGTATGATTATGCCGACACGGCCGAACAGACGCCTCTGGTCAAGATGTACAGTGTCGGGCATAGTTTCGCCAACCCGCCCATTCATGCAGGAGGGCTGCGCTATCATGGGAAGGCTCCCAGTCTATCGCTTTTAATTTACAAGAAAGTCGTAAAATCTGTTTCCTTTGCCCAGACCAAAGTCTTCGAAGCCGCCAAGACATTCGCAATGACGGAGGGTGTGATAACTGCTCCAGAGTCCGCTCATGGACTGCGATACGCAATAGATGAAGCTCTCCGATGTAAAAAGACTGGAGCAAAGAAAGTCATCGTATTCAACAACTGTGGCCACGGATTGCTCGATCTTTCAGCCTATGACGAGTACAACAAAGGAAAGCTTGTTGATTGGGAACCTGAAGAAATTGCCCTGAAACAATACGTCAAAAAATAGAAAATGGCTAGCTTGAACTCCACACGTTTGGGAATCTCAGGACGAGCAAATTCCAATTGAGCGACCGAGTTCTCCTACAGCTCAACCATATCAGCAAGTCCTTTGGGGGAGTCTCGGCTGTGAAGGACCTTACGTTCTCGATAAATGAGGGAGAGATCTTGGGTCTGATCGGTCCAAACGGAGCAGGCAAAACTACAGCTTTCAATTTGATTGCTGGCGTATACAAACCTGACAGTGGCACTATCGCTTTTGATGAAAGAAAAATATCTGGGTTGGGCTCACACAAGATTTCGCAAGCTGGAGTGTCAAGGACGTTTCAGACAGTCAGACCATTTACTAGGATGACTGTACTTGAAAATGTAGCTGTGGGAGCCTTGTTTGGAAGAGAGCATGCGATTTCAGTAGGCAAGGCGAAAGAAGAAGCGAGGAAGATCCTTTCCTACACTTCTTTTGAAAGGAAAGCAAATGTTCAAGCCTCGTCTCTTACTCTTGCCGAACAAAGAAGATTGGAATTAGCTAGGGCACTTGCAGCCAAGCCCAGGCTTTTGATGCTGGACGAAGTTATGGCTGGTCTCAACGACAAAGAGATCCTCTCAACTTTAGACCTCTTAAGGAAAATCAGAAACGAGAAGAAGGTTACATTACTAGTCATTGAACACGTAATGAAGGCTATTGTGCAGCTTTGCGATCGGATTGTGGTCATGGACTATGGAGAGAAAATTGCTGAAGGCGTTCCCTCCGAAGTGATGAGAAACGAAAGTGTCATCACCGCATATATGGGCGAAAGAAAAGACAGGTCCGGAGAGAACTCGAAAGCTTTTCCACAACCCGATAGCTCAACCGAGGCAGTGCTCTAGCTTGTCTCTTTCTATCAATTCTTTGTCAACTTCTTATGCAAACCTTCAGGTCTTGTGGGATGTTTCTCTCCACGTCGACAAAGGAGAAGTTGTTTCGCTAATTGGCGCCAACGGTGCTGGGAAATCCACGCTTCTAAAGTCGATAATGGCGATTATTAGATACCGAAATGGAAGCATTGTCTTCGAAGGTCAGTCCCTCAAAGGGTTGTACCCGCACCAAGTAGTAGCACGGGGCATCGCATACGTTCCAGAAGGGCGAAGACTGTTTCCTAGTATGTCAGTAGAAGAAAATCTTCGAATGGGCGCACCAAGAAAGTGTGAGGATTTGGACTCTCGGTTGGATTCTGTCTTCTCGCTTTTCCCTGCAGTCAATGCCCGAAAGAAACAGTCCGCGAGCACGCTGTCCGGCGGTGAACAGCAAATGGTCGCAATAGGCCGCGCATTGATGACCAAGCCAAGAATGCTCCTTCTCGATGAGCTGTCTTTTGGTCTATCCCCGAAAGTTTTTGAACGAGTACTAGATGCGATAGAAGAAACTAATCATTTAGGCGTTTCCATTCTCTTAGCTGAACAAAACTCGGAACGTGCGTTGGAAGTTTCAAAGCGAGCCTACATAATGGAGAATGGGCGAATATCAAGCGAAGGTAAGAGCCAAGAGCTCATTAACGATTCCAGAGTCAGAGAAGCTTACCTCGGAATAGTGGACTGATTCCCACTTGGATACTAGTCTCGTTAATTTTGCACAGGCTATCATAAGCGGGATACTTCTAGGGGGATTTTTCGCCTTAGCCTCAGTAGGATTGTCTTTGATCTTCGGTGTCCAGCGAATCCTTAATGTCGCTCACGGCGCATTCATCGTCCTCGCTGCGTTTGTCACTATTCAATTCTCGCTAGTAGCGACGCCTAGCTTGCATCTGAACCCTCTTGCTTCGCTGGGATTGGATTTTATGTTGATTGGTGGATTGGGGGTTTGCGTTTATTTTCTCTTGATCCGGAGAATCGAAAATAGCGGCTTTGAAGCTCCTCTTCTTGCTACCTTCGGCCTGTCAGTTTTTTTGGAATATATTATTCAATCAGGTCTAGGACCCATACCCTCAATCGATCCCTCGCACGGCCAGGGGGCTCAAGCCGAACACCAAATTTATTCGTCAACCTCCTTGATTGTCGGGCCCTTGTTTGTTCAAGAACCCGAACTGATCTCTTTTCTTATCGCGATAATCATCATCCCTATACTTCACTTGTTTCTAAGTCGAACCTATTATGGAAAGGCTATTAGAGCAACGGCTCAGGATTGGCTCGCTGCAGAATTCTCAGGGATTGACATTCGAAAGACGCGACTATTGTCGTTTGCGTTAGGTTCGGCGCTAGCTGGCGTCGCTGGAGGGATGTTTGCTTTTACAAACTCTGTTACTCCACTCTTGGGAGATACTTATCTTTTGCCCATAATTCTCGTTGTGATAATTCTGGGAGGAGTCGGAAGCATGATCGGAACTCTGATTGGAGGGTTTGTTGTTGGTCTGCTACTGAGTTTCTCGGAGTTATTCGATTCTAGTTATCTCTTCAGATTCGGTTTCCAGCCCGACGTTGGGTATCTAATCACCTTCTTGGTTTTTTTGATCGTATTGATGGTTAGGCCGAATGGTCTATTCGGTAAAGGAGTCGTAAAATGAAAACATGACTGAAGATAACAAACAAAACCACTCCACATACTTGAAGCAATTTTCCAAATTCGGTCTACTCAGTACAAATCATGCAATTTCTCCAACAATAGTTCTAATTGGATTATTACTAACAGGACTATACCCGCTCGTTTCTCATGCTAACCCAACTTCTCTTTTGGAGTACACGCCGTATTTCATGTGGATAATCTTAGCAGAAAGCTGGAACCTCTCTGGGGGCTACGCTAGTTTGCTTAACTTGGGCCTCGTGGGCTTTTTCGTTCTGGGAGCGTTTGTAACAGGGTTTGAAATGTCCATGGGATTCACACTCTTCCCCGCGCTTATTTTCGCCGGAGTGGTAGGAGCTATTCTGGGTTTTACATTGATTCCCACGCTCCGGCTCCGGAGCGACTACTTTGCCATTGGTACCTTAGTGGTTCCTTTCATGCTAAAACCTGTCGTTGAGGTGGTTTTTCCCCGATCTACTTTTTCAACGCCGCCGAGTGAAATTCTAAATCCTGTGCAGTTGTACTACCTCGGGTTAACTTTAGCCACAATTTCGATATTCGGCATCTACCTAATGATGCAATCGCGAATTGGGATCGCTCTAAGGGCTATCGGTGATCAGGAACTCGCCTCATCTAGTTTAGGGATAAACACCATGCTTTACAAAACGATAGCCCTTGCTCTGAGCGGGTTCCTAGCCGCGGTTGCGGGTGGTTACTTTATCCAATCCATAAGCATCAACAGCACTTACTTTGAAAATCTGCAATATTCTTTGTTTCCGATTTTCATGGTAATAATTGGTGGCATAGGTACCTTTGAAGGACCTATAGCAGGAGCTGTACTTTTCAGTGTAATTAGTTATGCACTAAATAATAGCTTTCCGGGAACCTCTTACGACATTCTCTTGTTCTCAATTGTAATCATGTTTGTGGCGGTAGTGCTGCCCAAAGGAATTGTGCCCTCGATCATAAAGGGATTCAGAAAGATCGGTGGATAGCCCGAGATGTTAACGCTATTCTCGCAAACCCGAGCTCTGCTTAAATAATAGAAAACGCTTCTGTGAAAGACAATGAACCTAAAAAATCTGAATCGTACGAGGATCGCGATTTCAACCATAACCGCAGTAGTCATTGTAATTGTAGTAATAATTGTTGCAGTGGTAGGGGGCGTCTTGTTGCTAACTCACACCTCTACTACCACAACAACGAGCTCAAAAACGATTCAGATTGTCTTCGGTGCTACTCTTTCAATGACCGGAAGCCTTTCCGCGTTTGGTACAGAGCAGAACTGGACTTTATATCAGGCCGTCAGTGACATCAACAACTTTGGTGGGATTCCTCTGGCAAATGGCACACACGCGATGGTGAACCTTATCGTGTTGAATGACGCCTCTGATCCTACCACGGCATCCGCGAACCTTGCCACGCTAGTTTCGACTGATCATGCCGTTGTAATTCTTGGCGAACTAGGGGGCGTTCAAGATTCCACTGCCGCATCTTTCGCGACCGAAAATAAGATTCCTTACATCGGACCTGTTTACTATTCAGCTGACAAGAATAATTCAAATGCAGCGACCAACTGGGTTTTCGCTCCATTCCAGAATGAAACAAATGAGGCGCATATTTTCCTCAATTGGTTTTCTAAAATCGCACCTGCATCAAATGGCAATGTGACAATTGCATTTTTCGGGGAGGGAGACCCTGCAGCTCTGGCAAATAACCAAGCAGGGGAAGCTTACGCGAAACAATTGGGCTATGCTATATGTTCATGCTCCAATTTGCAATTCACCCCTGGAGATACCAGCGCGATGACCACGTTCATTCAAGGGGCAAAGAGTGCGGGAGCCGAAGCCGTCTACGGGCTTCCAGTTCCATCGGATGCAGTCCTGATGGCAACCACGGCAAAGTCGCTGAACTATGTGCCTAAAGCTTGGCTCATGACCAGAGGTACAGCCGTGGCACCATTTGCAATATCTTCCATAGGGGGCGTTGGAAATCTGTCTCAGGGTTTCACTACTTCATTCCCATGGAACGCCTTAGTGCCTTACCAAGGCGATATGCTGGGACATACAATAAACAATTCTCAGATTGTCAGCGAGTACGAGGCCTACTGGCACCAGCCTCCTACGCTTGAGGGCGTATATTATACTGAGGTACTAGTCGCCGCTGATGCGATCCAATCCGCAGGCAATTTGACCAATACGGCGATTAGGCAAGCTCTATTATCCGGAACCTTCAAGACTCCAATGGGAACTGTCAACTTCGCTCCAGGGGGGCAATGGATTCAATCACAGCAGTACATCCTACTGATGCAATGGCAGAACCGCGTAGTTAATGGCGCAGTGACTCCAACTCTGCAGATTCTAGAGCCCCAAACAATCAACACTACAACGTATGAGTATTATCCGTTTGAATGGTACGCCAATTCCACAAACCAGCCGACAATTAGTTGTCCCTGTTAGACCGGGTTTCGGGCTAACTAGGCAACACTATCCCACCGAATTGAAAATGTGGCGACAGAGTTGTATATGTTCATCAGCTCTTTTCCTTTCTCGGTGAGTTGATACGTAACTCCGATCTTGTCTCGATGGCTCGCTGAGATTATACCAAATCTTTGAAAATCTGAAATCCTGGCTGAAAGGGTCCTAGAGCTCATTGAGGGAAGAGCTCGTTCAAGCTGGCTGTATCGCAAGTTCCCTCGGTTTATTTCCAAAAGGACCTGCGAACTCCAGCGTCGGCCAAAGAGTCTAAACATCTGGTCAATTGAATAAGTAAGCTTCTCGTAAGGGTCGCACATGGTAGCCTGGACTTTACTTCTCTGCCGTATATAGTTCTTATACAGGAAGGACCTCGGAAATTTCATGTCAGAGCTTAGCAAGCTAGATTTTCTTTTGGGCCGCTGGAAAGGAATCTCAGTAGACCAATTCGGAGAAAAAGGAACTCTCGAAACAACACTCGAGTGCACACACTATCCTAGTGAAAAGTTCATTCAGCTATCCGGCGAAAGTAGAAAAGATGGCAAGATCCTAAATCGCGGAGTGGAATTCATTGGCTATGACCAAAAGTTACAGAAGTACATCTACAAGAGAATTTGGTCGTACGGTTTCATAGAAAACGGAGTAGGCGACTGGGAAGACCAAGACACGCTAATGTTCGACATTAGATTCGATAACGAACCTCAATACTTTGAAGGAACGCGCTGGAGAGCTTTCATCCGCCGGTACGGTCGGGACAGAATCGGTACCGGTTTGTATACTGCGAAAAATGGAGAAGAATATCGGCTTTATGGAGAAAGTAAAATCGATCGCATAAGTGAAGCATCCCAAACATAGTATAGCAGCAGCGAAGCACTCATTGCCAGGGGAGTTTCCCTTTCGCGTCGCTATCTTTGTTCATGCGCTGAATGAGCTTTTCTAATTTCGCTTTTGCATCAGAAACATGGGGGAATTTTCCTTTGAGCCTCCTACTCGACGCCCAATCTTGCCAACTCTGAAGGATCCTTGCATGAGCTCCGCTTTCTGTGTGAACCTCTTCGGATTGTACTAGAAGTCTATACTCGAGTTCGCGTACTGCATCGCTCGATGTCATCATTCTGACGCTTTTTTCTTCCTTATTCGCAAGTCTGTCAGTTCTAACTTTTCCTCTCTCATCGACACAATGCAATAGCTCCATGGCTTCAGGCGAAAGTGAATTTATCTGCCAGTCGTCCCTTGACGTACCCACCGCAATCACGTTCCTCCAGAGCTTGCGATGGATCAGAGTAACTTTTCTTGAAACAAGCTTTGCAAGTAAAACATCCGAACTCTCTGCTAGATTATTCGACACAGTCCAAATCAACTTTCCCGAGGGATGACCCCACCAAGATCCGATAACGGGCTTGCGAACAATTATGTTGACAACGCTTGGGAATTTCTTGTCTGACTCCAACAGTAGGCCGTAATGCTCGAGCAAAATAGAAACTCGATTGAGTGCAGAGCGCTCACGAGCTGAAAATTTCAAGGGATTTCCCCTGTCGAGAGGTTTCTAGACCGTCCTTTTGTGACTGTCTATCATTCCCTACTGCACCGGCTTTGTAACTGTCTGATGCATGCTAGTGCGCTTCCTAGATGATAGCCTTGTCAAATAATCAATTCCCTGAACGATACCGCGCCGACAGAGAACTGCCCATCTTCAGTTCTGACTTTCTCTGGCAACTCTTTTCATTTCACCTGCAAATTTCTCCGGTTCCTCGAAAAACGGAAAGTGAGCGGAATTCTCGAACCAGACTGTCTCTTTTTTGGGAGCTAAAAGCTTATTTGCATATTCCACAGTAAACTGAAACGGATCTACATAGTCGTAGCGACCGGTAAAAAAGAAGACCGGGATATTCAGGTTACGAATTTCATCAATCAAGTCTCCTTTAATGGCGTCGTATTTCATGTTCTTGTGAGTGAAGACTACTCCTCTTCGAACATTCAACACGTCCTTCAAACTGTATTCGGGGGCTCGCAGGCCGGCCATGAGTAACGGCGTGAAACTTCTTCCATTGTGCAAAGCGCCTCCGAACTTGAAGAGGTATTCCTCATAGTCAATAGGAGCCCCGGCGTCAAGATCCCGAAGCAGCCTCACATCGCCTGAAGATTTTGCTTGAAGCTGAATCCATTCGCGTTGTAATTCTCGATTCCGTTCTTCCGAGTAGGCAAGCTGGCCGATACCAATGTAGGCATGAAGGAGCTCAGGAAACCGATTTGCTAAGATCATTCCGAGATATGTTCCATACGAGTGGCCGACGAGAAACACCTTGGAGTGCTCTAGTCTCGAGCCCATGAGTTTCACGAGGCTTACGGCATCGGCTATTTCTTGGGTAACCCTGATTGACTCGGGGGGAGTATCCTTTCTGAAAGTCTTGCCGGCTCCGCGCCGGTCCCACTGAATTACCGTGAAATCCTTCTCAAGGGGCCTTTGGAACCGGTGGGCAAGATACATAGCCGGCATTCCGGGCCCGCCGTGGAGAAATAGGATCACTGGATTTGCTATATGGGCACCGCGGATCAAAATCCACTGAGGCATTCCCCCAATGTGTACTCTTTCGAGGGAAGCGATGCTGTTCGATAGGATCTTTCCGTTGTCGTCTCTTATCGGGGGAGTAGTTCCACGCCAGAAGACGGGAAAAACCATTAGTTTTGGAAAACTTCCTCCGCAACTGGTTTTCCTAACTAAACGCTACTAAATATATCCGAATAACCAGAGCAAAACCACAACAAGGATAATTATTGCAGCGATAGCTACCAAGTGAGCATATCCTTTGCGATAGGATCTCATCTTCATTTTGAACCTGAAAGTCCTTGCTCCTAAATCCGTCTTATATTTTGTGTCGAGTAGAGTGAATTCCTTTTATCGGACTTCAAGCTCACGCCCAACCTATATGCCAACAGAGAAAATTGGAATAGTAGGCAGTGGTGAGGTCGGACAAAGACTTGCAAAAAGTTTCTCGACAGTAGGCTACGAAGTAAAAATAGGGTCACGATCCCCCTACAAGCTCAAGGATTTCACGAAAGAAGCAGGAGGACGAATCTCTGCCGGGACGTTTGATGAAGCGGCATCTTTTGGGGACCTAGTCGTTATAGCGACTAATGGAGAAGCGACAGAAAACATAATTGATTTAGCTGGTCGAGAAAATTTTTCCGGTAAAGTAGTGATAGATGTAACCAATCCTCTTGACTTTTCAAAGGGAATGCCGCCTGATCTTTTGACAAAATATGTGCAGACCTCGCTAGGAGAAAGCGTCCAGCGGAAATTGCAGGATTCCAAAGTTGTCAAATGCTTCAATACGGTGCCCAATTCAGTGATGTTCCGACCGAAATTCAAGCCAAGTGAGATGTTAATTTGTGGTAACGACGCAAATGCAAAGCAGGAAGTTACGAGGCTCCTAAAGGAATTTGAATGGTCGGGCTCCATCGACTTAGGCGGGATCGAAAACGCAAGATGGCTTGAGGCTCTCTGCGTGCTATGGGTTAAGACTGCCTCGGCAACCGGCGCCTGGAACTCTATGTTTGCGCTAGTCAAGTGAAACTGGCACACGCAGAGTGCGTGCGAGGCAGGGGTCGCGCGAGGAAAGTTGGGATTAAAGGGCAGGATAGGCCTTTATTTGCTGAATTTTCTTGATCGCTGGGTTTTTTGGCTCGATCGATGCGCTTTATATTTTTCCAGTTTTGTTGACAAAAACTCTTGAAAGCTTTTGCTTCTCCGAAATCTCCTTTTGGTAGTTCCTTGGATATAAGTTACCACGCTGTTTTAGCTGCGTGAATCCTGTATCAGTACCTCCTCTCATTTCTTTCCAAGATCGAGAAATCCCCCGAAAGGATGTTTGTATCAAATTCCGATAGAAGAGAGATCTTTTTCCGGAACTTTTAGGATCTTAGAGCATAAAACAGGCAATGGCGATTTGGAACAGGTGTGTGTAGAAAACCGGGGACGGGGGGGGGTATCTTAATGACTGTATTTAGAGTGATTAGGGCACTAGCTAGCAATGGAAATTTTCAAACTGGTGTCCCCTCTAAGAGCCAGCGCGTGCTTATTGATTATATCTTTGACATCAGATTTGCTTCTGACAGAGAACAAGATTGAGTCAAGCCATTTTAAAGGCCTTACAAATTACACTGATAGAGTGGTCAAGTTCCCAGAGGAGCAGAGATCATTGGGTTGACAGACTGGTCTACTCCGATCGCGCTTGTTGCACTGATAGTTGCCATTGTGAGCGTGTTTTTTACAATCTGGTATCAGAGAAAGCAAACTCAGCTTTCCTCTTTGGTTCTTGTTCACCAAATGATGAGTGACGAGAACGCACGCAAAGCAAGAGGTTCCGTTTATGCCATACATATGAGGTTTGTTGAATCAAAATCTCTCAATGAATTTGAAAAGGACAACTTCTCTGTAACCAAAGTCTCAGGAGACTTGGACATTGTTGGTTCGATGCTGAAAAAAGGATTGATTCCAGAGGAACCTTTCATGATGACATATTGGGGACTTGTTCGGAACATGTGGAGAGCTCTAGACCCGTGGGTTGAGGATCAAAGAAAAAAGAGAGAAGAAGTTGCCTTCCGAGAATACTTTGAGTTTCTAAACGAAAGAGCGATGAAATACAGGGACAAGAAGCGTTACGAAGACCCAGTGATATATCGTGTTTTTATTGGAGGTCCAGTTTCGTAAGAGAGCGAACCCATAATGCCTTCCGAATTCCAGTTTTTACAAGGAACTCCAGTATTACTTTGGAACTGGGACTTCGCAAGATTCTCCTTACCGGTTATCAGTGTCTTTTGCTGGATTTCATTTGAAAGATCCAATTTCTCAATTAACCAAAGCGCATTCTCGACAGCATAACCGTTGAATTGATTGTTGACGTAGCAGTTTACCTTCTTTGTCACCACGGAAAGCTCGGCTAGTGACTTGAAATGTCCCTTCTGCGGCAACCCCCTAGCGAGCGACGAATATCAAGTCCTTGCCAAGTTTCGACAGAAGGCGCAGCGGGAGTACGAGGAGCGGGAAAAGGAAAGGAAGGCCAACCTCGCTGCTAAGATCAGCTCTCTGAACGGGCAACACAAAGAGAAGCTCGCATCTCTCAAGGAAGGACATCGGCTCTAAGTAGCTGTCATAAGAAACGACCTGGAGAGGTCTAGCAAAGCTCAGATTGCCCTAATCAAGAGGAACTATGCGAAGCTAAGTTCCTACAATTCGAGACAGTTCAAGAATCTGGAAGTTCAACTTAGGCGGGAGCACGACCAAGAACTCGCAAAAAAGGAAAGGGAGTCCAAGAAGGAACGGGAGCAGATCCAAAAGAGAGAGACGCAGCGTGCAGACTCGTCAGTCAGGGCAAAAGTGGAGAAGCTCGCACAAAAACTCAAGGCACTCTTGGAGATGCCAATAGTCTACGACAACAAGGTGGCTTCAATAATCAATTCTTGGATAGTTCGAGACCTTCTTCTTCAGCATCACTAAGCGTTCGAATTCCAAGACAGTTGTGTCATCTTGCTTGACCATTCTGTCTCTAAAGGTAAGTATGCCAGCATTTGGTTCGGATCTTGAGTCCTTCTTGCTTACGACCTCTGAGACCAAGCGAATTTGCTCGCCTGGATAAACCGGCGCTCTAAATGACAGATTGTTTATCCCCACTAAAGCGATTACGGAATCTCTTGTCAAATTTAGAGAATACCACTGTCCTATGGCAAAGCCCAGCGAGAGCACCCCATGAGCGATCCTGCCTTTGAATTTTCTCGTCCTTGCAAATTCGTCGTCAAGGTGGAGAAGATTCATGTCTCCAGTCAGATTTGCAAATTTTTCAATGTCTTCCTTTGTTACTGTTCTCGACGTGTGTGATTCAAATCGATTGCCAATTTGAAAATCTTCGAAATACAAACTGGCAAAAGGCCCCGGTCGAGCGAATGTTTTCAAAATGCATTCCAAAGCTTAAATGGTTATTCGTAGCTCTGGCTGACAGCACTGAGAATTCAATTACTCACGTGGAGCTGTTTGTATCCTGTGTATTGCTCAGCAAAACCAGAATTGGTGATCTAAGACAACGCTCAATCTTTCAGTTGTTATTCTCGCAGGTGGAGAGAGTAAGAGGATGGGTACGGACAAAGCTCTGCTCAAGTACCGGGGTCAAGAATTCATCAAATTGATCTCGTCAGAAATGCTCAGCATATCAGACGAAGTGATAGTTGCCATAGGAAGAAAAAACGTGGAAACTTTTGCCCGTGTTCTCGAGGGTGAGGTGAAGATAATGCAGGATGCTCAGTATGTTGCGAATCCAGTGGGAGGTATGATATCTGCTGGAAGGAAGGTCACCCATTCTTACTGTGCCTTTCTTGGTTGCGACACACCTTTTGTGAAAAGAGAAGTCGTTAAGCTCATCTATCAACATGCGATAGGCCATTCTGCCGCGATTCCAATCTGGGAGAACGGGGATTTGGAGCCTCTCTGTGGGGTGTACGATGCAAAGGCGACAATAAAAGCAGGACAGGCTGCATTGCACAAAGGGAAACTAGGTTGTAAGAATTTGATTTCTTTCTTACCAAGCCCGATTTACGTCAAGGTGGAAGACTTGAGAAAAGTAGATCCTGAACTTGTCTCCTTCAAAAATGTGAACACGACTGAAGATTACAGATCACTTTTCAATCCATAGCTAACTAATCAACGATAAGGCACGCTTCAGATCCTTCGGGAGCAAAAGGACAGGCACTTGATAGCTTTGACTCACTTTTCTATTTTTCAAAGATGCGAACCTGGCGATGATGAACAATGTTCGAGGATGTTGCTTCATAAGGTTCCTTAACTCCCTGACATGAGATACACACAACACTCTCTTAATGCCGTGCAGGCCTTCAAACTTCGAATGCCAGCCTTCGACGAACAAATAATCTGTTCCCTTGCCTCTGAAAGTATCCAAAATTCTCTTGATGTTGATTTGATCTGAATGTATTTTTTCGATTGTCACAATTTGCACAGGGCTTGCTGCGACTATCGTCGTCGCCCCTGATTTTGCGAAAGTTCGAGTATCTTTGCCTCTAGGATCTATTGAGAAATTCCTAGCGTGGATGCGTTTTAGTACACCAACGACCTTTCCTTGCCTTTTCAAAGCTCGTGCAAAACACGAAATTGCGTAAGTCTTTCCACTCCCACTATATCCAAGGAGAAGTACGACCTTCAAGCTTGATTTCACGTAAGTCTGGAGATTTCTCGGCTTCCAAGAAGAGTTACAGGCACTTCCCTTCCTTTGTCGATTACTTCGTTTGCTCGAAGAAGGATGAACCCGTTTGCCTTTGATAAGTTCAGCAAAAGGTTTGAACCCCAGCCCAGAGGAGTTGCTGTTAGCGCACTTGTATCCTTGCTTCTTCTTAATTGAACGAGATACAGCGAATCAATAGATCTGCTGCTCGCTAGTCTCTCTCCCATGATGGCTCTTGTAAAGGACTGCCTTGCTTCGAAAGGAAGCGCTGTTAACATGTTGAGAATCGGGAGAACAATCAAAAAGAACGAGAGGGACGCAGAGACGCCGTGGCCAGGAACAATAGCGACAGGTTTGTGGGCTAGGGTAGCGAGCCCCGCTGGCCGTAAAGGAACAATTTTTACTCCATGAAAGACGATCGAAGCACCTGCACTTCGAAGACCATCGATAACGCAGTCTCTTGCGCCAACGGAACTTCCTGCTATCGTTATCAACATGTCCAAGCTCTTCATCTCTGTTAGAATCACCTTGCCGATTTGCTCCGGGTCGTCTCGGGCGACTCCAAGGAATCTGGCGCTTGCTCCAAATTCGCTCAGGTAGCTTTGAATCAGGTTGGCGTAGTTAGTGACCAACCTTCCATCGTCTTTTTCATCCGGGGTTCTAAGATCGTCCCCTATTGAAAGAATGCCAACCAGCGGGATTTTGGATACGCAAAGTGAACTAATATTAGCAGACATTGCAAGTGCTAGATCAACAGAATTCAACTGTCGACCTTTTTCAAATAACAAAGATCCTGATTTTACATCCTCGCCTTTGAAGGAAATGTTCTTCCCCTTCGGTATCCGCTTCGCAAGCAGAATTCTATTCTTTTGTAAGAGAGTTTCCTCAACTCTGACAACAGTGTCAGCACCTTGCGGAATCGGAGAACCTGTTTCGACGTAATATGTTTGAAAAGGAGATACGAAAGCTCTCTTATTCTTACTTGTATTGCCGGGAAATTCAGCGCCTTGGATTTCAAAAGAAACACGATTTGAAGAGCTCGCATTTTTCGTATCACTCGATCTGATAGCATAACCATCCATCGCGCTTATCGACAAAGGAGGGGTATCTAGTGTCGATCGCCTATCTTCGGCGCAGATTCTTCCAACGACATTTTGCACAGATACATTTTCAGTTCCGATTGGAAAGCCAGATAGTCGATGCTGTATCAGAGATCGAACCTTTTGATAAGGAAGTAGCTTGAGATAGACTCTCTGATCGGGTCTTGTGGAGCGCTTTGCGTGGGAAGGCAACAAGGTTCACCTCTATGCATCAGTGAATTTGCAAGAGTTACAATTTGAAATATGAAAAGAGCTTGGATTTTAACTGTATTCTGCTTTTGCTGCAAGCTTTGTTAGAGCATCTGAAACGTACACTTTTGTCATGGATTTCCTATACGAAAACGTCAGATCGGTGTTGTCCTGCGGTTTCGCAACTCTATATGCAGCAGTTGCTACGCTTTCAATCGTATCTTGAGTCAATCGCTTTCCAAGGAGAATCTGTTCCGCTTCGGCGACCTGAACGGGGCAGGAACCTATCGCGCCAAGTACGATCTTTGCGTAGCGGCAATTGCCCTTTGAATCGAGACGCACGGCCGCTGCCACTCCAAGAATGGGGAAGTCAATCGCATCTCTGCGTCGCAGCTTGAGATACGTTGAGATTAGTCCGTCAGAAGGCGGCAACAACAGATCGGTTAGAATTTCATCCTTTGATTTTCTGAGATGTGCGGCGCCATCATTTTGGTACAACTCGCGAGCAGGCATGGTTCTTTCTCCTCGTGAGCTAGCTAAACGCAACCTCGACCCGATGGCCATGCATGCGGGAGCAATGTCAGATGCGAAAACAGCCCAGCAGCGTTTGCTTCCGCTTGCGACATGGCAGACATTACCTCCGTGTTTTAGGCAAAAGTTAACTCCGCTTCTCCACTCGTACGACATGTCGTAATAATTGCATCTCGTGTCTTGACAGAGATTCCCGCCTATTGTGCCAGTCTCACGTATTTGCGGACTAGCAATTTGAGTTGCAGCTTCGGAAAGCACAGTATAGTATTTTGCGACGACCGGATCTGCACCAAGATCGCTCAAAACAGTGTTCGCGCCAATCTCGAGGCCGCTATTTTGATTTCCTATGATTCTTTTGAGCCTTCGGATTCGAGCTATGCTGATTACAGTTCTTGGTTCACACTGCCTTCGCTTCATGTTGGGATAGAGATCGGTCCCACCAGCAACCAGTAGAGAATCCTCTGAAGAATCTTTCAGAAGATCAAATGCCTGTCTCAAGGAGGCCGGTCTCTTATGCTCGAAGGTAGGAAGACGCATCATTAGAGCGATCTCCTCAAAAGATGATCATCTATGAAAGACGGTGACTGCTTTCTTGTGCGCAAAGAATCAGTCTCCATGTCTTCCTTGCTCCTTAAGAAAAGATCTTCGGTGGATCCACTTTGAGAGCTTCCTTGAACTCCACCTGTGGGAAAGAATTCGGACCTACTCTACCCGTGCCTCCTTTTAGCTTATCCGTGAGAGCCGTCAGAATTTTGTTTGGAGTGATCGGCACTTGGTCAATGCGTATGCCCAGTGCGTCATGGATCGCGTTTGCAATGGCAGGAACGACAGGAAGCAGAGGACCTTGACCTACCTCCTTGGCACCGAACGGACCCTCCGGGTCTATGCTCTCCACGATAATCGGATGGATTTCTGGGACTTCGAGGGGCGTAGGAGTCTTGTATCCAAGCATTGAAGGAGATTTGTGCATTCCGTCCTTGAAGGTATGTTCTTCCATGAGAGCCTCGCCTAGAGCCATAACCACGCTTCCCTCTATTTGCCCTTCAGCGAGCAAAGGATTGATTGATCGCCCTAGATCGTGTGCTAACCACACATTCTTCACTTCCACGTGCCCTGTTGAGCTGTTGCATCTTACTTCAGCAACGCATGCAGAAAAACTGTACGCGGGTGACGGGCCTACGCCTGACCCCTTGTATGGGCCGGCGAGATTCGGAGGCTTGTAGGATCCCGTTCCAACGAGCGCCCCAAATTGTGACTCTGCCTTTCTAACGGCTTGTGTCCAATCGATTCCCTTACTCGGATCATCTCGGAAGTAGATCCGTCCTTCTCTCGAAACGAGGTCACTTTGAGGCACTCCGATCTCCCTTGAAGCGACTTCGAATAGAAGCTCCCTGACGTTTTTCGCTGCTTCTAAAACTGCATTGCCCGCCATGAATGTGACTCGGCTCGAATAACTTCCGAGGTCGACCGGAGTTAGGTCAGTATCGGCGCTCACTATTGAGACATCTGAGACATCTAGGCCGAGAGCTTCGGCTACGATGAACGAAAGTACCGAATCAGAACCTTGACCGATGTCAGTCGCCATAGAATACACTGTTGCCTTGCCATCTCGGTCGATCCTCACCTCGGCACTGGAGTGTGGCATATTGTTCCAAAAGATCGGCAACCCTGCTCCACTGATGTAGCTGCTGACGGCAAAACCGATACCGTTCCCCTGTCCCAAGTGGCCACGTTTTTTCTGAAATTCTGATGCTGAAAGAACTTTTTCGATGCATTCTTGGAGCCCACAGCTTGTAATTCGGAGATAGTTCACACTCGTCGAGAAGGGATTGACTAGATTGCGCCGCCTGATTTCAACCGGATCAATTCCGAGATCTTCCGATGCCTTGTCAATCTGACACTCGATGGCGAATCTGGGTTGGGGCGTACCGTGCCCTCTTTTGGGGCCGCAAGGCGGCTTGTTTGTGTATACTCTTAGTCCTTCATACTTGTAATTTGGTATCTTGTACGTCGCTGTTTGAAGTGCTCCAACATAATATGTCGTAGCCACGCCATAGCTGCCGTAGGCACCACCATCAAGTAATGCCTTGAGGTGAAGTGCAGAAATTCTCCCATCTCCCTTGAAACCCGTCTTTAGACGCATCAACGTGGGATGCCTTCCTCTGTGGAGATAGAACACTTCTTCTCGCGTGCATGTTATTTTGACAGGCTGGCTGCACAACATTGAGAGCTTCGCCGCTACAAGCTCATGAGAAAAGATGTCAGATTTTCCTCCAAAGCCGCCTCCCACCTCTGGCACTATGACTCTTACCTTGC
This sequence comes from Nitrososphaerales archaeon, assembly GCA_030041355.1. Lineage (GTDB taxonomy): Archaea > Thermoproteota > Nitrososphaeria > Nitrososphaerales > CADDZS01 > JASHOD01. Next base: position 17,872 of record JASHNZ010000098.1, read on the forward strand.
TTGCTTGCAAACCCAAGACCTTGCACAGCGTCCTTTGGAGGTAGTGTGGGACCTGTGTGGATGACCACTCTGTGAGTTTTCCATCAGCACCGTACGAGGCGATCGCGGAGTGCTCCTCAAGTGCGACATGATTGCTCCCCTCGTAAAAGAAAGTATCTTCACGCGTATAGTCAGCCTCTTTGAAGCCCTGCTCCACATCACCGAACTCGAGACTGACAGTCTTGTGGATGTTGTTAGAGCACTCTCCATCCTCATGGATACTTGCTGAATTCTTTGAGAGAGCCTCTTCGATAGAATTTACTGATTGGAGAGGCTCATACTTCACGTCGATATACTCAAGAGCCTTTTGAGCTATATCAGGCGAATCTGCCGCGACTGCAGCTACAGGTTCCCCAAAATATCTGACTTTGCGAAGTGCGAAGGCTCTTTCGTCTTCGCTAGTAGGCATGATGCCGTACTTGATTGGTAGGTCTTCTGCGGTGATGATCGCCCGAACACCATCAAGAGACATCGCTCGGTCTTTGGAAATGGAGACAATCTTGGCATGGGAATGAGTGCTCCTCAGTATCTTCCCATACAGCATGTTCGGAAAGCTCAGATCGTCCGTGTACTTTGCTTGCCCTGTTAGCTTGCTCTCGACACCGACCTTTGGAATTGGCCTCCCTATTACAGAAAACTCCTTCGGCATCCTGTGCTCGCGCTCTTCGTCCATGCTCCAAGGAGCGGATCTTTGCCCGGAATGACTTTCTCCTATTTGCAAGTGATGTTGAGTGGATTCTTTTCTCAAGCTGGCGAGTCTTACTGCTTCAATTATCTTGTTGTAACCTGAGCATCTGCAGATGTTGCCTGATAGAGCTTCTCTGATTTCCCTTTCGCTGGGATTGGAAGTGGTCTGCAAAAGAGCTAGGCCGCTCATGAGCATTCCAGGAGTGCAATATCCGCACTGTACAGCTCCTGTCTCCGCAAAGGCTTGTTGTAGGACATGTAGCTTGCAATCAGGAGCCAAACCCTCCACAGTTCCGATTTCGAACGAGCGCACCTCGCTAGCCAAAGTGAGACAAGATAGGCGTGGCTTTCCTCCGATCAAAACAGTGCAAGCGCCACATTCGCCTAGTTCGCATCCGTGTTTAGTTCCTGTTAGACCAAGATCTTCTCTCAATAACTCAAGGAGCGTTTGATTAGGACGTACGTTCGTACGATATGTCCTGCCATTGATTTTGAATCTCATCTTATGGCTTGGCAAATCTTGCGGAGAGCCTCACTAACCGGGTAGATGAGATTCACTCGTGCTTGCTAACTCGGACGCGGACTAGATCAGATCCGCTTCCCGTTCCATCAGTAGTATCGAGCGTGATTGGAACTAGCCTATTCATTCCAGGCATTCCTATTTCCTTCGCGACTGGAGTGATCCAGTGGCCAAACTGTCCCAACGCAACGAGTACATCCGGTCGTACCCCTTCTCTGAGTAAGATGCGTGCTTTGACTTTCCCGATCGGAGATTCAATCCAAACTCGGTCATTGGTGCGTAGCCCTAGCTTTTTTCCGACATCTGAATTCATCATAACTGCCCTGTGACCCATTATGAACCCAGCCGCGTCACCGAGCATCGGATTGCTTGCATTTGCACCGTGGACATATTGCATACTCTTAGTCGTGAGTAACCAGAACGGATACTTCTTCGGATCCTCGCCGAAGTGTGAAGGAACATCTTCCCAGATGCCAGGAAAGTTCTCCCACTTGGGAAGTGCTTGATACTCGGCGAGCTGTTTGTCCCACCACTTCACTCCACTTTCGTGTAGTCTTCTTTCAAGCTCCTTCCCGACGCGGTACAATCTTTCTTGATAAGGAAGCTCGTATCGCAATTTCTTTGCGATCATGATTGGATGCAAGTACCAGTTTATTCTGCTGAAAGGAACCAGGAATACACCGTGCTCTTTGAACCAGTCGAGATCTCTTTCCTCTCTTCCATTGCTCAGAAAGAGCGAGGCTGCTCTACAACCTCTGTTCCAGATCTCCTCTGCAACGTACTTTCTATCGGTTTCTAGACTTAGATCATAACTTGGACTCTTTAGCCTAAATCCAAGCGCCCCCTTGTTGATAGCCTTGTTGTACTGCTCTAATATCCCAGCGCGGGATGCAATTTCAGTTGAGATATCCGTCATATCCATGGTGTCATGGACAGGACGAATAACCTGCTGGCGCAGGGCTACTCCAATGTGATTCCAAAATTGCTCCTGATAACTCGTTCCTCCCGCTCTTGTAAGTTGAACACTTTCGAGATCTGTTGACTCAGGGAGAACCAGATCTGCGAACCAGTTTGTCTCATCCTCTACGTATGCAAAGCAGACCGTGAATGGAAACTTGGATAAGGCATTGGCGACTGGTTTCGGATCCCACAAAGAGATCAAGGGATTCGCCCTAAAGACTACCCAGACGTCCGGAGGAGCAATGCCACGCCAACCTTCAGGCACTTCCTCCATGAAAAGATATGGAAGTGTGGAGGGTCCAAGAGCCTGACTCCAAGACGAATCAAGAACGAGAGGTACCAGAGTCTTGTACGCATTTCTGACATGCGGAGAGGCCTCCCAGCCTTCCTTTGAAGTGGGGTTTAGATACTGCTTCATGAAGCCGTCCTCTCCGATCGCAACACTCTCAATTCGATCAGACATTGGTCTGTTCAAACGAGTGTTGACTCCCATTATTGAGCCTGGAACCTCGAGCGCACCGAAGAGCGATTGAATTACTATTCTCGCCCAGACAGCTTGGTACGCACCCCATCCATTCGTAACCGTCTTCCCGAGTAATATCGAAATTGGGCGAAATGGCAAAGTGATCCCTTCGATCTCGGTGGTGCTACCGACATCCGCGAAGCTTGCGAAATCAGCGGCAAGACGCCTAATTGTCTTGGGATCTACATCGCAAATTTTGCCAGCCCATTCAGGAGTGTAGGGTCTGAAGAATTCTAGCAAGTGTTCGAAACTGGGCTTGCAAGCCACCTTAGTGTACTTCCATTCTTCGCCATCAGCTCCAATTTCGATCCCCTCTACATCAAATGTGCCAGCCAGTGCCGGTTCGCGCAAAGTCTTATCGTCGTAAGGTTTTGCAACTCCATCGACAAGGTCTAGAATCAGAGGTTTGCGCGTTTGAAGGTCGCGAAGATAGAAACCATGAGGTCCAATGAGGTATGGACTGTTCGTCGTAGCTCTCAGGAACTTGATGTCGCATAACTTGGTCCAATCAAGCTCAAAGAGAATCGTGTGGATCATTCCAAACATGAACGCTGCATCAGTCTTCGGTCTGATTGGAATCCACTCGTTTGCTTTCGCACCTGTGATCGAGAGATGCGGCTCGATCTGAACCCTACGCATTCCTCTTTCTCTTGCTTCTGCGTGACGAAAGATCGCTTGGACCCCACTCGTAACGTTGTCATTGTGGCCGAATGATAGCAGAAGCTTCGTTTTCGGCGTATCAGCAGCTACAATGAAGGCTCTGTGCCAGAACTCGCAGAATAGATGTTCCGTGTGATAGCATTTCACGCCCTCGCCTGTGCCAAAGCTGAAATCCACAGGTCCCCAAGCTTGAAGGAATGCATTGAAAGTTCCATAATATGCGTCAGGCGTGCCACCTTCACCAAGAGTAACGGCAAGTCTTGGGTGGCCATTCTCATCCAAAAGCCCTCTCTGTATGATTGATTTTAGTCGTTGTTCAATTAGGGCAAATGCCTCATCCCAGGAAATCTTCTGCCACTTTGGTTCTTCATTAAGTCCTTTCTTGGGATTTGTACGCTTCATTGGACTCTTGATGCGGGCAGGGTTGTACGTCTTCTCAATCAGACCAAAAGCGTTTGCACAAATTCTGCCTCTTCCAGGATGCTTGCTTTCAAGTTCATAGTCTGGCTCAATTCCAACTGCTACGCCATCTTCAACTATTACTTTGCAGATGTCTGGACCATTCACGCACTGATTGCAATATGTAGGGAGCTTTAATGTAGCCAAGAGTGGAAACCAGCTTATGCCAGGTATTCTAGACTCCAGATACCAAATCTAATCAAAGAGTATTGATTCCGCAAATGTCTCCACCATCGTGCGTATGTGCTCAAAACTTGAGCTCGATTCCTCGTATTCAAGATGAAGATACGGCATTTTGATCTCGTCGAGCGTTGATTTGTAGATCATATAGTCGTAAAGGGCTGGCTCGCAGAACTTTGGCGTGAGAAATATCACGCCGTCCGCCTTGATATTCCTAACAAAATTCGCAATGTATGACTGTTTGTTAATATCCGGATGGAACCTCACAGTTAGCGGTTCAGCATTCTGGACGTAGGCTTGTGCAAGTGAAAAGAGCGGATCGCCCTTCGTTTCAACGTTGCCCAACCAGCGCGAACCCAGCAATCCTTCATCGTTGATTATGTAACAGCCTGCGTCTTCGATTACCTTCATGAGCATCAAAGGTGGTTGTTCGCAAAAGTTTCCAACCACGGCAACCCTGATCCTATCCATCGCCTTCGCGTCCTTTGCAGCCAACTCACTCACGTATCTTTGCAATTGATCGACATAGTGTTCAACAGGCATTATCGATCCGGACCTCATGATCGAATACCATTCTGTGTAATCTAATAACCAAGGCTTGGATCGCCTGAGATTCACCAGCTCAAGTTGCAGTCTTCTTCGTTCGTTGTACGCTCGGATACTCTTGGCCAGCTGACGAGTTTCGAGCTTCTTTCCCACAAGTTTTTCCAGCGCGGCCGACACGCGAAGATACTCATCGTTTAGGTACTTTGTCGCGTAGCTTGAGTTGTTGTTGATAGGAAGGTGAATGTAATCGACATATCTCTTCTGAAGATTTCTCTTCGTAATCCCCGATAGATTTCTTGCGACATCGCATATGTTCGAAAAAATCAAGCCGTCGAAAACATCAAGATTTCCCTGAAGCGCCATTTGAAATACGCTCCTGGTGATTGAACAAACGAAGGATTGAGTGTGGGCCGTAGCCATGTCGAGTGCGACTCCGCCGGAAGCACCATACAAGCCCACCGGCAAAATGCCCAAGGAGTGAGGAAGTTCTTCTGGAAAGTACACCGGAAAATAGCCCAGTGCAAGTCCACCCGTTTCCCTTTTCCATTCTTTCACAGTGTCAAAGTTAGTGTAAGAATCTTCGGCTGCTTGCGCGAAAGAGGATTTGAAGCTCAGGGTTTCCATTTTTTGTTTCTCTTGACCTAATTGTTCGACATTTTCTTCCTCATGAGACGCTTGTAACCAAGGGATGCCGCCCCAACTGCACCCGCATAGTAAAGATCCTTGGAGGAATTGACCTTCATGCCCAATTTCTCTTCTAGAGCTTTTACGAAAGCTGAATTGAGAACCAGGCCCCCTGTGAGAGTTACCTCTGGCTGAACTCCCACCTGTCTCAGAGTCAGAATGACTCTTCCGACCACAGACAAGTGAGCGCCCATCAAAATATCTTCCATTGGCACTTCTTGCGTAACAAGATTGATTACCTCCGACTCTGCAAGCACAGAGCAGATTGTTGACATGTTGACAGGATTCTTTGATGTTAGGGCGACATCTCCCAGCTCGCCAAGTTGCACTCCGGTATAGAAAGCAATTTTTTCAAGGAAGCCCCCGCCGCCGGCGGCGCACTTTTCTGTAGATCTGAATTTCACTATTCTCCCGTTTTCGTCAATTTTTGATGCTCTTGCATTTCCGGCACCAACATCCAGAATGCACGAAGTATTGGGATGAAGAAGCCTCGCGCCCTTTGCGTTTGTTGTGATATCAGTAACATTAATGTCTCTGAATGAAACTCTGTACCTCCCAAACCCAGTGGAGACTACATACTCAACGACATCCCTATTGAGACCAGATTCTAAGACAGCCTTGTTGAAAGTCTGTTCCGCTGCCTTGTTGAAGTCATATCCCGTGGCGGCGTTTTCCTTCGCAAGAATTTTCTGGCCGTCTTCAAGCAAAACAACTTTCGTATTCTTTGTCCCTATGTCTATGCCGGCCGTTATCATGTTTTCCAAGAAATTCTCTCCACCCAAAATGTCATATTGCAACCGCAAGGGTTTTTTCGAGTGCAAATTCTGCTGCACCGATGGCTCCGCAAAACATCGTAAGCGGGCTCGTGTTCAGTTTGATCCCGAGTTGTTCCTGCAAACATCGTACCATGCCAGGGTTGAGCGATACTCCTCCAGTGAAGGTGAGCTCCGGTTCTATGCCCACTCTCCGCAAAAGCCCGATCGATCTACTCGCTATCGAGCTGTGAACTCCGTATAGGATGTCTTCGAGCTTATTGCCATACGCGAGCTGCTCCTGAGTCTCCATTTCAGCAAACACAGCACAAGTTGCCGAAATCTTAACAGGTTTCGTCGACTTGAGAGAGATTTCTCCAACTTCGCTCAAACCCAAGTTGAGAGCCCTTGCGGAACCCTCGATGAACCTGCCCGTCCCGGCCGCACACTTATCGTTCATACAAAAGTCGACGACCTCGCCTCTTGCGTTGACTCTGATAGCCTTCGTATCTTGTCCGCCCATGTCCAAAACGGTTCTTGTATTGGGAAACAGATAGTGCGCCCCTCTTGCATGACAGCTGATCTCGGTCACCTGAGTATTTCCGAACGTGATCTTGTACCTGCCGTAACCAGTTCCCACAATATACGAAACTTCATCTTCCCTTACTCCTGCCTTGCTCAGAGCCGCTTGGTAGACCTTTTTGGTTGCAGCGACGATGTTCACTCCAGTCATGTCTGAAGTCGTCGTAACAAGCTTGGAGTTTTCGTCAAGTAGGCAGGCCTTGGTATATGTCGAACCGGCATCAACGCCTGCAAAATATTTTGTCATTAATTTATCTGCGACCTATTTTTCCTCAGCGCCAGTGTCTCGAAGAAGGCATCAATCCTATTTTTCATTTGGGCCTCGCTGTAATACCTAGGATCCACGTGGTCAGATTCTACGAGAAGAGTCGGGACATCAAGCTCCTTTGCAAGATACTCCCTTATGTCCCCTTGACCCATGGAGAAAGATCTGCAACTCTTTATGGAATGTATCACAACGGCGTCAGCTCGGTAATCCTTGACGTATCTCTCAATCAAATGCGTCCTGACTGGCATGTTCCAGTTACAGTATGCGTGAATCATGTACTCCGCGATTGACTCGATCGGTTTTTCTGGATTGAGCCGGAACGATCCTGTGTCAACCAAGCCTGCAACCTTTGGATACGTTGAGGCAACGCATCTAGCATTGTAATGACTGAAAAGTCCCCAGAATTTTTTGAAAAAGGGATAATTCGGCACTCCTTCAAAGACAAGGCGGTAATCCTCTCTTTCAGTCGGCCCAATGCCTCTCTCCGCTCTGAGCTTTAGCTCATCGAGCAAGAATTTGTAAAAGTCAACGCACTTCTGCGATCCGCGAGCAAACGTGATGGGTGCCATGTAATATATCGACTCAAAATATGCGTCAAACGGAGTGGGTTTGAGCTTCCCCATCTCCACACATTCTTTCCAGAGATCCCAGGCCTTTCCTGAAAGGCGAACAATTTCTTTGAGCTTATCTTCGTTGAACCGCTTTCCAGTGGCCGCCTCAAGTTTGGGGATCATTTCCTCTAGCTGACCGGCAACATACTCAATGTCGTGCTTTGGCACGTGCCTGTCATAATCGCGCAGATAGGGCACATCGATCGTAAAGATCGGCGCACCGGTTTGATAGTGGTACTGCTCCCACCAGTGGATGTAAATTTGGCAACCGGAGTAAGAAAGGAAAAGAATGTCTGGCTTGGGAATGTAGCCTATCGACGTTTTTGTCTTATCCATGATAGAAGCAACGCCCATCTTCACGTATCCACATGCGTCAGTGGAATAGCCCACCTCCTCCGCCTGAGCTATAAGCGGCGGAGCACCACCACGATAGGATATGTTAAGCGACGTTATTTCTGGAAAAAGAGGAAGAATGTCAAATGTGGCTAAAAGCTCGATCGGATTGGCCATCACAAATGAATATCCTATCTTGGTGCCGGTAACGCCGCTTTTTGAAAGTGCATCGAAATAGGATAGGAGCATATCTCCTTGCATACGTTTAGCTTTATCGAGCTCTTTTCTCATTGGTTCAGCGACGAGCTCGGGCATCTTTCTTTTTTCCTTCGTTTAATCACATCATCGTTTTGAATATTTATATTTTTAATTTCTATTTATATAGATATCGAGCGCCAGTATTCATCAACATCTCTTTGAATTTCTTGCAAAGTGTGCTCGGAACCGCAGGCTCCGAATAGATGCTCGAATCTTCTCTGCGTCTTTAGATAATTCTCGACGGGTGGCCTCTTCCTGGGAATGTATGTGTGGGTAACCCTTCCATTGACTGATTCTTTCAGAGGCCAGACCCCGGTCTCCACCGCAAGTCTATCTATCTTCACTGTCTCTCTCGGCTCAGACCTCCAGCCAGTCGGACAGACGCTAAACGCTATGAAGAGCTTTGAACCACTCATCTTCGAAGCTTTTTCAAATTTTCTCAACATATCGACCGGTTTCGAAACGGCAACGGTAGCCAAATACGAAGGATTGTGAGCTTTCCAAATCTCAAAGAGATTCTTTTTTCTTAGGCTGTTTCCTTGCGAAGAATCTGTAACTGCTGTCGTAGAGGTCGAGGACCCGGTCGGAGTCGCGGAAGAAAATTGAAACCCGGTATTTCCGTAGGCTTCGTTGTCGTAGCACAAGTAATAGAAATCTAAACCCCTGTGAATTGCGCCTGAAGTGGCTTGCAACCCAATATCATACGCGGCACCGTCTCCAGTCAGAACAAGGACTTTTGAACCGGGATCGACCATTGCGCGTTTTTCGACCTGAATTCTTATTCCGTCGACTATTCCTTGCGCAGCTGCTGGACCGGAGGCGAAGGGGGCAAAGAGCATGGAATTTTCGATCGAACTATATGGATAGAGAGCAAGCAATCCAAAGCAGCCGGGAACGCTGACAACGATTGTCTTCGGGCCGAGAGCTTTGAGCGCAAGTCTTACTGCGATTTCGCCTCCACAACCCGCACACAAAGGAGAACCGGGCTGAAGATACTCTTCCCTAGGTGTATCCTTCATTGTCTTGTAGGCAGTATCAATCGTTGTCTGATTTGATGCCATCGTTTCTAGCTCACTTCCCTTGAAACAGGCAATCCTGTCTTGCTGAGTGAATGTTTCATACTCTCCCAGTCTTCGGATCGGTAAAGTAGCAGAGGTTGCTCAGGGCCGTGCCCGGTTTTCAAGAACTCCTTGCATTTCTTGAGCATGTATTCCATCTCAGGCATACCGAGCGGGGTTCCACCTAGACCACCGATAAAAGAAAGAAGAACATCGGGCCTTTCCTGAGAATGATACAATGCTTCTGCGATTTCGGGATAAATGATGGCTCCTCTTCCAGGAGCTAAATTCTGCTCAAATACCGCCACAGCCTTTGCCTGACTCAGAACCTCGGCAAGTTCTTCTCTTGGAAAGGGGCGTAGCATTTTCAATTTAACCATGCCTACTTTCTCGCCTTTCGCACGGAGCGATCTCACTCCCGCTCTAACATTGGAGCTGTAGGAGTTTGTAACGAGGAAAATATAGTCGGCGTCTTCCGTCATTTCCGCCTCGACAGCATGGTGCCTGCGACTGAATATCTTAAAGAATTCTTGTGCCGCTGTTTGGAAAACTTTCCTTGATTCAAGAGACGCTTTGTGGAGTTGGTACTTGTAGAAGCTGTAGACGAATCCATCAGATGTCGTGGGTCCGTACGTCACGGGTGCGCTTTCCAGGCCGAGCAGCGGTCGCGGATGAGAGTATCTTGGAAGAAATTTCTCAACAGCTTCTCTTTGTGGAATGTCGACAGTTTGACGGGCAAACGAGAGAACAAAGCCATCCATGTTGACCACCACTGGCAACATGACATTGCTGTCCTCGGCAATTTTGTATCCTAGTAGCACTAGGTCGAGCACTTCTTGACAGTTCTCCGCATGCAATTGTATGAACCCTGAATCTCTAGTCGCAAGTACGTCACCGTGTTCTACCTGAAGTATCATTGGCATCCCGAGTCCGCGAGACACATTGACAAGCACCAGAGGAGCTCTCCAGCCAGCTATGCTGTACAGCATTTCAAGTCCGTAGATCAATCCTTGGCTCGAACTGCAAGTGAACACTCTTGCTCCGGTCAGAGAAGCGGCACCTGCGGCCGCGAACATGGAATGTTCTGACTCGAAGTTCACGAATCTGGCTTTGAGTGCACCTTTGTTGACCCAAGACGACAGAGTCTCGACTATCTCTGTCTGCGGGGTAATTGGATACGCGCACACATAATCTACATCTGAGATTCTAGCACCCCATGCCGCAGAAGAGTTACCGGTAAGCATTTTCTTCATTAAGCTGGAACCGCCCTCTCTTCACTGATCGCGTGTAATGGGCACTCCGTAGCACAGATCATGCATCCCTTGCAATTTTCATACTGGATGTGCGGTGTGAGATCAGGCTCAAGGGTGATACATGAGTCTGGACAGTAGACAAAGCAGACAATACATTTCGTGCATTTTGAATAATCAATCCGAGGAGTTGTCAGCCTCCACAATCCAGTTTCGTTAAGCCGACTATTACCAGTAGCGATAATTGCTGCAATAGGCTGCAGTCCTACCATTTGAGGAATCTCGACCAGTTTTTCACTCGATTCGTCATTGCTATCTGTCGGGCTTGGATCATGTGCATGGACAAATGACTTCACTGTCGGGACAGAGCTAAAACACTCTCTTGCAAGTTCCACATTTCTTTCGATGAGTTCTGGCCTCAAGCCAATTTCGTTCATTTCCATTCTTACGGCTTCAGAAAGAGATTCTATGCTCGTTAGTCCAAGGGCTTTGCAAGCAAGAGCTGCAGCTCCAGCGCTCACGCTATCTTTTTTCAGCACTCTCAAAGCGGCGGAAGAAACATCAAAAGCTACTGATGGAAATGCGAACTTTGGTGCAAGTAGCGGGGCATTGATTATAACAAGACCATCTGTACGTAGCCCATAGAAAGGACTCGACCTGCTGACCGAGCTCGAATCCAGCAAAACCAGAGCATCCGGGTGCTCAATGTATCCTCTTTCCTCGAGAGGTTCGCCGTCTGATACTCTCACGAAAGAAAGAACAGGAGCCCCTCTTCTCTCAGGCCCGTACATAGGTGAATCCTCCGCACAATGACCCTCAAGAAAACAAGCAGTGCTTATGATCCGCCCTGCGGTCTTTACTCCTTGTCCTCCCCTTCCATGCAGGCGGATCCGAATTTTCATGTGCCGTTAATTTTCCTTTCCGATGGTTATATATTTATGCCCTGATTTCTATAAATATATTTAAGCAATCCCGGAAGAAGAAAGCGCACAGATGTCCTCGTCAGCCGTATGGGTAGATCATAGAATCGGTATAGTAGACACGGTTGGTTACGGGGAGAACGAAACCATTGCCTCGTATGTACTAAAAGGGGATAATTCATCCGCACTAATAGACGTTGGATATTCTACGACTTGGCAAGCAGTCGCACAGGGTCTGATTCACTTTGGAATTGCTCCTCAACAAGTGAGCCATATCTTCCTTACTCACTTTCATTTGGATCATGCTGGCGCCTCAAGCTCTCTGTTGAAGTACCTTCCAAATGCGAAAATCGTTGCGCACGAAAAAGCAATCAGACATTTGATAGATCCCAGTAAGCTCGTGGACGGTGCGCGTTCAGCTTTCGGAAATCTCAGTACAAAGATAGGAGGTCTCGATCCTATCCAGCCAGAGCGACTTGAACCAGCTAGAGATGAGCCTTACGATCTAGGGGGGCTAACTTTGCACCCTCTATTCACGCCTGGCCATGCACCCAGCCACTTATCATTCTATACTGACAATGATGTTGTATTCACGGGCGACGCGGTTTGTGTAAAAAGGAAAGGAGTTGGCTTCATGGTTCCAGCAGCATCACCACCGATTTACGACGTCACCGCTGCGCTGAAGAGTTTGGAGTTGATCCAGTCGATGAAACCGCAAAGGTTGCTGACTCCTCATTATGGCGAGTACCCGACGACTGATTTCGAGTTTGAGAATCATAAAACGGCAATCCAAAGCTGGCTTGACCAGATATCCTTGAAAGTGGACGAAGGGTTGAATCCCCAGAAGATAACTGAATTTATCGTGCAAAGGGTTCTCCTTAAAGATCTCGATTCAAACAAGCTCGACAATTTCACAAGAGACGTGCTTCTCGGCGCTCTGATCAAAATGACCGTGGAAGCCTACATGAGTTATTTGCTTTCTCGAAAGACATAGCTTGACGGGCCCAAATCTATCAATGGTAGAACATACGATAGTCTGAGCAAAATCAAATATTTCGTAAACGCTGAACCGGCCACTAACAGTATCCCAGCGGCAGCCATGAGAATCGATGGTTCAAACAGATGTCCCTCCAAGAGCGAGATCGCAAGTGGTACCAATGAACCAATAACGATCGAAAGTGCATAAAGCACTCCATTGCCTTCTGACCTGAGGGCTTTTTTCAGTTCGAGGCTATTGCTGGGAGAAGTTGCGTAGTATGTGCTTATGACCAGCAGTACTGATGAAACTAAACTAACACCGTTCAATGCAAGTCCCAAGGCCTTGGAGGAAGTTGTGTAAAAGAAGGAAATGAGTAAGTAAAACCCGATACCAGAAGCAACGCTTGAAGACCACATTAGGAGCGGCGTTATGGGGTTTCGCCAAGCAGGGATCGCCCTAGCTGCTAAAAGTATGTATCCCTGGCTCACAACTAGCCCAATTGCGAACATAAACGCTAGAGTTTCGATGACCAAATTGGATAAGAAAAGATCAAACAGACCCAGAAGCACGAAAACGCTGGCAAAGACCGCTTCCCTCGACATCCAAGAGGTCTTGATATTGAAGAACACATTGATGGCTCTAGTCTTCTTCCCTGCTTCAAGGCCCACACATGCGAGCCCTAGGATGACCAAGAAAATTGCTACAAATGTCGATGTGTGAAGCAATGAGGTTGAGCCGCCGAGGAAAAAAAGATTTAGTGCGAAAGCTGCAACATACAGACCGGCGCCTGACCCACCCAAGAAAAAGTTTCCCAAAGCTAGCCAGCCCCAAGTACTTTGTCTTCTCATCATGAGAGTACTCATTCACCAATAATAGTAAACAGAAGGATCGTTTCCAAGCTCAGGGTGCAGTCTGAAAGCGTGTCTGTCTTTGATAACTCGCGATAGTTCGCTGCTTGGATCTTCAAGATCTCCGAATGTTATTGCGTTCGCCAAGCAGCTGTTTGCGCAGACAGGAGTCGCCTCGGGATCTTTGCCGACTATTTTACTCGCTTTGAGGCCTGCGTCAATTCTGTCCATACAAAAGTCGCATTTTGTGCAAATGCCAACCAAGTCTTTGTAGTGATTTTCTCGAAATGAAGCGGCCGTCCCCAAAGAGTCGGTGTCAACTTTGCTATAGTATGATTCAATCTCTCGGATAAGCCACCTTGCCTCGTATGGGCAAGCCAAGACACAATAGCCGCAACCAATGCATTTTTCGTAGTCGATGAAGACTATTCCATCGGGCCTCCTTTTTGTGGCCGTTGTTGGGCAGACTTCAAGACAGGACGGATGCAAGCATTGCATACATTGGACCGGAAGAAAGAATCTCTTCACATTTGGATATTTCCCAAATTCCACATCACGCACATTTCTCCACATTACGCCGGGTGGGGTCTTGTTGTCAAGCTTGCAAGCCATGGTACAAGTCTGGCAGCCGGCGCATTTTGTCAGATTAACAGCCATTCCCCATCTAGTCAAAAAATAACTTCTCCCTTCTCAACCTACTTATCAGACCAAGCTGGTTTGCGCTTTTCAATGAATGCCGTTAGCCCTTCCACGGAATCGGTTGTTTTCATTAATTCATTCAGATAGAGTCTCGATGAATTGGATAATGCCCCCTCTAACGATAACGAGAGACTGTCGCGCATGGCGCGCTTTGCAAACTCAAGAACAACTGTACTTTTGGACTTGAGGTCTCCAACAAGTTCTTGGAAGATGCGCTCCAGTTCCTTCTCATCATTTGCGATATAGCTTACGAGTGCCATCGAGAGAGCTTCCGCGGCACTGAAACTTTTTCCTGTCAGCACAATCTTTGCTGTATTCCTAACGCCAGTCAAGCGCCAATAGATGGCGGTTGCTATGGGAGGAAAGACCCCGACGCTGATTTCGGGCTGACCGAAAACCGCATTTTTATCTGCCAGCACAAAATCGCATGCGAGGGCAAGCTCCATCCCACCACCCAGGCATTTGCCGTTCACAACACCGATCGTAGGTCTTGGAAATGCGATTATCTCTGATATCAGCTTTTCAAATTTGGAGATGAGCATGTCAGCTTGATTGGGTAAATGTTCTTTCACGTCTGCGCCTGCGCTGAATACATTATCGAGCTTTGAACGCAGAACAAGAACCTTGCAATCCTGCTGGAATCTAGCAGAATTTATCGCATCGATTAACTCCTCGATCAGTTCGAGATTTATGATATTCAATGGTGGCCTCTGAATCGAGATCGTTGTTACACGGTCCTCACTTTGTACTGAGAGATACTTTTGCAAGCTAGAAACTCGATCCTCCTATTTCGCCTTTAAAAAACGATTAGCTGCCTCCCGATCACTGAACCTGATTCTAGCCTAGCAAGGCCTTCATTTATCGACTCAAGATGCAGCTTTTGTGATATCACTGGCTCAAGTTTTATCTGGCCTCGTCTAACCATTTCGATGATCCTAGGATATTCTGCCAGTCTGCTACCAAGCGAGCCAATGACAGACATTTCTCGAAACATTACCCGATTAACTCGGAAGTCCCAATTCTCTTCACAGTATCCCACAGAAACGAGCGTTCCTCCCTGCTTTACTGAGCTGAAAGCCATGTCAAGCACGGCGGGTTTGCCTACGACTTCAAATGCTATGTCCACTCCGCCGCCTCCAGTTAACTTTCGAATGTTCTTTGTGAGATCCGGGTCTTTGGAGTTGAGTGCAAATGTTGCTCCCAGTTTCTTTGCGAGATCTAGTTTCCTATCTTCAATATCAACAGCGATTACTGTTGCTCCTAGTGCGACAGCGCTCTGTACAGCATTTATCCCTACTCCGCCGCAACCAAATATCGCTACCCAATCACCTGCACGAACACCTCCACGATTCTTAACAGCGTGAAAGGGAGTTGAGACAGCATCAGAGATGATCGCACTTTCCTCAAGAGGAAGCTCTTTTGGCAGCTTGAACAGCATCTTGGAAGGAACTTTCAGGTACTCTGCAAAGCCACCATCAATATGGTTTCCAACCATATTCATATTCTCGCAAATATTGTCCCGTCCCTGCCTGCAGTTGGCGCAAGTACCGCACGAGAGAACAGCAGGAACAAGAATTCTATCGCCTTTAGCAAAGCCGTCAACATCGCCGGAGGTCTCCTCGATCGTTCCGGAGATTTCGTGTCCCAAGATCATTGGGGGTTTCTTGAAAGTAGGTGTGCCGTGGAGGTAGTGAAGATCTGTTGCACAAATTCCACAGGCCGCAGTTCTGACTAGTGCGTCTCCTTCTCCGATCTTTGGAATATTGACATCTTCGATAGTCAAATCAAGCTTGGGGCCGTGGAATATCGCTGCCTTCAATGCTCTCTCTTTACCCCAACTTTGCTCCGCAGCTAAGGCAATGCTTGGACCCAAGAGGAAGATAGAGCGTTCCACATGAAGAACATTTTAGACTGTTAGGTCCGTGGGGATAGCGCGGATCAATCCCACGCCCTATAGCGTTTCTGATCTCTCTATACTTTCTTGGTCTCTTTTCCATGAACGCTGCCAACCCCTCAGTTGGCTCTATGGAACCAAGATTTAGGGCGAAGAATTCCTTTGCATGCTCCCACGTCGTCTTCCAGACAAGATCTCGCCACCAGTTCACGTGAACCTTGAAATAATGCAAACTGGTCGGCGAAAGGTCTAGCATCTTATCGATGAGCTGTTTCACTTTCGAGTCAAGCTCCGAGGAGGGAACGACTTCATTTACGATTCCCCATTCAAGAGCCTTCTTCGCGTCTATCTCGCTGCTTAGCATTACTAGTTCACAAGTCCGTTTGATGCCTATGTGTAACGGGAGCCACTGGGAAAGGCCCCCAATTGAGGTCATCCCAACACGAGGTCCCGGAGAAAGAAAACGAGCCTTCTCAGCGGCAACCGCCAGATCCGAGGCTGCAACAAATTCCAACCCTCCTCCAGCTACAATTCCGTTAATTCTGCAGATTACTGGTTTCCCGCAGTGAAGTATGGAGTCAAGAAATCTCCCGTAGATCTCGCCCCACTTCCACCAATCATTGGGTTTCCGACCGTATGTTGTTGCATATTCGTCAACATTCCCTCCTGTGCAGAACGCTTTCTCTCCGCTACCTGTTAGGACAATAAATTGAATATCATCATTCCACATTGCATCGTCAAATGCATCAATAAGTTCCTTCAACGTGTTGAGGACATACGAATTGTAGTCATTTTCTCTATGGAAGGAAATGAGA
This sequence comes from Nitrososphaerales archaeon, assembly GCA_030041355.1. Taxonomy (GTDB): domain Archaea; phylum Thermoproteota; class Nitrososphaeria; order Nitrososphaerales; family CADDZS01; genus JASHOD01. The sequence goes on from JASHNZ010000098.1 coordinate 34,397, forward strand.
GCAGTGTGGTCATACCACTCTTTCTCGTATTGTATATCCCTGTACTTTCCTTGAGACAGTTTCGCATTCACCCTCGATCCAAGTCACTGCTTGATTATTACCCTCTTCCTCTTTACCTTGTACGTAAGCAGGCTACCAAATCTCAAGTAGTTCAATTCAGATTCCAAATCGCACCTAAGCCTAATTTGCAGCCTCCATAACTTGTGCACCAGGCCAGTTCCCAATTTGTTATCGATATAAATACAAATATATTATAGAAATAAACATTTGGATTGATAGCCTCAGCTGGTCTCGTTCAGCTTGAACGAAAGATTGAACTCTGTGCTCGCTAGAAAAGTTAGAATATTCTCGCGAGCTGACTTATATAAATTAAAAACCACGGACAATCAAAGAACTGTCCATGGGTAAGACAACACCTTCCAAACCAGGAGTCAGAAACCTCCAAGCCATCAAGGGAGGAAGTTTCACTGTGACATTACCTCGCTGGTGGGTTACTAAGCACGCAATGTCAAAAGGCGCAAAACTCTTTCTCGTGGAAGATGGGGTTTCGCTGAAACTTGCTCCCATGAGCCTGATCGCCGAAACCAGAAGGGCTACGATTAACGTGGAGGATTTCGAGGATGTGCCGTCTCTTCGCTATCCCATTTGGACTTACTACATGCAGGGCGCAGATGAAATTCTTGTAAAGTCGCGAGAAGTCATGTCGCCAAGCACGAAACAAAGATTGCGAGAGATAAGAATGGATCTCTCCGGCATCGAAATTCTCAGAGAAGACAGTTATTCTATCTTGTTTGGCGTCAATCCTGGGCAGGAGCAAAGACTGCTCGACGACATGATCAGGGACCTCCAAGCGACTGCACTCTCAATACATAAAGATTCTATTAATGCCCTAGTATCTCGTAAGCCAGCATTTGCTTCCGAAATAATCACTAGAGAGCCAGAAGTATTAAGGAGTTATAGGGCAATGATAAGGAAGCTCGCTATTTGCAGTGTTAACTCGAAGGAAGCCTACTCAAGCGGGATAAAGGATAGTAGGGAACTGATAACTTATGGTCTTCTTGCGAGAGATCTCAATAGGACAGTTTACCACTCAATATACATTGCGCGGCATATAGTCAAGTTTGGTGAGCAGATGGATCAAAACATTCTGCAATTGTTGAGACGAATGTCTGACATTACGTTCGAAATGCAGAAACTCGCCGTAGAAGCATTTCTCGAAAGGGATTATACGAAAACCATACGTGTGATTAAACTCACGCAAGGAATCAAAAAAATTGATGACACAATAAGTTCGCAGATCTTCAAGAACACGCGAAACGTGAAGAAGGCCGTCACACAGATGCTGATCGCTAGAGAAATAAGACGAATAGCAGGATACAGCGTGGGGATGGCCGACGCCGCTGCAAACAGGATATTCTTTCCAAAGGTTGCAATGTAGCTCGAGCAAAATTCATGCAAAGTGTCTTACGCCAAATCCTAATCTGTCGTTTCACAAATGTGTCTTCCGAGTAGCATACAACCAGCTTTCCTTTCCTTGCTCAGCCCATGGTTCATACGCCTCGCTCGATTCTCTCCATCCCGCTGTAGACATTGAAGCGCTCATCACGCAGGAAACCCACCAAGGTTATCCCGTACTCCTCGGCAAGAGAGACAGCAAGATTACTCGGAGCACCTATCGCGGCCATGAATGGAATACCTGCGAGGGCTGCCTTCTGTACTAATTCGAAGCTCGCTCTTCCGCTGACTAACAAAACAGTGTCGGACGCGGGCAGCTTATTCGATAGCAAGAGCGATCCTACCAACTTGTCCAACGCGTTATGACGGCCCACATCCTCTCTTGAAATTAACAAATTCTGATTGATGTCGAATAGGCTTGATGCATGCAGTCCACCAGTACGGCCGAAAATAGTCTGTGAGGACTTCATCTTGGCTGGAAGACTGGACAAATGGCCGAAAGAGAGGGTAAAGGTTCCGATAGGTTTGCTCCTGGATACCGATCTAACCTGTTCGATGGAGCCTTTCCCACATATTCCGCAGCTTGATGAAGTGTACACATTGCGACTTAGCTTGCTGGGATCAAAACTGATTTGGTCTGAGAGATAGACATTGACGATGTTGTACTGCTGTTTTTCCTCCGGGTCAGCGCAATAAGAAATCGTTGTTATATCCCTCTTTGTTTTGACTACGCCTTCAGAGAACAAAAAACCGGCGGCAAGCTCGAAATCAGCCCCCGGGGTCCTCATCGTAACCGCGATGCTATTTCGCGTCCAATCATGATTTGCATCATCGTATTGGAGAATTCGAATTTCTAGAGGTTCTTCGGTTGCTAGCGTGTCTAGATTATTCCTTACACCCTTTCCAGAAATCTCTGTAACTGACACATCCGCCGTGCTAGTAGCTCGCTCACCTATCATTGGATTCAAAAACCATCTTTGATGATGTTTGATGTTTTAATCTGGATATGCAACGCCTGCGAAACATATCAACGTAGCGATTCCTGAAACTCTACCATCATTAGTAAAAATACTCCATGTGCAATTATTGTCTGACTGATTTGGATAGGAGAATAATGGCGTGATTTTAGCCCGAGCCATGCCACAGCAATCGTTTTGTAATGGCATTCTAAACAGGAATCAGTATGCCTTTCTCTAATTCACGAACTTCCGTTACGCACTATTGGAGTTTGTGATTTCAAAGCACCAATGGACTGCACTGCAACGCATTTGATTTGCTGACGAGGAATCGACGGATTCCACTTGACCTCGGCAAGAGATTAAGATTATGACAAAAGCGTCCAGCTTAGTGAAAGATTTCACACGGATTGACAGGTCCGGGTTCAACCCGTCGCTCGGAGCAATGGGTGGAATATTTGTTGTGGCTCCGTTGATCTTAGCCGTCGTTATCCACGAGTTAGCTTTGTTGTTCACGGTCATCGGCGCGCTCCTGATCGTGATGATGGAGGGACAGCCGATTGTACCGTCTGGGCGGATCCTATTGATAGCTTGTTTTACAGTGGGAGCTGCAATCGGAATCGGAACTATTGCTGCAACGACAGGTGGCAGCCTTTCGCTAATTCTTCTCGCAGTCTCTTTATTCGTGATACTGTTGGCGCGCGGCAGGCTCAATTGGGCCTCGGTCAGTACGTTCACAGCTATCGCTTTTGCTTTGGGAATTGGTTTACCAGGCGCGTCATTGCAGGAAGCCGGTCTTAGAGCGATCTTCGCACTTATCGGAGCATTCTGGGGCGTTCTTGGCGTCGAACTTCGGAGATCTGTCATGGAGCGTAGGAAAAGGTCCGTTAAGATAGCCGCATCGACGCTCCCAACATCGCAGATGTCTCGGGCCGAGAATCTGAGGAGTGCATTCGTTCTCGCAATTGCGTGCGCGATAGGATTTTCTCTGGGAACTGTTCTTGGTTTTCCAAAAGATTATTGGGTGATTTTCACAATTATTGTTACTGTTAGGCCCAGTATTAGCTTGACACTGACTTTCACATCATTGATGGCAGCTGGCACTATCGTAGGCGCAGTGATTGGAGGGGCTACATCTATCTTGATAGGCAATGAGACTTATTTGTTGACGGCGCTACTGCTACTAATCGGATTTTTACTTTTTGCATTGCGAGGCGTAAACTTTGGCATCATGCAGGTCTTTGTATCATCATTCATCATAATACTGTTTAACATAGTGTTTCCGGGAGAATGGTTTCTGGCAGTCTATCGTGTTGCAGATGTCACAATAGGGATAGGGATTTCACTCGCCGTAGTGGGGTTGCTAGGAGTTTTCAAAAAGACCCAAACGTGGTTATGATGAATTCAGTGCTCCGACCCAGACGAGCCATGTGTTGAAATGGAGATTCGCAGCAAAAATCTCGAAAAGTCTTTCGTGTCTAGAGTATCACTGAGCATCTCTCCTAGAAACCTCAGTTCTGCCATTCGTACATGAAGACGATCGTCCACTTCTCCACACAAAGCGAGCTCGAGTTGTAACAAGATTCTCAAAAATTCAGAGAGATCGGTCCCTTTTGGTCTGGGCGAATGCGATCTGATTCCAGAAAAAGGCCGAATTGCTACTTCGTACCTCAAAGGCATGAAAACGCCCTAACTCCCGAGAGGTTTTCACCAGTAGCGCATCACACACTAACAATGGCTATTTCTCCCGTTAGCTATGTACTCAACCATTTTTTTTACAACCATGAAACGAGCATAAACAAGCAATGGCAATATCTGTATATGTAGCTAAGCATGTCGCCGTTTTTTTCTATCATATAAATTAATGAACAATTAGGGCGGGACAATAATATACAATGGCAATTTTCT
>JASHNZ010000099.1 GCA_030041355.1 Nitrososphaerales archaeon
GGAAGAGTGCAGAGGCCGCCGAATGATGTAACCTAGGAAAAATAAAATCCAAATAAGTAACCTTTCCAAAGCTTATCCTCAAGGATGTGTTATTGCATGATCAAATCGATCAATTCAGTAGCCGTGGTTGTAAAGGACGGGAAGAAAGCGAAGAAATGGTATCAAGACAAGCTAGGCTTTGTCGTAAAGTCAGACGAAGATCATTGGATTACGATGGCATTGCCCAAAGGCAACGGATTTCAGCTTCACCTATGCGAAACTAAACCTCTCGAAAAAGGCAACACCGGAATTCTCTTCTATGTTGACAACCTGGACAAAACGTATGCCGAACTTTCAAAGAGGGATGTAAAGTTCTCGCAAAAACCCATAGATCAGGGTTGGGGAAAGTATGCGATGATGAAGGACTTGGACGGCAACGTCTTCTGGCTGATGGAAGGCTAGGTTTCTCGGAATCAGTCCGAGGCTCTTGCGCTAAGGACTGTTTTTGATTGTAATCGACAACACTAAGGCGTCAGAAGGAGTCTCTGGTGGCCCATCCGTTGCCGTATTGCAACTCGGATTTATTGGAAGACTCCCGATAGCTTGTGCTACGCTCAGTCCAGATATTAACTTGCCAAATACCGTGTAGCTGCCATCCAGTGAAGTGTTGTTGGACAAGTTGATGTAAAACTGTGAGCTGCCACTGTTATTATTGCCACTCAGCCTTGCCATGCCAAGATATCCTACGTAATTATGCAGGGAAGGTACAATTTCTAGTGGCACAGTCTTGGGCGAGCTGGTGTCTCCCCATGAGCACGGATTCCCTGCACCCTTCTCGGACGTGGGATCACCGGTCTGGATTAAATCAAACGGAGGGGTGGTAGCGGTAGCGGGTTCTCTCACGATCCTGTGCCATACAAGATCAGTGTAAAATCCTAAATCAGCAAGACTCACAAAGTTATTTACGGTAGCAGGTGTCTCATTTCTAAAAAGCTCCGCTTCCATTGTGCCTTGGCTCGTGGTAATTATAGCATAAACAAATCCCGACGTGCCGGTGTAAGTCGTACTATTAGTAGTAGTATGACGCGACGAAGAATAAACATACCAAGCGCTTGCGGCAACAATAATTGCCGCGACTATGCCAACCACAATGTAAGTTCTCATGTGGTTCCTCTTTGCTGGCTTGACAACCCTCCCTTTTTTCTTGGATTGTTTTGACATTTTGCAAAGGATACTAAAAAGAAAAACGCTTCAAAAACTGTTCGGTTCCAAAAGCTATACCTACAATTTGAAATACCTGGAATGAGATTGGAAGATCATTTGAAGATCACGAACATTCTGAGTGCATTGCTTCTTGGCTCGGCTATCTGCCTGTCTTTGGGCGGCCTTCTACTGTTCGTAAATGGACTGGTTCCGATGGACTTGATCGAGTTGACCGCGACTGCGGTGATAATAATCACCCCGCTTTCAATTCTCGTCTACCGAAGAAATTTGACTGCGATCAACATTTCAACCGTACTTGGATTTGTGGCGCCTACTATTTCTCTCAGCACTCCAGCTCATATCGCGGTGCTTCTAGAATTCGGGCACAATTTCCTGATCTCAGTTCTCGGGTTATTGCAGTTTCTAGGTTTTTATTTACTGCCAATAACTTTTCTAGTAATCAGATTTGCATATTGGAAGAGAGTCGCACAGGATGTCAAGGCGGGACCCAAAGGAGTAAGTGAGACAAAGCCTGGGACAGTCCTGAGCAAGGGGAGCAATGAACGCTAGATCAAAATTCGGGTTGCTCCGCTTATGCTTCTCTTACTTCTTGTTGAAAGTAGTTCCATTGTAGCTTCAAAAATATTAGAATCGCCAGTCACGAGAACTTTCATGCCTTTACTCTTCTTGCTTAGCAGTATTTTGCAAATTTGACTATCAAGAACATGTTCCTTTGCCTTCGACCTGATTATCCACTTGAGATAGGATCGATCTACTTTGGGTAAAATGCTGTTTTGCCTATGAGCATGTTCAGACCCTTCTAAAATTCCTCCGGTAGTGGAGACAATCACCAAAGGGGACCTGTCATTTCTTTGAGCTATGCTTGCGGCGGTGCTGTCTGACGTCAAGCTGGGCTGCAACACTCCGAGAACTATGGCTTCGAACCCCGAGGAAAGATAGCTATCAACGTCGACCAAAGTCTCTGGAATTTCAGCATTTGTCAAAATTGATGAATTGCGAAGTACTGAGGCAAGAAGTAATGCGTTAATCTGAGAAGCTTTTATTGCGACTGGATTCAAGTCAGCTTTTTTCTGAAGATGAGCTCTTGCAAATTGGGTATAATCCCTTCCCAGGCCCCCAGCTCCAGCAACTGCGATGATTTGGACTTTTTCGGAAAATGAAACGAGTCTCTTGAATTGCTCTGCAACTGATGAGACGGCCCTTGTATCTATAATACCATCCTTATTCGAGATCGTTTCGTCGAGGCTAAATGTCAGGATCGTCTTTGCAGAAGAACGCAAAAAGTAAGTGCACTGTATTGGACGATTTCAACACGCTTGAAAAGCGTTTTTCTAGTGGTTGGGCAACCGGAGGCTCAGAGATTGAATATAGTTCCAAATCTCGGCAAGCTGCGAGCTTCCTAAGATCCACTTGGCTAGAAGACTTGTCCCTCAGTGATCGAGTTCAATATTACTAGCATTCAAAAGCTGCATTTCAACACGAATCAGTTTTCGTTACGTAAAGAACTTGGCCAAACTAAAGGGGACGAAGTCGAAAAGAAAATGCTTGAGAGTCTACAAGCTTTTAAGGCCCAGATCGTTGATTTGGCTTACGCCGTGAGGACATTTTGAGCTACGGAAACAGCAATCGCGCCTTCGGTGAAAAATCCGTCAAGAAAAAAAAGCAGGATTTTCACAGGCACAAGATCAAACTAGGTGAGGCGGCCGAGAATCACGATTTGAGTTCTCTCAAAGAGAGGACTATGCTCGGGCTTCTCCATCTCGGGGAACAACGATTCTCTGAAGAACTTGGAGGATATTCCCTAGAAAACTGGATGAAGAGTTTTAACCTGCTGCTTGACGAATTCGAAGATCAAGCCGGTCGGGAAAATCTCTCTAAGAATTATTTTGCAAAGAGACTCGAGATGAGCTCTCTTCTTGCTAGGTCGATGTCGCCTTCCTCTGAACTGGATTCTGAGATCTCAAAACTCAGAGAGGATGAGCTGAGCCTGCGAAATTCCATAGTTAGCCTAAGAGAAAAGAGCAAGGCGGATAAAGAGGCCGAAGAGAGAAAAGAACGGATCAAAATACTGAAAGACGAGGAGGCTCGGGAGCTCGAACTCCTCGAAAAAGCGAAGAGCGCAGTATCCCAGAAGAAAAAGGAGATCCAAGACTCGTCAAAGTGGTTGAAGCGGGTCTTTGGAGGCTCAAAACCCGTGAGCTCTGTGTCTCTCCAGGCTCTTCAGGAACGCGTCAGAGACATTCAGACGAAGATTGAAGGAATTGAAAAGAAGATCTTAGACCAAAGAAAGAAGCTTGAATTTCTCCAAAGTACGGAGCTGGCTGATCAGTCAGGGGATCCTGACGAGCTCCAGGCTAAACTTGAGGCGATAAATTTGAAATTACAGGAACTCGAGTCAAAGAAACTCGAGGAATCACAGCTTCTGGAGCAGAGGAAGCAAGTCACAACCACAATGCGAGAGGAAATATCCAGGCTTGCAGTCCCGCAGGAAGCTAGCGTGCGACCGATCGATTAGGATTTTTGCTTATTTCTCGGAACGACTTATTGAAAAAAAATGTGCGTAGTAATCCAAGGTTTCTTCCGTTGGAATTACTAGCATCATTGTTTCGGTAATTCGTAGTGACGTTCGTCTTTTGGGACAATGCTCAAGCTCTTAGGCTTGTTCATCGCCTGCACTGCTCTCTTCAGAACCTTCTGAGGATTCTTCAGATCTGGCGGCAGTGTGTTCAGTCATGCCTTCAGACGAAGTTGAAGACGATGTTGAACCGCCTACAACTGAGGCACTTGCAAATCTCGGACCTACGCGGTCAACTTTGATCTTGACTTTCTGTCCTACTTTGGCACCCTGGACGAAGATCACGAAACCTTGGACTTTTGCGACTCCGTCGCCGCGTCTTGACAGTTCAGTGACTTCTACGTCGTATTCCTTACCTACTTCTACTGGCTTGGGACCCATGGGAGGTCGTCCTCCGCCGAATCCGAGGCCACGATTTCCGTTACCGCGATTGTCGCGGCTCCTTCCGTAGCTCATTTTTTGCGTACGCTCGTAATTGTATGAACTCACTTTGCACGCTTATAAGGCAAACTACGTGTTCTGCATAGAGCTCGACTTGAGAGTTTGCCGAGCCGCAATTTTCCGGGGCTTGCCAACATTTTTTGACGGCACTTAACGAAGAATTCTGATAGGTCGTTTCAATCATGATGTCTTTTTAGAAAGTTTGCAGACAGCCAAGGGCTAAAACCGAATAGGCCCGCAAGTTTAGAATTGCCGACATGGACTCCTTTTTGTGATGGCCTATGCGAAGATATTGGGTTTTCGAGTCAACAAAGTGTAAATAGAATATCGGCTTAATTTGGAAGGTTGGATTAAAAAATGAAATATACCTGCAAGCAGTGTCTGCGAGCCTTTGAAAATGAAGAGGCCGCAAACGCTCACGAAAAAGAGACGAAGCATCACGTTGAGCTAAATTTAGCTACTACGTATTGGGGCGAACACTTTATTCTAGAGTGAGTTCGGTCGACTCTACTGCGCGAAGATAGAGTCGACGGTAACCGCAAAGTCCCAATTTTGATTGCGAAAAAGAAATTACGATATGCTGAATTTACTTACAACTCTCGACAGCTCTTCCAGATAAGGCCTTTTTTACATGATAGTCGTATAGCAACTTCGAGTTCCGCCTAGCATGATAAAATGCGTTTGTTGATGAAACTACAGGATACTTACAAAATAGAAAAGCGCTAGCCACACAACGGTGGAAGCAATAACAGGCGGCCAAAAACTCATCTTAGACACTTTGTGATGAAACACGATTGCTCCTACTCCCACTCCTACGAAACCACCAAGCGCTGATATTAGCCAGAAATTTTTTTCCCGGACTCTTCTTTTCACGCTTATCTTGGATGCGAGTTTATCATACCCCATCAACGCGAACGCGATTAGTCCGATTATGATTATCCAAACGAGGAGGATGTTCCCAAATGACGAATTGTGGAAGAAAGGAATCAAAATCATCTCAGATCATGAGTCTTACAGTACCGCATTTCTTCTTTACGCCACGCAATAAAGGGATTGACTTGTTGTTTGACTTTAGATTTGCTGAAAAGAGGCGAGAGAGTTTTGATATTGGGAAGGATGAATTCCTTCCAGGCTTCCAAAGCATTCATGACATTCGTTTTTTGCTCTAAACTTCCCGCCTAACACATCTAAAAAGAAGAAAGCGCCGGGAGTGGGATTTGAACCCACATGCCGCATAGCGGCGCCGCGTATCTTGTTTCTTGAATAGCCCTTGTTTATCTTCTTACCTTCTGAATTGGTGGAGAAAGCAAGACGATCTCGAGCGCGGTGAGCGACCAGATTGCTCAACCCCGGCCGAATTAATCGACCCTCGGAACGAGATTAAAAGGATGCGCTTATGCAAAAGGTAGGTCATTGTTATTGGCTAGATCTGAAATTATGCGGAACAATGTCGAACACTGCATAAGTGAGACGCATATTTGAAACTTCAGGACAAAGGTATTCGATGACATACCCGGGAGTCGCGAACAATTCTAAAGTGGATGTTTTTGAGGTTGTTTTAGAGCAGGGGAAAATGTGATGTGGCTACTCTGTAGAGGACAGATGCAGGATGCGCTTTGCTATCAAAGAAGAAACCGATTTTTTCAAGAACGTAATGTGCCAAATCTTCAATTCAAGGCTAGAGATCAATTCAAATCTCTTAGCGACAAAGCGTTTATACTATAGCTGACTATGTAGCTGGCTCTAG
>JASHNZ010000100.1 GCA_030041355.1 Nitrososphaerales archaeon
ATCATTGTCATAATTTCGTCCTCGCTCATTATAGTCTTCTATGCTCTTCCGCCCATCCAAAGAAAAAACACTCATATGACGACGACCAACGAGACGGTTCATCTCGACATTAGTATCTCGTATTTAGGTAGTTGGAACGGTTCGTATGATTATGGAAATGGGTGTGGTCTAGCTGCGCAATATAGCGTGCCTTGGGCAGGCAATGGTTCAAGAAGAGTTAACCTTGAGTTTGAAAGCGATTTTTATTCTGGGTTTGGCTACTCAATCCAAATCCAAAAGGATAACAACTCTTCTTCACTTCTGAATGTGACGGTAATAGGGAATACTTCTGCCCTGCCTGCTCCTTTCACAACCACTAATTCTACTTCAGCTCCATTTGGAAAAGTAAGTTGGCTTTGGTGCGCTGAGCCGGCGTACGCAAACTCTTGAAGAGCTCAATTAAACCCAAAAAATTCTCGACGTTTAGCGTTCTAAAAGATCTACGTAGGTCTAAAGAGAATAAAGTGTACCATATCGAATATTGTCCGAATGGACGGATCAGCTTTTTCCTTTTAATTCGAAACGTTCCGTTCAGGACTTTTCAAGTCTTGACGGTCCAGTTCAAAGCTCGTGAGGATAATCTCATCGTGTTGATAATGTTGAGCTCAGATGTAATCCTATCATTGTTTGAGTTCCTCTTTTTGTTGCAATAAATCATTCGAAATCTCACTAATCAACGAGGCCTTACTCATGGAAAAAGCCTGCTTGCCCTCCATTACCTGCTTTGAAAACTAAATTATTGCATGCAGGCTTCATGAATACGTACTCGGGGGCCATTAATTTTCACAAGATTATTCATTTACCAATCGCAGAAACTCATCTCTTGTCAAACCAGCTTGTTCGATTATCGAAAGCAGAGTTCCTTTCATTATCGGATCATGACGAGGAACGCTAATCTTGTGCTTTCCCTCCTCGTCAGTTAGATAGATGTGACTCCCTCTTTGATGAACAACACGAAAACCCCGCTTTCCCAATAATTTGATCAAGTCTCGCCAATTGACACTAGGTAACTTAGACAATATAGCAAAACCGGGGCAATTAGGCGGTGATTAAATTTTCAAGCATTACATTAGCTATATTGAAACTTGAACTACTTCTTTTCTCAACTGTAGGCGTTCTTTTTCCTCAGGAAAAGCTTCCAGATAACCTTGGATCGCTTCTCTTATGTTCTCCAAAGCTTCTTTCTTGGTCTTTCCTTCGCTGATCGCACCCGGAAGCTCTATGCACTGTGCGGAGTATCCGCCTTCCTGTTCCTCACGAAGAATAACGCTAAACCTTCCCTGAGCCACACGAGGCCCTTTCATTTGAGCAAGAGATCATCTAGTTCGCTTATTAGATTTTGTTAATTATCGAGAAATGTGTATCGATCTTTTGGTAGATCTCGCTGCGCTAGGTTCAAAACTCGCAGCTTAAACCCCCGCCTACCCTCGATTTCGAGGTCAACATAGTCTATAGAGACAAAAATAAACCACAGCAGATGTTGCAGGCAAAGGCCTGCAGTTCTCTTTCAAATTCCAAAGGATTTTGTTCAGGACTTTTCAAAGCTTGACGATTAAAATTCAAAGAATTCTGTATATCCAAACCCGATAGGGATTTTAAATCAAGATTCGAAATCCATTTTAACGTTCTACCCGCCTCAGCAACTAGCTATTGCAAAAAACACTGTCTGAGGGCCTAGGTGCGATTCTAGTCTTCAAACTGCCCATGTCTCAATTTAGATCGGAGATCTTGGATTAGGGCGAGATAACCTTTGTCAGTGCTTACCGCGATCGGAAAAATTCGCCCCAAAATAATCAACGCTGCTGGAAAGTACGGCCCGATTGCGTGGAGACCCCTCAACTACGTTCTCATAGGAAATAATCCCGCTCACCGGGTACAACGGGGTTCGATTTCGATCGCGGTCATTGCTACGCTTCTTGCTGCCATAATTTTAGCGAGCAGCGGGGTGCAGATTTTCGCGACTGGTGTCGGTTCCAACATGAGCGTCACGGGCGCGACCTATCTAGTTACGGCTACGCCGCATACTATCAAAGAGGGCCAATCTGTCAATCTTACGGCTAGCGTTTCGCACTTTATTCCCAAAGTTACTCTCACAGTAGAAATTTGCGTGACAGAACCGAACGGCCATGGTACATACTGCGACACCACTCACATCAGCACGAATTCCAAAGGTGCTGGAAGCGTAACCTTGCTCTTTCCCAAGAATTTCTCGCATGCCTCCACAGAGTACCCAGGCACGTACAAGGTCCGAGCCACATTCTCATATGTTTACGGAGTTGTCGGCCATGCTAGCACGACGTTCAAGGTGACCAGTTAGTGAGTGCAAAACAAGCTTTCTTCGTTTCAGTGATTGGTCTCGGTAGGATCGGCCTGCCCCATTCGCTTGTTTCGTCTCACAATGGGAACTCTGTGCTGGGCTATGACTCCAACCCTGAAGTCATTTCCTCGCTAAAGAACGGCAAGTCGAACTTCACTGAGGACGGTGTTCCGGAGCTCCTTTTGGAGAATTTAGGAACAAGATTCTTTCTTGTTGACACCTTGAACTTCGTAAGATTGTCCGAGGTCGTGATCATCGCAATAGGGATCAACTACGTGAACGGGGAGAGAAAGGCGAACCTCATGCCTTTGATCGAGCTATGCGATAAAATCGCTCCGCACCTGAAAGGCAAGCTCTTGGTTTTTAGGACGACTATGCCGGTGGGAACAACTGATTTTCTCAAAACAAGATTGGAGGAAAAGTCCGGATTAATCGAAGGGATGGATTTCCACGTCGTATTCTGTCCCGAGAGGCTGGTCGAGGGGCGTGCGATTCAAGAAGAAGTAAGCTTGCCCAAGATAATAGGGGCGTACAGCGAAGAAGGCTTTCAAATTGCGAAGAGCTATTTTGAAACGATCGGTGGAGAAATAATCAGAGTTAGCTGTCCAAAGTCAGCTGAACTTACGAAGCTTGTGGACAACTCATGGCGTCAGCTTTCTTTTGCGTTCTCAAACGACCTTGCTTTACTTTGCGAGAATCTGAATCTCGATGCTCTTGAGGTGATACGTTCTTCGAACAAAGAGTACAGTCGAAATAATATTCCTGAACCTTCTTGTGGCGTTAGCGGTTATTGTTTAACCAAGGATCCACATCTCTTGGAAGATTCATTTGGAGAAATTGCGAAAGCACGCGGTTTCAATTCTGTCTGGTATTATGGGAGGCAATCTAACGATTACATGACCGAGAGAACATACGAAAGAGTCATCGAACTTTACAAGAAATACAAATTTGATACGCGGCCGGTGAAGATTCTGGTCGCCGGTTTGACCTATAAAGAGAACACGGATGACCTTCGTTTTAGCCACGGAATCAACCTTATGAAAAAGCTCTCTCACCATGAAGAGTTTATTGTGAGTGGTTTCGATCCACTTTTCGCAAAAGACGGATTATCAACTAACAATCCGTACCACTCAGCGCTATCTATTGCTAGGACTATGGAATCAAGCGGTCAAGTTTCAACAGTGCTTCCTTCGAAGAACTTCATGGACTCAGTCAGAGAGCAAGATATTGTCGTCTTTACTGTCAAGCACAGGGAGTTTGTCGAGCTATCACAGAACGGAGGAGCGAAGGAGATGATCGAAAAAATGCGCCAGCCAGCCATCATAGTTGATGGGTGGAATATCTTTGCGAACAACGAGTATCTTCAATTCAAGGGCGTGGAAAATCAAGGTTCAGTGATTTACAGGGGAATCGGAAGGAGCAATGGGCTCTAGAGGGGCACAAAGGAAGGTAGTGGTAACTGGCTGTGCCGGATTTATTGGTTCGTTCCTGACGGAGCGTATGCTCCAAGATGGCTATCGTGTAATTGGACTGGACAACCTGTTTCGAGGGAAGAAAGAAAATGTGCTTCTCTTGAAAAAGAAATTCCCGAAGAAATTTGAGTTCGTAAAGATTGACATCAGAAGAAAAGAAGATCTTTCTAGGGAAATCTTCCGGGACGCCGATGCAGTATTTCATTACGCCGCAATAAATGGAACCCAGCACTTTTACGAAAGACCTCTCGAGGTTTTGCAGGTCAATCTGAACGGCACAATAAATGTCATCGACACCGCTTTGAATTCCAAATCAGTCGAAAAGATCGTTTTCGCCTCGAGCAGTGAGGTATACGGCGAGCCCCGCTGGATTCCTACAAATGAAGAAGAGCCTTGTGTGATCCCGGACATGAACAATCCAAGACATTCATACTCGCTTTCGAAGATGGCTGGCGAGAACTACCTACTCTGGGCTGCACAGCAAAGAGGAATTCACTATTTGATTTTGAGGATTTTCAATACCTATGGCCCAAGGATGGATACTACAACTTACGGTCAGGTTATACCCGAATTTATTCGAAAGCTCTACCTCGATCCGGAATTCACGATCATTGGAGACGGAAGACAAGTTCGATCCTTCTGTTACATTGATGATAATATTGAGCTCACGCTAAGGGCGTTCAACAAGGTGGAGAACGAGATCTTGAACGTGGGAAACGCTAGAGAGACTACAATGCTCGAGCTCGCTGAGCTGATGCATTCCATTTCTGGAAAGCCCTTCAAGTACAGACTTTTGGAAGGAAGAGTCGGGGACATTGTCAGGCGCTCGCCCAACATTTCGAAAATTGTTTCTTTGACTGGTTACGGACCTAGGATTTCGCTCGAGGCAGGTTTGCGCAAGACAATCCAGTGGTATCTCGAAAAATGGGGCTTGACCAAACCCGAAGTTCCAGAACTAAGAGTTGAGGTTGCGAACTGAAGATCGCTCTCGCCTGCTCTCAGTATCCTCCGACAAAGAGCGGATATGCCAGAATAGCCTCCGAACTGGCAAGTAATTTTTCTAGAAATGGTCATGAGGTTGAAGTCTTAACGGAGGGCAGAGGATGTTCGCGTACAGGTAAAGTCGCCTCCCTCACGTCCGAGGGCAAGTCCGTTTTGGATCGCAAGTGGGATGTTGTCCAGATCATTGGGCCCACGCCATTTTTCACTGAGCAGTGTGTAGCTTACGCAAAGCGCAACCAGCTAAATGTGGCTTACACAATCAATGCGCTTCCAGGACTTTCGTCATTCCACGACAATTTCTTCGCCAGGTCCATAGACCATCTATACGAGAACCTCTATCTGAAAAAGCGTTTGAAATTGGCGGACATTGCGATATTCAATACAGAAGATTATGCGGCTTACTGCAAATTCTATCGAGGTCCCTATTGTGTTATTCCTTACGGACTAAACTACGAACAAAGTGGCGAAGAGAACCTCTCCTCGAACGGGACGAGAAATCATGAAGGTAACAGTGTACTCTTTGTCGGCCAGCTTCGAAGGTACAAGGGAATTAAGTTCTTGATCCTGGCAGTGAAGGACTTGATTGATAGGAGATGCGAAACTAAACTTACAATAGTTGGGAATGGCCCAGATCGAAAATCCTTGGAGA
>JASHNZ010000019.1 GCA_030041355.1 Nitrososphaerales archaeon
TCTCAGCGCTCACGCGCCTGCGAGATGATATTATTGCTACTAGGATTTTTCTAACGGATTGGATGGCCTGTATTCGGCAGTGATTTCCTTCCTTTTTGTTCCCTTTGCCAGTCCATAGGCAAGAAGCACTATTCCAACAACAAGAACCACACTAGCAAGCTCTGAAAAGTATAATCTGGCGAGTCCATAGATAACAAATGAGAGAAGAATTAGAACAATACCAGTCTTAACAGAGGTATTCAACACTGAATTCCTGCCTGCTATTCTTTCAGCTACTATTAAACTATGGCAGAGAGTTGTTGAGGAGGAGGAGGAGGTTGCGAATATGGGGTCGGCCGGATTTGAACCGGCGATCGCCACCGCCCCAGGGTGGTATTCTAGCACAGGAGAAAGCTGTGTTCCTAAACCAAGCTGGACGACGACCCCGCTAATTCATTCATGATCTGTTCGTGTTATGTACGTTTTGGTAGAAGAAGCTAGCTTCAAGCTAACAAAATCTGCTACTCGCAGATATTCTTTCTGGCAGTTCATCCATGACGTTCAGAGAACCTTTCAGGTTGGTGCCTTACAAGATCTTCTTTAAAGCGGGGAAAATTCCCGGCAGTTCACTTCGCCAGAGCAAAAAGATCGGGAGTATTGCGAATGATTTTCTTTTTGGCCACTTCGGACGACATGCAAGGTTTGTCCACATTTTTCAGAGAGGCTTGGAAGGAAGCAGGACCAGATTCTCTCGGGTTTACATGCGCAACAGATGAGACAATTCAAGAAATCGCTTCCGAGACATTTCTTGGGAAACTCCTTACCGGTGCAGGCCGGTGGGTGTTCATAGCTAAAGATCAGGGAAATGTGGTGGGATTTTCCAGCCTGAAATCGATAGATCACTTAGAACAACTAGATTCGTTGGATCCTGGCCAAACTCTCGATTTGTTAAGAGCTTCAGCTATGATACAGAGTTCTTCCAGATCCTTTGAGAACTCTTAGAGCATTCAAGCTGATCATTTCGTTTGGACCATTACGTCCCCAATCAACAACCTCTGCATATACCCTCTTGCCATCGACTGCTCTTCTTGAAGGAAACCAATAGTAACCGCTGGGGCGCCAGCGACCATCCTTAAGACGCTTTGATTCCAAAATGTCGAGCGCTTGTTTGGTTCTCGGATCACCAAGCCTGCCAGCTAATTGAATTACTTTTAGCGACTGAAGAATGTCGTAATGCCAGTATAAGGGATAATGAAGCTTAAGCCATTCTGGATTAATTACCTTCCCAGTTGAGCATGATTTGAAGAGGTGGTGTCTTAGGAAAAATTCTGACGCCTTGCGAACGGAATTGCGAGCTTCTTTGTCTTTGGTAGCTCGAGAATATTCGTTTAGACCCCATAAAGTCGCTAAACTTTCATAAAAAGATGAATGAGTAGCATTTTTGTTCGAATCACAATTCCATCCTCCATCAGGCCACTGCCATTCCATTAGGCGATCGCAAATTTGCTGAACTCTAGAATCCCTAGCTAATCCGAGACGACTACATACCCCAAGCACATTTCCGTCAATTGAAGCATGTGCTCTCCAAAGACCTTCGATCTTTGGGGGCTGTGCGCGAGTTGCAATCCATGCTAGCACTGATTCGACGGCTTTTCTAACGATCTTATTATTCGGAGAGACCCCTAGCTCAACGACTGAAACCAGACGCCAATGTGCCCCGGTCCACTTGCTGTATGCGTGAACTCCGAAACCGCCATCCGCTTCCTGGCCTGCTAGCAGGTTTTGAACCTTGGGACCTTCAGAGATCTCGGCCTTCGCGGATTTTACTTCCTCCAAATCCTCAGGTTCTTCCATTAGCTCTGTCAGAGTGAAAAACCGAATCGAAGGATCTTTCGAATGTCGGAGCCATTGAATAGCTGAGCTGTTTGGGTTCATCATTTTTTGAGACATTATCAACATTGAATATATTTCATGATTTTTTCAAAGTTTTCGAGAGAGTTCTTGAGTTTGTAATCCTTTAGCAAGGGAAGGAGTTTTGCCTTCTCACCTTCTAATCCTAATATTTTTCTAATCTTCCTGCTTTGCCAACCTCCAAGAAAAAAGAACTGAGCTACTGAAGTCAAGTTAGAAACTTTGCGCTTGGTCCCCGCAGATTCGTAATCAATGACTACAACTTTAGGGACTAGATTTCCAGATTCATCCATTCTAATCAGAATATGTTTCGTGGGGTTGCTCAATTCTCCGTGATCCAATTTGTGGTGATCTAAAAGAAAGCACTGTGTCAGCGAGTCTCGAATCAATCTTCGCAAGAACTTCTTGGGGCTTCGAGTTTTTAGCCTTTGAAGCCATTTTCCGACTTTGATCCCGTCTACAAACTCCATAGCGAAAAAGTCCTTGGAGACAATTATTGCTTTAGGACCTACCCCAAAGGAATTTGCGAGCTTTTGCAGCTCGAAATCCCTCTTCATACTTTCCCGGTTCGCGTCAACACGCCTGCATTTTAGAGCGACTATATCATCAGAACCTTTCAATCTTGCCTTGAGAACTACGCTCACGCATCCTTTTCCAATGACGCCTAAATTCCCGATCTTCGAGCTACCTTCAAATATTATTTCGCTCGTTCCAATTTCTCTGAGCTGTTTTATGCGAGTAGGAAAAGAACTAAGATCGTTTCCGGGGTAGCAGATAACCGAACCATGAAGTTGTTTTCTTAGCTTGGAAACAGGGATTCCTATGCTGGTTGGAGTTTTTTCGTAAGTAACCTCAACTCGTCGCATGAAGTATTTCATCCTCATCAGTTAAGGAAATTACATCATTTCTGAGCCAGAGCGTATTTCGACTAGATTTCCCGATAACCTCGGCTCCGCTTTGAATCGTGAATCCTGTGATTTCCTCTCTTATGGCCCTCGAAAGCCCCAGGGAGTCTAATGTTTTCTTGTTTTTGAGAACTGCCTTCATCAGCTTGAAAATATTATTCGCACCTTTTTCCTTTTCAAAGAGTGACTCTACGCGGCCCTCTGAATCAAGCCACGAAACCGTGGCTCTCTTTTGATTTTTCTTCATGTATCTTTCGAAATCCTCGCCGCGGAATACATCTGGTCCCTTTCGCAATTGATATTTTGAAATCCTTGTCTCGCGAAGCAGAAACATAAACGCGCTCTGATCTATCTCATTTGAGGAAGCCCGTTTTCTCAGTACTTCAAAACCCCAGAATTCGATTTTTCCTACAAGTGAGTCCAAGCTTTTGTACAGCTGACCCCAGAGGACATCCACGCTTCTCGGCCCTGTTTTGAAAGAAATTACCAGAATCCGTTGCAAGAGATCCTTGCTTGGCTTTTTTCCTCCGCTTCTCCTACTCTTTTCAAAAAAAGCCAACGAAGGCCGAGCGAGAAAATTCCTGCTCTGAAGAATTAACTTTGAAAGATTTTCAGTTGAAATCGCAGTACCGAGATTTCTTGTAGAATCAACGGGATCGAGAATTATGATTGAACTCTTGAAAGATCGCACAAAGTCTTCATCATAAGCTTCAATTGCCAGAACATCTCCTCCTTTCACATTTGAAAGGCAACTAAGCACCGATTGAAAAGATCCGAGCTTTAGGGTCAACACCTCGCAGACATATCCGCTAAAGCCATGCACCTTTACCTCTGCGCCGTAGACCCCTGTGGTACGTACGAATTTCTTGAGGAGCCTTGTTTCTTGTCGGAGTTTGTCATCGAAGTGCTTCTGAATGTATTCTGTATGGAAAGGAGATCTATCAGCTGCGCTCTGCCACTCTCCGCTTTTCACTTTGTAGCATGGAACTAAATTGACGCGTGCATCCTCGACAAAAGTTTCAACGTAGGGGTGCTCCGCGAAACGCAAGTTGGTCCTGTAACCTTTCACTGCCGCCTTCGCAGCTCCAATGGCTTCGGTTTCGAGTTTCTCGCGAGAATACTCCACAGGGTACAATAGAAAAAAATCAATGTCAGCAGTGCCAGGCAGCCAGGTACCTTTGGCGTAAGATCCTCCCAGCCTAATCTCTGGCTTTACTTCGAGCTTCTCAAAGGATCGTTGCAATCTTTTCTTAACGTCATCTGCGATGAGAGACAATCTCTGAACTTCCTTCTCTGAAGGCGTCACGATCCGGACAGCTTTTGCCAGTACAATCAAAATTCTGTCCTGAGAGTCGTTCAATTTGAAAACTTGTCGCTAAGTGAATTCATGCAGATCTGAGTATCGCGGACCCTCAGGTGTAAGGTCGCTCAATTTGAGTTTGAGTTTTCTTATTTTCGCGCTCCCAAAGTCTTCATCCTTGTGCAGCTGTAGGAAGCGCGCGAGCTCTTCTTTGTTTCGCCCGGTTTTTACACGAGCAATGGTTACGTGTGGGTTGAAGCGATCCTCTTTTTCTCTCGGAAGAGTTTGCAACTGTTCTTCCAATCTAGTATTAATGATCCGGGCCTGTTCCTCGAATTTTTTAGCGGAGGATTCATCAGAACCAATCCAGATGACAGAAATTCTCTTGTCGTTCGGGAAGGTCCCAATACCCTTGAATCTCACTTCCAGATCTAAGGGAGGGACATTGCCTTCCAGCGTTTGAATAATTCTTTCCTTCTCCTGCTCGGTGATTTCCCCAAGAAATCTGATCGTGAAATGAAGTATCTCGGGCCTTACAAGTTTCAGATCCGCGCCGATAGAACCGAGACCCGACTGAAAATTTCTGACCTTGGCCAAGACCGCAGGCTCTTCAATATCGTAAGAAAGAAAACTGCGCAACTTTCAGATAATACCCTTACCCAAAATAATCGAAAACACTATTTCTGACTAGATGGATTGCAACAACCCAACATCCTTTAAAAGCAGAATGGCCTATTCGGCGTGGAATACAACCTCCCTTTTCTTTTATGGTGATTGAGAAATTGACCCTTGCCACGGATGAGCTTGCACAAAACACGAAGCAGACCAGACTCGTAGTTTGCATAACGGGGATGCCTGGGGCAGGCAAATCAACAGTGGCGGACGCCAGTCCAAGATCAGGTTTCGAAATCTTTCAAATGGGCGACGACGTTCGCAAGGAAGCAGAGAGGAGGAAGGTTCCCCCAACCGATGAAAACCTAGGCCGCATCCAACTAGAACTGCGCCAACTGAACGGCCCAGTCGCGATTGCTCATTTGTGCAAGCAGAGGATTGAAAGAGATTCCAAATCTAGCTATGTTACGATTGACGGGATAAGAAACATGGCCGAGTTTTTAGAATTCAAACGGCTGGGAGTTGCAAGGTTACTCGCTGTCCATGCCTCGCCAGATCGCAGATTCAAATTCCTTCAAACCAGAGGCCGATCCGATTTTCCATCAACTCGGGAATCGTTTGAGGCTAGAGACAGAAGAGAGATTTCACTTGGAGTGTCGGAAGCAATAGCTCTCGCGGATGAAGTGATTCCAAACTCGGGAACACTGGACGAGCTTTTGGCAAGGGCTCAAGTGTACTTCGGCAGGCTGAAGGAAAAGACAAAGCTTTAGGGCGCAAGTGCTTTGGCGCTCTCTTCGGAAGAGGTAGATCCTGTCGCAGAATCACTCTCAAGAGATCTTGACATTGTGGTAGAAACTCAGATTAAGAATTCCGAGTCGCAGGAAAAGGTAACTAGAGCTGTCTCAAATTTATTCAAAGAGCACGGGGAGCTACGGGTCGATGAAAAAAAGGTGGAATTTGTGTCCAGTAATCTGGAGAGTTTGCGGTTCATCAAAAATCAGTTCAGGGACAGGCAGGTGAGGGCTGCCGCGCGAAGATTGCTTATTTTGAACAAAGGAGAATCAGACAGCACTTTTCTTCTTTTGAACAAGCAGGCTGCGACAGTCAGCATTGCTGCACTGTGTGATGATCCCGCGGAGTCAGCACTGGGCCCGATTGTGCTAAGAATAAGATCTCCGAAGCTCGGAAAAGTGATTGATTGGATTACAGCAGGATTTATTCCAAAACCAAGAGAAACTCTTCAAAGAGAAGAGCAGGTCATTGAAGATAATTAACAACGCTCTGATTTTGTTTTAACGCACTTGTCAAGCATGAGGATTGAAAAGCGGGCCGTTACTCGGCTACCAGCTCACCCTTGGCCATTGCCTAAACCATCATAGGCACAATTTTGGTTGCATTGAGAAGCTCAATATAGAGCGGATTGTCCTTTGCGCAGACATGTAGTACTACGTCACCGCCGCCCTGATCTGCAGGCGAGAGCTTTCCTTCCTTGAGAAGAATGGAAGCACATCTGCGTCAGAGTCGTACCTGAGCTTATACGCCATATCTTTTTCGCGCAACGGCCGTATGAGCCATGACGCGTACTTCTCGTTTTGGATATAATGAAAACTGAGATCCAAAAGAGCAACAGTCATGTACTTAGCTAAGGTAGATCTCTAACTTTCATTGAAGTGACATCATAGACTAAATTATCGCTCGCAGCGAGCGTATTCGGGAAAACCTCTCTCGCTTGTTTTACAAGTTCTCCCACATCCCTGTACCTCGCGCTGAAATGAGTGAGAATGAGCTGTTTTGTTCTTGCGTTTCTTGCAAGTTTCGCGGCTTCTCGGGCCGTGGAGTGCATGTTTTGCTTTGCACTTTCCGCGTGATCGTCTCCGTATGTGGAATCAAAAACTATCACATCGCTAGCACGGAAGAACCTGGCGAGAGTATTATTGGGTCTAGTGTCTCCTGAAATTCCGATTTTCTTCCCGGGTCTAGAGGGGCCGAGGACTTGACTCGGTCTCACCTTTTTCTTTGTTTTTGGAGATCTTACAGTCTGACCGTCCTGCAACTTTGACCACAAGGGACCTTCGGGGACTCCGAGTTTTAAAGCGGATTGTGGCTTGAATCTGCCGGGCTTGTCCTTTTCTTGAAAGAGGTACGCGTAGGAAAGCGTGGAGTGCTGTGATTTCTCTGCTAAAACTCTGTAGCGCAATCTCTTTGAATCAAATACCACTCCTCGCCGGACAACTTTTCCATAGACTGGATAAGTTAAACCAAAATTTAGAAGCCTTTGGTTCAGCTGAACAAATTCCACAATACCTTTCGGTCCGAAGACAAAGACTGGCTTTTTCCGATTTTGCATCGCCATGCTCTGAAGCAGTCCGAGCAAACCGACAACATGATCTCCGTGCATGTGCGAGACGAAGATAGAAGTGTCTTTGCTGAGTCCTATGCCGCTTGTTATGGCGGCACGCTGCGCTCCTTCTCCGCAGTCAAAGATGAGCAACTCGTTTTCATATTGGATTATGGTGCATGATAGGCCCCTCTCTCTTGTTGGAATGGCTGAACTTGTCCCAAGAAAGTGGATCTTGATGTCAGACAAGACTTCCTACTTCGCCGTTCTCTCCAAGACACTTATCGCGCGCGTCAGGTTACGATGAACGTAAAGCAGATGTTGCTCCTGAAGTTGAAATGAGTTTCCTTGATTTTCAATTATCTCTTCGAGGTTTACCGTGGAAGGATGCATAACTACGCAGAATTTTTTCCTCAAAGCAGAAGAGTGCATACATGCGCTAGCCGAACGCAAGAACCCATCCAAGATCTCTTTTGTGGTCATTCCTTTGGTTGAAGAGGCTCTGCCATAGGGTATGTCAGTTGCCATACCATCAATTTCCGAAAATGGGAGTGAAAAGCTCGAATCACCTCTAATTGTGGATTCAAAGGGCAGTGAAAAGCCGTCCAAATTCAGCCGGGCACCGCGAGCAATCCATCGCGTGATTTCGACGCCGATCGCTTTCATACCCATGAGAGAGCTTTCAATCAAAAGACTTCCAGTGCCGCAAAAGGGATCGAGGAAAAATTCGCCCTCTCTTACTCTGCATAAGTTGACTAGCGCACGGGCGAGTTTGGGATATATAGCTGAAGGCAGGAAGAACGTTCTGGCACGCGGCCTTCGAGCTCTCCAATGAAATTCCTTGTATCCACTTCTGGATAATCCCAATACAAAACCTTCGGGTATTGATTCGGCTTGAAAGACGTAATCGGGTTCCTCAAGAGAGACACCGAGTTTTGTTTTCGACTGGATCTCTGCCCCTATCTGACCGCACTGTTCCAATGAGAGCGATAGACTTGCGACTGCAAATTTCTTGTTTCCCTGTGTTGGATTCTTTTCGACTGGAGCAGCAAGCGAAGCCAAGTCCCGGGACTTTGAAACTAAAATGCCCCCGAATCTGCAGTATGCCGCTCTGTCAGTAATTCTTTGAATTATATCAGATTCTGAAATCGAGCTTGTCACGATCCTGGAGCCATACCTGCGAATTTTAGAAGAGTTCGAATAGGCTGAAGCGAGAGCACTTATTTCTGCAAAGGGCAAAGTGAGCTCTTCACCGGATAAAACGAATAATGAGCTCTCGCGGTCCGAAATGCTATACCCCAACGAAAGAAAGCAACAACTTTTCTCTGCAATAGCGCCTTAGGCAGGTCTAAAGCGTCTCAAGGTATGACGCAAGCAAAGGTGCAACATCTACTTTGCTATATCTACTCGGCACAGTGTTAGATGCAACTATATCGTCGACTCCAGCGCTTGTCATCCTATCTACTGCGCTTCCAAGCAAGAGGCCATGAGTACAGGTCGCAATCAGTTTTGAAGCGCCGTACTTTTTCAATAACTGAGCGCATTTGGTGACGCTGCCGCCGGTTGAAATCATGTCGTCCACAATGATTGCGTCTCGTCCTGAGAGGTTGAGAGCTTGGTCCTCGGTGAAAATTTCCCCGGTCTGCCGATCTCTCGTTTTCTTGAATGAAACGAATTCGGACTTGATAATTGAGGCAAAAGCTTCGGTTCTGGATGAGCTTCCAAAGTCGGGAGAAACTGCGATGGGATTTCTTAACTTGTAGTTTGTTATGATATACTCCGCGAGAAGCGGAATTGCCGAACAGCTGTATGCAGGAATTGAGAACAGTCCCAGGCCCTGCGCACTGTGGATGTCCACGGTGACGAGCCTTCTCACTCCAACGGAGCGAAGCAAGTGACTGACTACGCCGAGCGTTACAACCTCTCCCTTTAGGAACTCTTTATCCTGTCTCGCGTAGGCTAGATATGGGACAACGGCGTTTACCTCCGCACCATCCTCGCTCAATTTGTGTGCCATTAACAGTAGCTGCAAGAGATGTTTGTCTTGGGGAGGGTAAAGGCTTTGAACAATTGCCAAGCTTTTGTTTCGAGGTTCATCTAGGATCCTGATTTTCGATTCACCGTCAGGAAAATCGACGGTTTCCACTTTCGCGAGCTTCGCTCCCAATTTCGAAGCCAATCCTGCGCCGATATCCAGTGAGGCAGGCCCCGCTGCCACTAACCAATCTCTAGGCAATTCGCAAGAAAAATTGTATCTTCAGGCTATAAAAATTGAATGTGAGACATGAGTGTGCAAGATCAATTTCCGGAAAATGAGTGTGAAACATTATGAGATCTTTTGAATGATGGCGATGTAAGGCGGACCCTTGGATTTTATCAAGCGATCGATTTTCCATCCGGTGTCTTTGACGATTTCATTCATCTCTTTTGGGGAGACTAGCAAATAATCAAACCACTTGCCGACATATCCTCGATAGCGGGCTCGTATTTTCACTTGGCCGGACATCCTGTCCCGAACCCTATTCTCCCGCTGATAGGATAGATGATCAGGGTTGTTCGTATCGTAAGGATCCAAGCTCTCACAAATTAGAACTGCGCCTTTGGAAGTCATTGTATAAAGCCTTCGCAAAAGCCTCTTTGCTCGGGCTTTGCTCCCAAATAAGCCAAAGTTATTTCCGAACATGAGGACGCTATCAAAACTTCCAGCTTTGAAATCAATATCCTGGAAAGAAAGGAGTCTTGTCTTTCTGAGGCCTCGCTTTTTTGCGACCTTTATGGCTAAAGGAGAATTGTCAATCCCCAGAACGTCTAATTTCCTTTTGTTTTGGAGGTAGATGGCAATTCTTCCCGGACCGCAACCAACATCCAAAACTTTTCCCCTTGCATATTTGACTGCCATTCTTTCAAAGTCGGGCCATTTGTTAAATGGAGCAAAATAGCACGCAGGCCCAATTTCTGAGGGATCTATGTAACCGTCACTCCTCTCGATTGTCTCCTGAATGCCCGACCCGGGATTGGAAAAATAATCCCAGATTTCGTGCCCGTACGCATCAGAATCTTTTGTCTCTTTGCGCATGAAGAATATGTCCTCCGTGAGGTGAAATTACGTGTGTTTATTCGTTACATTTGATATGCGTCTCTTACATAGGAGCGCAAAACTTCTGCGACACTCCAGGCCTGTGAAATACAGCCTCTTGGGTAATGTGGAGGATCTCCATCGTAGATTTCTGAGATAGTGCCAAGGCCTGCCTCAGAGAGTCTTTTCTTAAACGGCGCGTAAAGCTGCTGGACGAAGGAAAGGGTCTTTTGATCGGGACCATAGGTCTTCACATAAGCTGAAACATATGATCCAAAAAGCCACGGCCAGACGGTTCCCTGATGATAAGATGTGTCTCTTTCTCTTGGATTGCCTGCGCAGCGTCCTTTGTAGTTGGGGTCGAAAGGAGAAAGCGTGCGCAGACCCACCGGGGTCAGAAGCTCAGCCTCTACGGTGCGAAGCGTATCGCGCCATTTTTCCTCGCTCAATACTGGAAATGGAAGAGCTATGGAGAAGATCTGGTTGGGGCAGATTTTGCCATCTCCAGCATCATCTGCTAGAACATCATGAAGACATCTCTTTCGTTCGTTCCAGAATTTCGCGTTAAAGGACTCTTTCGTCTTTGAAGCAAGCTCGCCGAAATAATCTTGATCGCCTTGATTCTTCAGCTGTGACGCAAAAACCTCCATAGCTCTTAGAGCGTTGTACCACAACGATGAAATCTCGACCGGTTTGCCACGCCGTGGAGTTACAGGAATTCCATCGATCTTCGCGTCCATCCAAGTAAGAGCTAGCTTCTCATCAGCACCTTGAATCAATCCATCGGAATCGAGTCGGATTCCGTGTTTCGTTCCTTTTGCGTAAGATCTGATAATCTCGTTAAGTTTAGGATAGACTTCCGAAATGAATTCCATCGCGCGAGTTTCTGAATACAACCGGAAGCAGGAGTTGATCAGCCACAGCGGTGCGTCGATGGAATTGTATTCCAAAGATTCAATGCTTCCACTCTCGGGAAATATATTCGGAATAAGTCCTTCAGACAAATATGAAAGGAACGTTCGGATGATCTCTTTGGCCTCTTCTTCTCGTTTAGTTACAAGAGTCAAGCCGGGGAGCGAGATCATGGAATCCCTTCCCCAGTCAGCGAACCAGTGATATCCCGCGATGATCGTCTTTGCATTGGTCGATTTGCGTCTAACTATGAAGGTGTCAGCTGCGTTTGCAAGAGTGAGATAGAAGGGATCAGACTGTGGAAGGCGGCCTAAGATGCTGCGCAGTCTAAGCATCTCTCTATAGCGCAACCCTTCAGGTGAGAAGGTTTCTCTCTTGAGCAAGGATGCGATAATGGAAAACTGGCTCCCCTGATCAAGCCGCGTCGAAAAGTAGCCGGGATTGTATTGATCCTCTCGATCTTCCAATCCTCTCTCGGCTTCAGCTTCGTAGATGAAGTTCTTGTACCAGCTTCCGGTTGTCGCGTACGGAGCAATGTCGGATTGAAGATAGAGCGTCGTGGCGCCCGGAAACGCCCTAATCTCGACTCCCTTGGGGTTCAGAGTCTGAGTGAAATTCCATCTGGGATCTTCATGAGTTCGCCCGTGGTAATCGCGATAGTTTATGATAGGAAGGACTGAAATCTTGATCGGCAGGTCTGTTTCAAGTACTTTGTAAGTAACGATCGTAGAATTTTCCTCAAAGGGCATGAATACAGATTTTTCGATTATGGTGTTTCCAGTGCGATAGACGAAAACAGGATAACGCTCAAAGCGAAACTGTTCCAGATGAGTGTATCCTTGCGGGTAGATAGCGCCCGGATATCTGTTTACTGGCAGGAGATACTCTCTGCCGCCGGCTTCGATCCTTTCTTCAAATTTAGAGAGAAACAGGATCCTCCTCACAGGGGGATCCAAGGAGGCAATAAGCAAACCGTGATAGGCACGAGTGTTGAGACCGATAACAGTGCTCGAAGCATACGAGCCAAGACCATTCGTCACGATCCACTCCCTGGTCCTCCCCTGTTCGTAATCTTTTGTGATGTTAGAGTCGAAGATCGTTTGCATTAATTGAACACTATGATTTGGATTTATTGCACTTTTTGAATCTCAATGTGATTTGAAGAAGCGAGCTGCTCAACGGGGCCAGTTTTGGGAGTTCTCTCCTAAAAAACAAATCCTTAATTGAAAATGACTGAGAAGTGTTTCAGACAAGCAAGGTATGCCAAGATCCTTCATTCTCCCCGGACAGCCGTTGAGATATGCTCGCAGCCACACCTTCAACGTCAAGCGAACCAGACTGGAACTTGAATTGAACTTTGATCAGAAATCTGTGGCAGGGAAAATTCGCCACGAAATAGAGCCTGCTGGCGATTCAATCCGGTTTATTGAGCTTGACTCCGCAGGGCTTTCGATCAAGTCAGTTAAGATAAATGGCAAGGATAACAAAGAGTACGAGATCCAGGCTCGTACCATTCGGATCCCTCTCGGGATGGAACTATTCCAAGGAAACAGTATCGAAGTCGAAATAGAGTACTTCGGCACACCGAGGAGAGGCCTTTACTTCAGAGGTCCTAACAAAGACTTTCCTCAATGGAAAGTTCACGCCTTCACTCAGGGGCAGTCTGAAGATTCAAAGTTCTGGTTTCCCTGTTACGACTATCCCAACATGAGGACAGAAACAGAGACCTTGATTACGGTTCCATCAAATATGATCGTGGTGTCTAATGGCAGACTCTTTGAGCAAAAAGAAGAGAAGGGAAAGAAGACTTGGCATTTCGTCCAAGAGATTCCACACCCTTCTTACATGACTTCGCTTGTTGCCGGCGAATTCAAGAATGTTGAGGAAATGCACAATGGCTTGCTGTTGCAGTATGTCTATCCGGACGGTAGGGATGAGGAAGCAAAGAGATCCTTCGGCAACACTCCAAGGATGATTGATTTCTTTGAACAGGTGACGGGCCAAAAGTATCCTTATCCCAAGTACGCGCAGTCCGCAGTTTCCGATTTTATGTTCGGAGGCATGGAGAACATCAGCGCAACAACCCTCACCGACAGGACTTTGCATGACGCACGCTCGCATCTTGATTTTACTAGCGACAACCTAGTTTCCCATGAGCTTGCCCACCAGTGGTTTGGGGATCTCTTAACATGCAAAGATTGGTCTCACGCCTGGCTAAACGAAGGCTTTGCCACTTATTTTGCTGCCTTGTGGCGCGAGCATGATCAAGGAGTTGACGACTTTCAGTACTACATGTACATTCCCACCATGGATGCCTTGGTTGACGAGCTGGATCGGTACCATCGAGCCATAGTGAACAAGTCGTATTGGGATGCAGACGAACTCTTTGACGCTCATACCTACGAAAAAGGGGCGTGGGTACTCAATGGCCTCAGAGGTCTTCTGGGCGATGATCTTTTCTTCAAAGGAATAAAGAACTATGTTGCAAAATACAAGAATTCCGACGTTGAAACCTCAGACTTTCGAAAAGAGCTGGAAAATGCTAGCGGGAAGGATCTTGAATATTTCTTCGATCAATGGCTCTACAGCCCTGGGTTTCCAGAATACGCTGCCTCTTACAATTGGAACAGCGATCAAAAACTAGCAGAGCTCGAAATCGAGCAAACAAATTCAGGAATCGACGATACGCCACTTTTCACAGGTCCTGTCGAGATCCGTTTCACATTCAAAGATGGTTCCAAAATCTCAAAGAAAATCAGCATGAATGAAAAGAAACAAGCTTTCTACTTTTATTTCGAGGATCGTCCAGTCAATGTTAGCTTAGATCCGAAGAACTGGATACTGAAGAAACTCAAATTTACAAAACCCAAGGAAATGCATCTTTATCAACTTGAAAATGACGAAAACGTTATGGAACGAATTAGGGCGGCAGGCCAGCTCTCGGCGTTTAAGACAAACGACGTCGTCGAGGCTCTTTGCAGGGCTGTGGATTCTAACAAATTCTGGGCAGTCCAGCTTGAAGCTGCAAAAGCGCTTGGAAAGATGGAAACGAGAGAAGCTTTGAATTCTTTGGTTCAAAGAGTAAATCACCAGGATCACAGAACGAGAAGGGGAATTGCGTATGGCTTGAGAGGCTTCGCAGATCTCGAAAGTGAAGATAGGGAGAGAGCCATTGACGCTCTGATCAAGATTTTGGAGAACGACGAAGCATATTTTGCAAGAGGGTACGCTGCCTGGTCTTTGGGATTCTACAAGGGCTCTGACAAGGCTTTCGAAGCGATGAAGAGGGCTACCTCTCAGGAATCCATTAACGACATTGTGAGGTACAGAATCTTCTACGGTTATTGGCAAATGGACGATCCAAAGGCAATTCCGATCGCAATAGATCAGCTGGAAGAAGGAATGTGGCACCAAGGAAGGATGATGGCAGCTTATTGTCTTGGAAAGATAGGAAGGGGAGATCCGAGAGCTTTGAAGGCCTTACTTGGAGCTGAGAAAATTCCGAACGTGTACGCTAGAGCTGAAGCGGCCGGAGCGCTGGGTGTGCTTGGCGATACTACTGCGATCGGAAATATAGAAGCTTGGCTTTCTCGCGAGCCTGAGGGCAGGGCCAAGCGGAGATTGCGCGAATCGATTCATTTGCTCGAAGAGAGAGTACTCGAAACAGAGAAAATGTCAAAATTGAACTCGGATGTAGAGAAGCTCACTTCAGATTCCAAAAAATCTGAAGCCAAGATAAACGCCCTCGAAGAGAAAATTAGCAGACACCCCTAGGTCGACGAGCTAAATGATGTCTATTCATGCAGTATTTCTTTGAGAGCAAGACTCACTAGTTCGCCATGCCCACGAAACCATCACCGAACACGCCAGAGGAAGCATCAACGGAATTTTCTTCATGTTTCGAAATTAACCTCTAAGGTTAGAGCGAGTACGTTTTATACCGTCTGTGGGAATCCACGAGGTGAGCTTCAGTAAATGGCTTTTTGTTCGAAGTGCGGAGCACCGTTAGATCCGAATTCGCAATTTTGTCCGAGTTGTGGTGCACCTGTCAGTGGGCAGGCGTCATCTTCCTCTTCGGGCTCTATGCCTCCAATGCCTCCTTCGAGTGGCTCCTCAATGCCGGCTTCTCCAATGCAAAGGCCCACCGGAATTACTATTCTCGCGGTCTTGGCCGTCATAGGTGGGTTGGCGCTCTTAGGCTTTGGAGCCGTTGCTGGCACGTTAGTTGGATCTTTCCTCCCAGGCCTAGGAACAGTTATCGCAGTTGTGTTTGTCATCTTTGCCCTGATACAATTTGGCATCGCCTGCGGCTACTGGGTGGGAGCTTCTTGGGCCTGGTGGCTCGGATTCATTGGCGCGATCCTCGACATAGTTTCAATTATCGCCCTAAACGTTTTCGGGCTCATAATTGGAGTAATAATGCTGTACTATCTAACTAGACCACATGTGAAGATGTGGTTCCACCAGGGTTAAGACTCACGAAAGGAGTCGCGTCTCTTCGGATTCTAAGCAATCCGATCGTGCTCTCTTGAATTTCGACTTACAAATGATTCTTTGCCGTGTATGCTTCCTTCCCAAGTTTGTCATTTCAAGCATTCAACAGCTTACGGGCATTTAGACCCAGAATCTTCTCAGCCACTCCCTCTTTGAGTTTGGGCCTACAAAATTCGTCAAATTCCTTCATCCAAAGTGGAGTGCGGATCATCGGATAATCTGTGCCGAAGAGCATTTTGTCCTTCAAAAGGCCGTTCATGTAAGTGATCAAAAGAGGAGGAAAATATCGAGCGAGCCAACCTGAAATGTCGACGTACGCATTGGGATTGCGGGTTGCAACAGCGAAACATTCTTCCATCCAGGGCCAACCAAAATGCGCGAGAATTATCTTGAGCTCGGGAAAATCCTGAGCGACGTCATCTAAATCCACAGGGCGTCCGTATTTGATTTTGCAATATCCCAGGCCTGTCGTGCCCGTATGGTGTAACACGGTGAGGCCGTATTCCACACATTTTTCATAAATCGGATAAAGTAAGGGGTCATTTGGATACAATCCGGAGGCGTCGCAGTGTAATTTGATTCCTTTGAAATGGTAGTCAACTGCCATGGTCTTCAGTTTCTTCAAAGCGTCGTCCTTTTTTGGATCCACAGAGCCAAACGCAATGAATCTGTCTGAATAATGATCTACGAGTTCCTTCAAAAATTCGTTCGGCAAAGTGTAGTTCCTAAACTCATTTTTCTCTACGCTTCTCATGTCCTGCCCTAAGATTACGCATTTCTCGACCCCAGCATCATCCATATCTTTCACAAGATCATCTATTGTGCTTGGTAGTTTGTCCTTTGGGATGTGAAAGAAATTGATCGCGAACTTGATGCACTCGTTTTTCTCCATGAAATCAATGGTCCAAGGATGGACATGAATGTCAATTACAGGCGGTGCCAATTTCAGAACCGTTCTTTGGATAAAAGTGCCTGCTAAAATCTAGATACGCTCAACTATGGTCGCAATTCCCTGTCCTACCCCGATGCACATGGTCGCGAGGCCATGATTGGCTTTCCGTCGCATCATCTCGTGGACAAGAGTTGTCATGATCCTTGCCCCAGAACAGCCTATCGGGTGCCCTAAAGCGATCGCGCCGCCATTAACATTCATTTTTCCGGTTGCGTCAAAATTCATGAATTTCAAACAGGAGAGAACTTGTGCCGCAAAAGCTTCGTTTAGTTCTACAAGGTCAATGTCGTCCAGCTCCAAATTCGCTCTCTTCAAGGCTTTCCTTGTGGCTGGAACTGGACCGAGGCCCATGAAAGAGGGATGAACCCCCGCGACTGCAGTCGCCACTATTCTCACTTTTGGAGAAAGACCCAGCCGCTTTGCTTTGCGCGAGCTCATTATGACCGCGCCTGCAGCTCCATCATTTAATCCACAGGAATTGCCCGCAGTTACCGTTCCTTTCTCTCTGAATGCGGGTTTTAGTTTGGCAAGTTTTTCCAAGGAAACGTCTGGTCTCGGCCCTTCATCGTTTTCTACCAAGATCTGATTTCCTTCTTTATCCACGACAGGCACAGGGACAATTTCTTCCTTGAAGAGCCCTTGATTTTGTGCCCTGGTCGCCAGCTCGTGACTCTTCAGCGCAAACTGATCCTGCTCTTCTCTAGGAATATTATAACGCTCGGCCAGATTCTCAGCAGTTTCGCCCATGGTGAACAAAGGAAACTGTGCTGCAAGCTTGGGGTTGGCGAGTCTCCATCCAATTGTTGTGTCGACAATTTCCGGCTGGCGGTCAAATCCCTTCGCCTTTTTTGGAATCACCCAAGGGGCCCGACTCATACTTTCCACGCCGCCTGCAATGTACGTATTCCCGTTACCGATCATCAGAGCGTGAGCGGCATCATTAATTGCCTCTAGACCAGAACCGCATAGCCTATTCACGGTCGCGCCAGGAATCTTGAATGTCAAGCCTGCGATCAAGAGCGCCATTCTAGCAACATTCCGGTTATCCTCCCCGGCCTGATTTCCCGCTCCAAAGTAAATGTCCTCAATGCTTTCGGGATCAATTTTATTCCGGTCTACGAGCGTCTTGATTACAAGTGCAGCTAGGTCGTCCGGTCTGACCCCAGAAAGAGCGCCGCCATACTTGCCCACAGGAGTCCTAATGCAATCCACGATGACTGCATCCTGAAGAGTTTGTCCCGCCATCGTTGCTTTCCGTTCTTTGTAGAATTACTTACGTGGCGGTCTACTATAATTGTTTGATACTTTTGGAATCCGTTTCGCTTCTAAAACGTTGGAATCATCGTATCCTCGTCAAATGGGACTTCTTTACCCGTGATTCCTATTTCGGGAAGAGCAGGAAACTCGATTCCAAACTCATCCATCCGGCGTTTCACTTCGAGAATGGCATTCCTCCAGCAAGTAGTCTTCTCTTCAATCGAAAGAACTCCCAATCCGGCATCTCTAGCAATTCCCTCCATCTTTCGCTGGACGTCAAGAAAGTTTGGAGGAAGTTTCCAAAATTCATTGGGAGGTTCATACAAGATCATGGAAAGAAAAGTGAATCCGGCTCTGAGTTGCTTTGTCACCATCTTTTTGTCTTCCTCTGTGAGTTTGTTTGCGACTCCTTCCAGGCCGAGATACGTGAAAGCAAGATGTCTTGACTCGTCTCTCGCGATATTCTTGAGAGCCTCAGTGTAAGCAGGGTGAGTGGAATGTTTACTCATTTCGCTAAACAACGTGGAGGCGCAACGCTCGCCCAGCATGAACGAGGAAAAGATAATGGGCCACGAATGTTTAATGTAAGCACTGCTGTATCCTCTCCAATACCTTGCGCCATTATAATATACCCACTTTATGTTGCGCAGAGCATCTTCGTCAAAATCAGTTTTTGGTTTCCATCCCTGGAGGAAATTCGGGCATAATTTGTTGCAAGATCTCATGCAGCACTCGTCATGTCTACACTCGTCCATCACGATCGAGGCAAACATCTTCTTGACAGGATCCTGCTCATGAATCTCAAAAGTGTGAATCATGGCCTTCGCAAAGACAGGGGGGCCAGAGTTTTCAAAATTCGCAAGAAGAGCCCACCAGTAAGCCATTGCGGTCTTTTGTCTTTCGTCATAATCTCTAGGATCCAATAAGGCCCAATTAATCGTGGAAGGATTCCAGGCTTCTCTTTTTGCTCGCTCGAAGAGTTCCATTAACCGAGGATTGTCTATGGTCCATTCAACAGGATAAATATTAGGCAGATTAATGGGAGGCGGATCCTTTGAATAGTCGAGGTTGTCATCAGCATTACCGTCTGACAAAATGCCAATCGAAGTCATTTATTTTATCTAAACAATAAAAGCCTTGTTTCAAATCCGCCCGGTTCCCTCACATTGCGCGGAAATATTCAGGCAATTTTACGGGATTTCGCCCACTTCATGCGTTGCGTAATAGGACGCCTCTTATAGTGGAACTTTGAAGTAATGGTATGGAATCAAACACTGTTCAAGGAGTTTGCAGCCGGCACAAAGTCCGACTCCAAGCAAGCGAATCAGGAAGAATGGCTTGCCCGGTCTGTGAACAAATAAAGACCCAAGAGTCAAATCGCCGAGGTAGGCGCAGGTAAGCTCTTTACAAAAAGTGGAAAAGTTAGCGATCTGGTCTAGCACGGGGCTCTTGGATTTGGCACGAAATTGGTTCTCTGTACCAATGTGTTAGCGTAAATTATTTTCCTTGAAACTCCGGCGGCCGTTTTTCGCCAAAGGCCTTCAATCCTTCCTTGTAATCCTCTGTTGATCCGGCAATTTCTTGCATGTATGCTTCGTAATCAAGGGCAGAATCTAGATCCACATAGAGGGCTTTGTTTATCGCGCGCTTTGCGAGACCAATTCCTCTGGGACCTTTAGCCAGTTTCTCGGCAAGGGTTCGCGTTTCTTTTTCAAGTTGATCAAGGGGCACGATGCGATTCACAGCTCCCAATCTTTCTGCCTCCTTAGCATCAATTCCTTCACCTGTGAATGCTAGTTCCATGGCCTTCGAGATCCCTAAGAGTCTAGGCATAAAAAAAGTCGCCCCCGAATCAGGAACCAGACCCACCTTTGCGAAAGCCTCGACAAACTTTGCGCTATCCGCCATAATTTTCAGATCTGAAGCTAAGGCGAGTCCCATTCCCGCACCAGCTGCCACACCGTTAATCATTGCAACTACAGGCTTGTCCATGTTTCTCATTTTCGACACGATCGGATTGAAGCCTTCCTTGAGATCCTCCATCAGGGAAATATCCACGCCAACACCTCTTTTCTTTAGAGATTGAAGATCAGCGCCTGCGCAAAAAGCCCGGCCAGCTCCGGTAAGGACAAGACATCTTACCGACGAGTCTTTTTCAGCCTCCTTGAACGCGCTTAATAATTTCTTAAGGGTGTCAATATCACAAGCATTGAGAACCTCAGGTCTGTTGATGGTTATCCAAGCGACACCATTTTCCTTCTTTATGATGACGGAATCAGCCGCGCTAGACATTTTCTACCTACCCCTGAACGTGGCCTTTCTTTTTTCAGTAAAGGCCTTCACTCCTTCTTGCTTGTCCTCACTTCCAAGAAGAAGGTAAAAGCTCTTGCGTTCAAACTCAAGACCATCTCTCAGGGTCATTTCAAACGCTTTGGTGACACAATCCTTTGCGACCTTTGTCGCAAGCGGAGACTTGCTCGCAATATCCAAGGCAACACGTTTGGCTTCAGTGAGTACACTTTCATCGGGAACGACTCGGCTCAGCAGCCCAATTTCAAACGCTTCTTGTGCGCTGACTAGTCTGCCTGTCAAAATCAAATCCATGGCTTTGTATTTTCCAACTGCCCTCGTTAGTCGCTGGGTTCCGCCCGCTCCGGGCATCACTCCAATGTTGATCTCAGGTTGCCCGAGTTTAGCACTTTCGCCCGCAATCAAGATGTCACATGTCATTGCTAATTCCAACCCTCCTCCTAGACAATACCCGTTGATGGCTGCGACTATCGGTTTGCCTATCTTTTGGATCTCGTCAAAATAATCAAGATTTCCCGACTTAAGAGCGTCTATCGAGCCCATGTTTGATATTTCCTTGATATCTGCGCCAGCCGAGAATATCTTCTCTCCTCCAGTCACAATGACGCAGCGAATATCTTGGTCTTCCTCAAATTCATTCAAAGCTCCAAGAAGATCTTTCATCAACCCGCTTGACAAAGCATTCAATGCACTGGGGCGGTTGAGTGTTGCGACTCCAACAACGTTATCGTACTTTTCCGTGACGATATTTCGATACTTTTTTGGTTGCTCAATTTGCGATTCCATGTTCTTTCTCTCTCATTTCGAATGTGATTTCGTAAACAGCCTAAACGACTTGGAATTCTCTTTCTCAACCTTGGATTTAAGATTGTTTTCGCACTCGAATCTTCACGTTTTGAATTTGATTAACCATTGTCTTCGCCGGGCCTCTTTAGTCCAAAGTACTCGTAGTATCCTCCCTTGCTCCCTCTCTTTGTTTTCGGATCCCCAAGATATCCCTCGCTCACCAGCTTTTCCAAAATCTTCGGGGGCCTGAAGCGTTCATCTTGGGTATCGGAGTACATTGCTTCCATATTTCGCAGTCGAGAATCTAAACCAACAA
Organism: Nitrososphaerales archaeon; assembly: GCA_030041355.1. Classification (GTDB taxonomy): domain Archaea; phylum Thermoproteota; class Nitrososphaeria; order Nitrososphaerales; family CADDZS01; genus JASHOD01. The sequence continues at coordinate 21,149 of JASHNZ010000019.1, forward strand.
GATCGCCTAACTCGAAAGGCCCCATTGGATAGCCGTAACCGAGGCGCATTGCCAGATCGATGTCTCGAACCGAAGCGATGCCTTTCTCAAGAAGTGAACTAGCTTCTGCGAAAACGGAAATTCCTATTCTGTTTGCGACAAAACCAGGGGAATCAAGCACCTCTACTGGAGTTTTATGCAAAGATGTGCAAAGAGCTTCAATTTTAGAAACTACTTCCCTATTCGTTTCTCTCGTCCTAACTACCTCCACAAGTTTCATAACCTGAGGCGGGTTGAAAAAGTGCATTCCCGCGATACGCGCTCTCACTTTTGGAGAAAAAGATTCAGAGATTCTCGAGATAGTCAATGTCGAGGTATTGCTTGCAAGGATCGCGTCCTGGTTTGCATACACGGCGGCTTTGCTGAAGATCTCCCTCTTCGTATCAAGATCCTCTACGACTGCTTCGAGCACGAAGTCTGAGCCTTTGCAGGTGTCCTCAAGGGAGTTTAGAAGGATGATCCTCGAGAGCGCATTGTCTGCTTCTTCCTCAGTCATTCTTCTTTTTGCGACAGAGTTTTCAAGACCATATTTTCCCTTCCGAACGAGGTCCAGGCCGGAATGCAGCTGAGCCTCGCTTACGTCATAGGCACTGACGGAGAAACCAGATTGAGCCAAAAGCTGAGCAATCTGAGCTCCCATGAGCCCGAAACCGACTATCGAGACATGGTTTACAGGTGAAGGCAAACTAGTATTCGAGGAAATTGAGCACAGCCTAGTAAAGATATGGAGCTTGGATTAAGCCGCTTGGCTAACAAACCGTTCCAGTTCGATTTCGGAGACGGTCCCGATCTTACTTTGCGCTGGCCTGGTATCGGAGAAAAACACGTAGGCCGGTAACGAGGAAATGTGATACCTTGAGGCAAGCTCGCTAAATTCTTCCACGTTAACCTTTGCGAATGTAATCGAATCGTGTCTGTCAGCGATGAGCTCAATCAATGAATTCATTTTGAGGCAGGGCTTGCACCAAGGAGCCCAGAAATCTACGAAGACTTTTTTTGTCGATCTCAATATGGAATCAAAATTTGAAGAGTTCGCCTCAACGACGCGAGACATAATACAGTAGGGAAAATTTAGGGGGATTTATAGTTAGAGGTCGAGCAAAAATCTCAACGTTACGCGTCGTTGACTGCGATTTTCGTTGATAATCATGTCGTGGTAAGTCGGGGCTTTGACTGCGGTCTTTTCTTCGTGTCTACTCGGATCATATTTTTCTCCGCTCACCGTTGCTTCAAGGGTGAAGGTGTTTTCTCCTCTCGAAATTCTGCATTTGAATTTAGAATAGAGCATTTGTTCGGTGTCCTGTTTGAATATCAAGTACTCTAGCCACTCGTAGAGCAGCTCTTGCATGTCTTTACCTTCAACTCTAATCGTTTCTTCAATCCTAGGCTGAATTGTGTTAAGGTCAACCATGGTATCCTCGAGAGCCCTGCCGCCATTTTCAAAAGCCTCCTCCAATGATGAACCGTAAGCTTCGATCTCAGCATCTGTAGTGTGCTCAAGAAAGCGGTATCCTTTTTCACCTGTCTTCAAGACTCGACTAATTACAACACGAGGCGAACTTCTCTTTTATTCTTGTTCAAAGAAAAATGCCCATATTGGGAAGGGTTTAAAGCAGAAATCTATAGTATCCTCCATAATTCGTTGCCGGGGCTAAAGATTGCCGGGGTTCTCCATATTTCCTCATGCTTGAGGTGGGAGCTCGAAGGCAGAGTGGACTATTGCGCGGATTCGATTCCTCCAAGGATCGAAGCGTAAGCCTTGAGTTCGCTTAAATTACAAGGGACATGTTAGCCCGTGGCCGGTTTCCGGCCTCGTCGGTTCGAATCCGGCCCCCGGCGCCTTCTTTCTCCTTACCTTGCCCGAAGGTACAACTAGTTAACATAAAAATTCCAGATCAATGTACAGAGTGTTCAACCTCTCTACCTTCTTCCAATAGCCACTGACAATATCTATAGAGTGCATCATAAAGAGGAAACTGCAAAAGCATATTCTCGTGGTCATTTTCAGATGCCATGATACGATAACCAATTGCCGCAGCTTCTAATCCTCTTGCTTCTGGTGCAGAATCGGTTACTCCGCTAAGCCGCGCATCGGCCCCTCTAACAATCTTTGCGAGCTCGTGAAGAGCTTGATCCTTGATTTTGTATTTTCTTAATATCGCGTCAAAAGTAATGTATTCGTTTCCCCTTTCTTTGTAATGTGTGAGCTCCACACCATCAATATCAAATGGAGTCGCATGCAAATCCTCAGCTGCTTTGCGCACTTTTTCCGCTGAAACGAATTCAAAGTGCGCATCCCTGTCTACAAAGTTCTTTATGAGCCAAGAGGATGCTATTCTATCAACCATTCCTTTCTCGGCTGTAACCCAGTTCATAGCATTCTTCGAAGGGCAATGGTTTTCTCCCTCAAAAATAAACCTAGCCATCGCCCGTCCCTCAGTGTTGCTGACGAGATAACTCATTAACCGCTGTTTACAACGTCGATTGATTTCGGTCGAGTAGAATATTGCGGGCTTAAATTTTGGAAACAGATCCGACGCTGTAAGGACAAGCTTGCGTGCACTTATTGAACAAATCCGGCCGCTTCAATGATGCAACAAATCTTTGATCAGCACGGAGATTGTCTTGGAGTGGTTTTGCTTTTAGTACTTTGAGTGTTTTTGGGCTAAACATCAAGGGATAGTTGGGCCCGCGCATCCTAACGCGAAACTCTCGTTCCAGTAGAATATGCCAATTCCGAGGAATTGACAGCTCAGCGAGCGTTCGTACTTTATGTAGTAATTAGGGCCGCTTTGAGCATTAACACCTCCGCGCGCGACTGCGCCTTCCATAGGAACCAAGAAGAAAATTAGCGCTGCTACAATTGCGATCAACATGATGATTCTCCATTTCAAGCGAGATACCCTATTCGTTAGTTCAGAATGAGCTCATTACCTTCTTTGAAAATACAAGTTTATCCGGAGTCCTGTACCTTCCGATCAAATTTATGAACAGGTAATCTATTCCCCGCTCTCGTATCATGTCCTCGGGTCTCCCTGAAGGATGTAGCTCCAACTCAGAGTTGCAACCATCTGGCGTAGCTAGCCAGCGAGGCCTATTTGTAAGCTTATTCGATGCTCTGATGGATTTCATTTCAGGAATTATTTCATCTGCATATTTCATATAGCTTGGTTTGAAGACTTGAGAAAGGCTTCTTATTGTGACTTGAGAATTACTAGGAAGTGCCCCGTCGTACAGAACAGTCGGGACAAAAGCCAATCAAAAAGCGGCGAATATGGCATATTGATTCCCAGTTCTGAGGATCGGACTCTTCCTTTTAAAAGAGCAGACTCGCCAACATGTCGAACTACTGGAGAAGAAAGGGCAGTTGCGAGGATCCTAGATTTTGGTAGTGTCAGTTCATCTCTGTGTGATGAGGAACGAAATGATAGTTTTCAAAGCATATTTGGGACAATCCGGAACGTCCGATTCAATTCGTAACTTGCAACGTCTCGGAGAACTTGTACCAATTGACTCATGGGCCGAAGTGACTTTCAAATATGAAAAGTACGTTACAGAGGACTTGAAACGCGCTTGGAATAAAATGGTGCAATCCCCAGATGGTTTGAAGAACTTGGACAAAGTTCCGACAGAGGGAAGTTGGGGTATTCTCTACGAATACTGAGCTTCAATTTTTGTTCGGCGGCACTACTTCAGGTTGCGGATATAATTAGTATTGCATTAACTTCTCTATCGCTTTGAGTACCTTCGGCACACTAGGCAAGTAATATTCCTCAAGAGTGTATGGGAAGGGAGTATCGTATCCTGTCACTCGCAGGATCGGCCCTTTGAGATATTCGATGGCGCGCTCTGCAATTTGAGCGGAGATCTCAGCGCCGAATCCAGAAGTCCTCGGAGCCTCGTGAACGATGATTACCCTCCCGGTCTTTTGCACCGAAGATAAAATGGCATCAATGTCCAAAGGAACCAGAGTTCTCAGATCCACGACGTCGGCCTCAACCCCGTTTTTCTTCGCCGCTTCTGCAGCGTCCATAGCAACATGTAGCATCGCACCGTACGCTAAGATAGAGACGTCGCGTCCTTCTCTTGCAATCCTTGCCTTGCCTATAGGAACCGTAAACTCTCCTTCTGGAATCTCGCCTTTCACGGCCCTGTAGATTCTCTTGGGTTCTAGGAAAATGATCGGGTCAGGGTCGCGCAGCGAGGATAACAACAGTCCCTTTGTATCATAAGGAGAACTGGGTATCACTACTTTCAAACCCGCAGTGTGAGTAAAGTAAGCCTCGCTGCTCTGCGAGTGGTAGTGCCCCCCTTTGATACCTCCTCCGTACGGAGCCCTCACCACCAAATGACAGGAGTATTGCCCACCAGACCTGTAGCGCAGTTTAGCTAAATTTGTGACAATCTGATCAAAGGCTGGATAAATAAAATCCAGAAATTGAATCTCGGGCACAGGATTGAGGCCGTAAATCGCCATCCCTATCGCGGTTCCAATTATCCCGGATTCCGCGAGCGGCGTGTCCATCACCCTATCAGGACCGAACTCGTCATAGAGGCCTTCGGTCGCCCTAAAGACCCCGCCGTCTCTTCCGACATCTTCTCCAAGAACGACTATTCTATCGTCTCGACGCATTTCTTCCTTCAGCGCCTGGTTTACAGCCTGAACGATGTTTATAGTTGGCAACCTAATTTTCACTTTACTCCTTGCTCGACGATTCGTAGGAAAGCTCTTCTTTCTCTTGCTCTCTCAGAGATGCTGGTTCTTCCGCATAAACGTCCTTGAAGATCGAAGAAGTCTCTGGGGGAGGAATTTTTTCTTCCTCTTCGATAGCTCTGTTTATCTCTTCATCAACCACAGTTCTCGCTTTGTTTTCAAAATCCTGATTCCAAACTCCACGTAGTTCCAAATAATTCTTGAACCTCTCGATGGGATCCCTTTTTTTCCAAAACTCAATCTCCTCTTTGGTTCTATACTTGGTCGGATCGTCAGAAGTGCTGTGCGGGCCCATGCGGTACGTGAGGCATTCGATCATCGTCGGCCCGCCTCCGCTTCGGGCTCGGTCTATCGCTAGCTTTGTAGCTTTGTAAACTGCAAGAATGTCGTTGCCGTCCACGCGAACACCGTCAAAACCGTAAGCTTCAGCTTTGATTGCTAGAGTCGCCGCGGCCGTCTGCCTTGCGACGGGAACGGAGATTGCCCAGCCGTTATTCTCGCAAATGAAAATTACTGGAGCTTTGTAGACTCCTGCAAAGTTGTAAGCTGCGTGAAAGTCTCCTTCAGACGTCGCACCATCTCCGTGATAGGCAAGAACAATTGTATCCTTCTTTTTGAGTTTCATCGACATTGCGATGCCTGTTGCCACAGGCAATTGTGCTGCAATAGGTGACGCCACGCTCATGAAATGAATCTCACTAAAACCCCAGTGATTGGGCATTTGCTTACCCATCATGGAATCAGAAGAGTTTCCCATCAAATGAGCAATGAGTTTACGCAGATCTAATCCTCGAATCAGGGCAACTCCTTGATCTCGATAAGTAGGAACGATCCAGTCCTCCGCGGTAGCCGCGAAGGCACTGCCTATCTGAGCAGCTTCTTGACCCGCGCAAGGAACGTAGAAACCGATCCTTCCCTGTCTTTGCATATTCATACATTTGGTATCGAGGACTCGTGTCAACACCATTGTCTTGTAAAGTTTCTTCAAATCCTCGACAGAAAGTTTGGGCTCGAGCTGAGCATTTATTTTTCCTTCCAGCGAAATTACTTGCAGCATATCGCCTTCGATGTGCGACAGAGACTCTTGTTCTTCTTGCTGCTCAGTTTGCGTCAAAAATCTTCTATTCCTTCTGCCAGAATCGATCAAATAATGGCTGCTATTCATTTAACGTTTGTTGCTGTACAGAATGATTATCTCTAGTCACAATGAAAGATTCCTTTCAATTTCCCAGTCTGGAGTTTTTCATATTCAAAATACGTATCAAGCGTGAAAGGGTTTTGCGATCCTTTGCACCCACAATATTAATCCGTGAATCAAATCCCAATTTGACGCGATCGAGGCTCGCCAATTTGCCGAAAAGATCAGTGAAGACTCTACCAGCTTCTTGTGCGATCAAGTAGCCTGCAGGCGAGTCAATTGTCCTCGCTCCATTAGGCTGAACGAAAATAAAACCATCAAAAGTTTCATTGGCAAGCATACAATAACTCATGGCAGCACTACCGAGAACACGGAGCTTGTAGACGCTCCTGCTGGTGAGCTTTTTCATTGCAATCTTGAGAAAATCCACGTCTCCGCACTCGATTCCTATTGTTTGAAATCTGGCATCGAGAGCGGGCAAGTTGAAACGCCCGAGTCGTTCTCGATTATGAAAGCTGCCCTGACTTTTTATCGCATAGAATTCATCATCTGATGGGACACTTTCTATTAATCCAACATCAACGTCTCCGAGGTACCTTTGCTCTGTTGGTCCTATACTTCGGTTGAGTCCCAGCACTGCAACAGAGATTGAGAACATGGGCACTCCCACAAAGGCGTTATGCGATCCGTCCAACGGATCGCAGAAAATTACGGGCCTTGTTTCGTTCCCGCGAGTTTTGATTTCTCCGATCTCCTCGGAGACGAACACAAATGAACCTTCACCAAGGTCTTGAAGCAAAGATTGGTGTATTGCAGACTCGGATGCTTCATCGATCTTTAAAGTTAGATCTCCTCCCACACCTCTTTTGACCACGCTCGTGCGCGAGTTAAAGTCATAGTTCTTCTCAATGGCTTGCTTCCCAGCCTTGGCGGCCCTCCGAAGTATTTCCACCCATTCTTCAGGATGCTTCCGTAGATTATGCTGGTCGTTCGGACTTTTCAATAATCCTTCATGCTCTTGTCTCATTGACCGTGATAAGCAAATTTGAGACAGGTCGCAGCTTTGAATAAGTTATATCGAACAAATTTCAGCCAGGTTAAGTGGGTCCAACCGAACCCTAGTTGACCCAAAGGTCTGGCTTGCCCCTCGGAGAACCAGGGTCTGCTCTCGTACGCCTCGACCCCCTGTCGGACCGCTCAACGAGTTTCTTCCCCCATCTTTCAACTTCATCGAACACTTCGGGAAGCTCAAACCCGAATGCTCGGTAGTTGTACATTTTTCTTGGTGACATTACAAAAACTTGCACGTTATAGCGCTTTCTTGCGGCTTTGGTCTCACCTGCTTTGATTATCGCCCGTGCTTCCACGATGTCAGGATTTCCTCTTCGAATCAGCTTAACGATTCGCTCAAACTTTTCACGGGCTAATTCAGCCTCGAAAGGATCCTCCGGCAAACCTACAACGTACATGGGAATTCCATCAGAAGCTTCTTGGCTTGTTAGAATTCGCATGAAGTCTCGATGAGTGATTATTCCCTGAATCTCATCGAAGCTAGTAATGACTGAATACGTTCTTTCAGCTTTCTTCATATTTTCCAAAACTTTGCTCAGAGGATCACTTACATCGTTTTGCGCAAAATCAGGATAATCATAGTCTTCTACCAGATCCTTTGATCTGCTTGAACGAAAATTCCCTTTCGAATCTCTGTCCACAACCGGAAGCATATTGAATACAATCGAGTCCGAACTTACGACGCCTTGGAGCTTCTCCCCGTTGGTTGTTGGAATCTGATCGATCTTCCGTCTTATCATGATCCTGCGGGCTTTTCCAATATCGTTCTTTTCGTCTATGGTAATTGGGTTCGAAGTCATAAGACGATTTACTTTTACTGCCCTTTGCGAGTCGATAACCTTGTCAATGATAGGGCCAGTGTCAATTTTTCCCACTGGTTTTCTATTATTGTAAATTGGTAAGGATCGTATTCGATACTCAAACATCAAGGTGGCAGCATCGCCAACATTGTTGTTCGGATTAAGTTTCGGTATGTAGGACATCACATTCGAGACCTTTGTGCTCGTAATGTTGTCGACTTTTAACAGATCTCGCAGAGTCACAATGGCCGTTCTCTCTCTTTCATCAATGAAAACTTCCATCAGTTTTCTCTCGCGCATGAAACCGATAACCTTGGCGATAGAGGTCTCTGGATCCAGTGTCTCAACATTTGTAGAGAGCTCCGTAACAGGTAGCGACTTTAGCTCGATGGGATTCATTATGCAATCTAAGACAATTAACGATAAGATCACATGATAAACGTACCGGAACGGATTTTTTGAACGATACCTTACTGTTCTGAAGAAAGGTCCTTTCTACTAAACAAGTTCCTGTAAGAATTTATCAGGAATTGGACAACCATTTTCTGTTGTCCCAAGAAACAAGATTTGTCGGGGAAATTTCAACGACAAGACGATGTTCCTTGCCATATTTTTCCTGCCAAGCACGCGGCATCCTATCAGTGTCTCTTCGACTCGAATACTTTTCAGCAAGCATCGAGAAGACCTGCTTTCGTTTTGATCTGTCCTGATCAACGATTTTAGCCAAGCCTTGAATCATGACGCCTCGCAGCTCAGTGTATGACTCCCCGTCTGAAACTACACCGCAAATTTGTGGCCGCCTCAATATGTTGCGTATCTTCTTTTTGTAAGGTTGAGCTCGGAAATAGATCTTGCCATCCATCACGACATACCATACCGGGGCAACATGCGGAAACCCAAAGGAATCAAGAGTTGAAAGGGTCATTGTGTAATGACTCTTGATAAATGACCAAGCCTCAGAACTGGTCATTGAGATATACTGCGATCTCCTACCCTTGCCGATGGTTGGCCTATTGATCTTGGCAAGAGAACCATTCACTTCAGATTGACTCCCGTTTGTCCTAAAGGACAATACGAAGCTATAAGAAAAAGATTTCTGAAGAACGCATTAGGGGCAGAGATCTAGCGAGGTTCTAAGGCTATTATACGCTCTCTGGAAACTTTGATTTTGATGCCATCCCCACGATCGTATTCGTGTCGAGAACATATTTCGCACCCTCAACCTTGGCAATGGCCGATTGAAACAGGTTGTCATAATCAGCTTCAAGGAAAATCCTCTTTACCTGAACGACGGCAAGAACGTCGTACTCGCCTGTGATCATGTGCGCTTCAACAACCTCTTCCATCTTGAGAAGCTCTTCAATAACGTCTTGCTCTCGCATGGGTTCGCACTGTACGAGAATAAACGCGCGTGTGTACTCCTTCATAGGATGTGCTACTTCATCTAACATTCTCCAACTATCAGCCCTCTAGATGATATCTTGCAGACAGAATTTTTACTTCAGTTTATAGTTTAAAAACAATTGTGTAGAGGCCGTAGAACATCCTTGTTTCGTTTTAGACGACGTGACTATTCGTAGTCCTTATTATGTTAGTTAAACGTTCTTTTCTCCAGACCGGTACTAAATCACCAATTTCCTGACGAATTATTAGTCCCCTGATCTCTTCAAAAAGTGAAAACGATGCAAACTGGATTAGACAGCGGAATTGAAACGGCCGATCACTCCAAGAAACTTTGCCTCGTCATACCAACCTTTAATGAAAGAAATAATATCACCCAATTAATATCGAGAATACAGGCAATTCGAGATAGTCTCGCTCTAAGTCTGAGCCTGCTAATTGTAGACGACGGAAGCACGGACGGAACTTTGGACGCGGTCAAAGAGATTATGGCACACTCAAAGGATGTGCAATTGCTTGAACGACCACAGTTGCTCGGGATCGGTTCCGCTTATATCGACGGCTTCGCATATGGCCTCGCCCAAGAGGGATATGATTATTTTGGGGAAATGGATGCCGATCTGCAGCATCCTCCAGAGACCCTGATCGAGATGTGTAAGGTGGCAAACGAAAGAGTCGACGTTATAGTGGCTTCAAGGTACATCGAAGGTGGCGGTTCCGTCAAGTGGTCAATGAGTAGGAGGATTGTAAGCAAGTCTGCAAACTTTCTGACAAGAATCTGCGTGAGAGCCCCAGTTATCGATTCGACGAGCGGATTTCGACTAATCAGTAAGCGAGCCATCAAGGGCCTTTTGCAAACTAAACTTTCGGCACGGGGCTACGCTTTCCAAATCGAGAGTCTCTATGTGTATAGAAAATTGGGTATGACTTTTTCCGAAGTGCCTTACGTCTTCGAGGAAAGAAAATCTGGGGAGACGAAGCTGCGCTGGAAGGAGATGGCTAGGTTCGCGGGTACTGCCGTTAGACTTGGATTGTTCGGTTTGAATGTGGGTAAGGACTAGTTGGCTCCCTCAGGTAAAAGCCTCCTTTGTGATTTCCTTCATCACTAGTGCCTTGAATTCCCTGCTCTCATTAGGACCAAAGTAGGGGTACACGCAAGGAATATTGATACCAGATTTACGAAATTGCTCGGTTATTTCGAATAACTCTTGGCTGGAGGGATTCGCGATACTGATTCTCTTGAGAGAGTCAGGTACAGCTATTGATTCATTTGACGGAGCAGCAGCCATTAACGCAACTGAATCCGCGATGCCATCTCTTTCGAACATGGCATGATACTGAGGAAGTCTGTCGTACTTTCCAAATTCCTCAGCGAGTAATCTAGTTGCAACGTTCTCACTCTTAGAATAGAATACTTTAATGTAGACAACTGACTTCAACTGCCCACCAGCATTTTTCACTTTGGAGAGAAGTTGCTCCGCATATCTTGGAGAACAAAAGTTGAGTATCAATCCATCCGCACGTCCTATTGATTTGATAGCGATCCCAGATTTTAAGGACGCAACGAGTACCTCCGGAAACGCGAGATCTAGGTCGCTAAATTTCGAAGGAAAAATCCTCTTGATCTCCTCTAAAAGTGCTAACATCTTCTCGATCGTCTGACTCGGATTAGCTCCTGGACTACCGGTTCCTATTCCCAAAACAAGGCGGTTGCCGGAAGCCCATTGGATTGTCGCGAGCCTTCGGGTGAGAACTCTGCTCTCGTGTTCCAGCAACCTAATCACGCCGCTGCCCATCCTGACTCGTTTTGTGATGGCAAGGCAGCTCGCGCAGAGTTCGATCGATTCCTGGCCGCCAGGAATATCAGGGAAGAATATGTGAGAGATTTTACTCGAAGAGTCCGCTAATTTTGTAAACTCTTGTATCTCCTCGGGTCTGTAGAGCTCTGACCGAAGCGCTAGGGCGATTTCTCTCAAATGAAATCCACAGACTGGCCTGAACGCAACTGATTTACTTGGATTCGCTTCTTGTCGACCCGGGTCTTCTTGAAGCCGAGACTATTGAAAGCACATCTCTGTCTTTCATTTGATACTCAACGGGCAGTCTTAGCCCAGTCCTTGCGTCGAGTGCGTAGATCAACCCTTTAGCGAGATCTGTATGGATGGAACTAGCAAGATCAGCAACTGTCGCTCCGTCTCGCATCAGAAAAACATCCGGAAGTATATTTCCAGAATTGTCCTGGAACTTTCCAACATCGCTGACTGGGTACACAGAATTCATTCGCAATAGCTTGAACACCGCCACATTGATAGCAAACTGGACCCCGGTTCGAAGATATTCTCCGAGTATCGCTTTTCCTATGTGAGCAAGAGCCATTTCTTGCCTCTCGTTTAATTTGGCTCCTTTTACTATCTCAAATCTCTCTTCTCCCGGAGAATATCGAATGGCTCCGGTCTGCTCCGCCTTTCTCAAGGTGAGCTCAGATTCTGCACTCGCCGGGACGACTATCATGTCGCTATAGGCTTCTCTGATCTTGGAAAAGTTCTTCGCTGATTCTGGCACATCCATTTTGTTTGCGACAATCAGCGTCGGTTTGGAAACTTCACGTAGAGACCAAGCGAAATCGATTCTTTGCTGCTCATTCCACTGCTCCACCTCTTCTCCATAGAGCTTCCTTCTTTTCAAGGCTTCAACAACGTCTTCACGTCGGACCCCTATACCGTGCATGGATTCGCTTAGAGCCTCCGCAAAGTCTATGCCGCGATTCGTTTTCACTAGCCGCACGACCTTTTCTACCGTGTTCTTGAACAGGTGAAGGTACCACATCGCTAGTTCTTCTTCAATGTCCTGAATATCGGCGACCGGATCCCCTACACCTGGGCTAGTGATTTTCCCTTCGGCGTCAATGCTCCCAGACGCGTCGATAATGTGAAGCAAAGCATCTGATTGGGAAGCGACAGAGAGGAATTGATTTCCCAAGCCTCTCCCTTCATAGGCTCCTTTAATCAAACCAGGGAGGTCGATAATCTCGATGGGAATGACTCGCCAGCCGTCCACGCATGCCGAATTTTTGGGATTGTCTTGCTTCAGTCCTAGCTCTCTATGCACGCACAGAGTTGCCGCTTGTCCAATTGCGGCGTTTGGAGTCTTGGTTGTGAAGGGGTAATTGCTAATCTCTGCGTTTTGCAAAGTCGCCGCGTTGAAGAAAGTAGTCTTGCCAGTGTTCGTCTTACCGATTAAACCAATTCTAAGTGTCGGCATCTTATTTCACTAAAGCTCCAAACCAGAAAATGCATCGAACTTCATTCATAAAATGATTCTTGCCTCGCTAATGCAAAGCTAATCGAGTCCGGCCAACAGTTTTTAAACTTCCGAAACGACCGAAAGCCCCAAAGAAATTCTGCCCTAGGAATTCTACTTCGATAGACAGTTAGTGCAGAAATGGAGCAATCAATAGAGAGATGACCAGACTGAAATTGGTGGAGGATGGCATCTCCATCTCGCAGGGGAACGGCATCACAGTTACGACACCATCTTTCTCTATTTCATTGGATCCAAGAAGTGCCAGTGATTGCGACTATAGCTTTGTTTCGCATGCTCACATTGACCATGTTCATCTCCCCAATGGAAAGTCTAAGGTCATTGCCAGTAAAGAGACGAAAGAACTTGCGAAAGTGCGAGGGTATGATCTTGGAAAATCCAATCATGAGATTTCCGGAATCGAGTTGTATGATTCAGGTCACATCCTAGGTTCAAGAGCAATCCTGATCAAGGATAGAGTACTTTACACCGGTGACCTCTCAACAAGGGATCGAGCGTTTCTGAAAGGCTGTGGTATTGTGAAATGTGAGACGCTCATCATTGAAAGCACGTACGGAAGAGGGCACTACGTATTTCCGGAAACGGGGAATTTGATAAGCCAAGTGAACAAATTCATTTCAGAGTGCTTTGATAACTGTCGCCCTGTGGTTCTCACTGGCTATCCACTAGGAAAGGCCCAACTACTTTCGTACTTGTTTGATATATGGGAGCCAATATACGTTTACGACTCTATCCACAGGATGAACAACGGGCACATCAAACTCGGCGTTGAATTGAAAGAATTTGAACCGTTTAGATCAACCAAAGAATTTCAAGAAAAAATAGGGAGGGGCCCTTGGGTACTGATAGCGCCTTCGTCTGGAGGGAAATCAAATTTGGTGAAAACGATGAAAGAAAGATACAACGCTGTCATCGCTACCTTCACAGGATGGGCAATAGATTCTAGATACCGAAATTCACTGAGCTCGGACAAAGCTTTTCCAATGAGCGATCATTGTGATTTTCAGGAATTGGTCACCTTCGTCAAAGGTTGTGATCCGTCAAAGGTCTATACCGTACATGGATTTTCGGATGAATTTGCGGCTTACTTGAGAAGACTAGGTTACGACGCAGAGCCTCTGGGCGCAGCGACCGATCCTCAGTTCAAGCTAACGAATTTTGCAACCTAAACGATGTTGATCTTAACAAGGCCTTCAAGATCGGCTTTCTCCCACGAAGAGCTTTCGCTCGGCAAGTCTGCAAAGAGTCTTACCTCTCTGACTCTGACCAAGAAGGCTAGTTCCGACTTTCTGGGCTCCAGCATTGCCAAATTCTGATCTCCGAGGCCTGCGACCGTCGCTGTTGAAAGTACGTCAGTCGGATTGAATTTTCTATCTTTCCTAAGAGACTGGAGATTTCTTGCAACATCTCTGAGAAGGCCCTCGGCTATTAGATCTTCGTCCCTGGAAACGTCCAGCGCCACAACCATGCCATAGCCTTCGCTTACGGAATATCTCTGATCATCTGAGGTGAAAGAGAATTCCAGATCCTGGGGATCGAGTTCAAAGTCTCCGAGCTGGGTCTTTCCTTTATCGGCTATCTCTAGATAAAGACTCTGGGCACTTGAGCGGGAAAGCTCAGACTGGAGGTCATTGAGCCGTTGCTTAGCCCTTGGCGCGACGAGATCCAGATTCAAACGAGCCGAAACTTTGAGAGGCGTCTGCGAAGGATTGTCGCAAACTTCTACATCTTGAAGATTAGTTTGCTCAAGCAACAGTTTCTTGTTAACGAGCACCAGATCCTTCGAATCTTTACTAACCAAGTAAAATGCCTTGCGAAGGGGCCATCTGCGTTTTGTCTTTGCTTTCATTCTCGCCGCGTTCGTGAGCGAGACGAGTTTCGAGAGTAGGTCAAACTCTACTTCCAATGTTTCATGCCTAAATTCCGGAACAGCTGAGGGCCAGTCTTCCAAAACCAAGAACTTTGACCCGAAAGCCTCTTGCGAAAGATAGTCCGTCAAGTATGGAGCTATGGGATGAAGCAGCTTATCACAAGTCTGCAATGCAAATCCAAGCACGGTATATATTGTTCTTCTTCTCTTTAGCGATTGCTCACTTTCTTCCCACATGTCACTACGTATTATGGGGACATAGGTTTGGCTAACTGACTCGATCAGAAACTGCTCGATCGCCCTTGCCGAGTCGTGATACTTTGCCTGCGTGTAGCTATCAGTACAGATGTCGATCAGAAACTCAAGACGCGAAAGCAACCATTTGTCTTGTTTTCGAAAGTTGCTCTTTTCACTTTTCACATCCTGAAGCGCGTCTGAAGATAGTTCAAATTGATCGTATCGACTATTTTGAAGGTAGAACACGTGCATGTGGTACAAAGTGTTCAGGATCTGATAGGGCCGAGTGAGTAGCTCTTTTTCATCGAAGTTGATCGAGTCTATAGGGCTACTTTTCCAGGTGAGATACAAGCGAGTAATGTCGACAGATTGTCTTTCCAAGATGGTAAGAGCTCCGATGTAATTCCCCTTGCTCTTGCTCAGTTTCTGTCCATTCTTGTCCAAGACGAAACCCTGAAACAAGAACGACTGGAAAGGCGATTGATCCTTCTTTCGGAATATGACGTTCTCTATCAACAAGTCATACGCCCAGCCTCTTGTTTGATCTATCCCCTCTGTGAGAAATGCGACAGGAAAATACTGGTGGTACTCCTCATCGGTGTATGACGCGTAGGGTGACGCTCCACTATTGTGCCAAGTATCCAGAACAAATGGCTCACGATGCATCTGGTTATTGCACTTCGGACACTCGATCAATATTCGATCTATCCAGGGCCTATGAAATTCGAAATTTTCGCCGTCCGGAAGGATCTTTGCGTGTGAAAGTATTTCCTTTCTGGAAAATAAACCCTGTTTTTCTCCGCAAGATTCACATTTCCATATTGGGAGGGGAGCTCCCCAAACTCTTTCTCTTGATATACACCAAGGATGCTTTTCTTTGATTATCTCAAGAAATCTATTCTTTGGCTGTTCGTAGAAATATTCAACTTTTGTTGCGGCATCCAAAGCTTTGTCCTTGAGCCTGTCAACAAAATAGTAATACTCCCGCCTGGCAAGCCATACCAATCTATGGCCCGATCTCCAACATACCGGGTATTCGTGCTTCAGCGTACCGTAACGAAGTAATAGTCCTCTTTCTTTCAGGAGGTCCCCGACTTTTTGATCAGCATCTCTCACGAAAAGACCAGTGAGCAATCCCGCTTCGGAATTAAATAGAGCCTGTTCATCAATAGGATTGAAAACTGGAACTTGTCTTCTTGAAGCGACTTCAAAGTCATCTTCTCCGTTCGCCGGGGCCATATGCACCAGTCCTGAGCCCGTCGTGGTGTCCACAAATTCTTCAGCAACGACGGAATGCACCGAACTATTTTGTTCGTCTAATTCCTTTTGCTTCGGTAGCAAATCGGCAAGCGGATGCTCGTATCTTATCCCTTCAAGATCTTCTCCCTTGACTCTCTCTAGTACGTGATAATCTTCAAGTTTAAGCTCTTCCATCATTGACTGCAGTCTTTGAGCCCCCACTAACCATGTTTCAAAGCCAGATTTAGTTTGAACAGAAACAAAACAGTACTCGGAACTTGGTTTCACTCCCACGAGCTCGTCTGTCACTACAGTAAAGGGCATAGTCGTCCAGGTGACAAGATACGTATTATCTCCCTTCCCCCGCAACTTCATCTTAAAGTACATTGATGGATCTTCAAGAATCTCGTAGCCGCCTAGCGCGACTTCCGCCGCACTTAGAGGCGTTTGGCAACTAGGGCAGAACGGAGTAACTCGGTAAGCTTCATCTAGAATATTGGATTCCCAGGCCGACTTTATGATCTGCCATTCTCTTTCGATATACGAATCTCGATAAGTATAGTACGCTTTGTCATCGTTGATCAAGAGACCTAATAGATCATCAGCACCTTTCCATAGCTTGTGATATTTTCCCACCATTTCCTTGCAGGCTTGGACAAGTTTCTCTTCCCCAATTTTTCGCAGGTTTGCTGTTTTGTTGCCTGTTAGACCAAGCTCTTTTTCCGCCTGAAGCTCAACAGGCAGACCCTGGCAATCCCAACCGCCTCTAAAATCAATGAAATTTCCTCTTTGAGTTTCGAATCTATACCAGAGATCTTTCATCATCCTCCCTCGAAGATGACCCATATGAGGCTCGCCGTTCAACGTCGGTGGTCCCTCTACGTAACCTAGTTTCTTTTTGCCCTTGAATCTGTCCTCAATTTGTTCCCGGATCTTCATTTGTTTCCATTGTGCCCTAATTTTATCTTCTATAATTTTGGGCTCGTAATTGGAATTTAGTCCAGCTCTGGTCTTTTCTGAACCCAGAGTCAGTGATTGGGTATCTGTCATGACCTTAGCACTTACACTGAACTAAATTAGTCAAACTAGAGTAAAACGCGGCAGAATTTATGAAAAGAGTTTTGGATAATACTGACAGTTCACAGTTGAAAAAGGATCTTAAGGCTCGAAGTTTCAAAGCAACGAATTTGTCCCTCACCATTTCGCAAAATAACTCTCCCCTTGTCTCTCACTAGAATGTAGCTGGACCTATTTAGAATTTGTTGTAATGAACTCTAATAATTCCAACACTGAGAAGGTGCTGTGAACTACTTTGCCTAATTAAGCGGATTCTATCGCGTTGTCAATACAAATTCACTAAGAGCGTTAACCTTCAAGAATCGCACTCGATTTTTGGTGCTAAAACCGAATGTCACAGTTTTCGTCTAGATGGCAAAAATCTCCTTCAGATGGCATCAGTACCCGAATTAAGGACACCGTAAGATCACCAGGCCCACTCAAACCAAGACTGGAACAGGCAACAAGACAGATCCAAGTTCAAATCTCGAAGCTCGATGCAACTTCAGCGAAACTACGCGAGAGAGACTCTTCAATCTTCAACAAGGTTGTAGCCTCAATACAAAAACACGATACGCAACATGCGAATATTCTTGCCAACGAACTTTCAGAAGTACGCAAGATGAACAAAATGGTCACCCAAGCAAAACTCGCCCTCGAGCAAATCACACTACGACTCAACACAGTTCAAGAACTTGGCGACATAGTGGTCACACTATCACCTGCAATGGGCGTCATAAGAAACGTCAGAAGCGGATTGGTCAGTGTAATTCCAGAGGCAGAACACGAAATAGGAGAGATCTCAGGCTTGCTATCAAGCATTCTCGTCGATGCAGGACAACTAGGCGCAGGCGTAATCAATTTCGAATCTGCGAATGAGGAAGCAGATAAGATCCTTGCAGAGGCAGGCGCGGTTGCTGAGCAGAGAATGCGAGACAAGTTCCCAGATCTGCCAGAGTCTGTTCCGGAAGGAACAGAAGCCACTGGCTTCTCTTAAGAAGGACAAAGGAATAATCCAAGAACAGTAAAGCTACAGATGAAGCGAAGAGAAACCTGCATCATAAAGATGCAGGGGAATCTCCACTTCTTCTGATTTTTTTCTTTTCATTGTAGACGAAGGGCGGGCATTGGGTTAGCTCAGAGACAAGAAACCGTAAATGAGCCAATTGACTGTTAGCTACAGACGAGATGCAACACAGAATCGAGAGCTGGCCATCTCCCTCTCAACAGCATCTCCTCAGCAAGATCAAAGTAGTTATTGCGTCGCAACTCTGGGTTGCAGGCAGCAGATTTTAGATTCGAATGCTCTATTGATCAAAGCTTTTTCATTAAATCAAACCCTAGAGAAAAAAAGGAGCTGAGACTGAATATAATATGGCTCCGCATGGGGGACTATTGTCAGGTTCCAGCGACAAGAATGTTAAGGAGAAAATCAGTTTTGCCATTAGAGAGGTTGAGATTCAGCGCAAAGAGGTCGAACAAATGCGGATCCGTCTCGATGAGCGGAGAAAGACGATCTTCAACGCTATTGTGAGAGCGTACGAGCAACAAGATGAAATGAGAGCTCAGGTCTTTTCAAATGAACACGTAGAGCTCCAGAAAGTTACGAGAGTCGTCAATGCGTCCGAACTTGCTCTTCTTCACATCGTAGTAAGACTTGAGACCCTGCGCGATGTGGGAGATGTAATGTACGCCCTTTCCAGCGCCTTCAAAGAAGTCAAGCGGATTGGCAAGTCAATCGAGAATTTAGCACCAAACCTCGAGACCGCCGCCAGCGAGATTAATGATTCATTCACGAACATTCTTGCAGAGCTGGGCGTCTTAACACCTAATGTGAGCATAGCCCTTAGCGATACACCACAAGAGATATTCGCAAAAGCTCAAGCGCTGATCAAAGAACGCACTTCGGAACTGGGTGAACTCCCAAGATCCATAGAGAGCATGGAAACTTCGCAGGGGACATCGATCCTTGAACAGACTAGGAGAATCGCTCTTCTCGCGTCTGGCGACGATGCTGACACGGAAGAAGAGTTCAAGCCTACGATCCTGGTCGGAGAAAGTGATCCTGATGGAGATCCCGATCGCGCGGTTCGAAGCTATATCCGTGAAAGAGGGACCGACAAGATCGATGTAATCGATTGCTCAGCTCAACTGAATCTTCCTGTCGATCTTGTTGAACAAGCATACATCAAATTGCTTTCAGAACGGAGGAGCACTCACTCTTCGAAATAAGACTAAACTGTGTGAAAAATCATCGAGAATATCAAATTGAAATCAAGGAAAGTAATGAGTCCGGAAACGAAGAAAACTGCAATCGTGGTCGCGGGAGGACTAAGCGTAGTTAGCACAGCCGCTTCACCTTTCAAGTGGAGGCTTTCGGCATGAGTGAGAGCGCAGCAAAAGTTTTGGAATCCGCCGCCCAGAAATACGCTTCCGAAGCGATAAGATTCGACTCACAGGGAGCGCGCGGAATGGCAATCAAGAATTATCAAAATGCCATTCAAACCCTCGTACGGCTTGCCCAACTTTATCCTGATTACAAGCTTAATCCGATGTATCTGCAGCGCGCCCAGCTTTATCAGGAACGAGTCAAAGCTTTACAGTCGGCGCACGGAGTCGTGCCTCCGCCGGATGACTATGATTCTGGGCTCGATAGATTTACTTTCAGCAAGCCCGGCGCAAAGTCGGTGACCGCAGTTCCAGTCACGACCTCCAATGCTAATGCAAACTCTCCACAGGTCGTGCAACAACTAAAGGCAAACTACAACGACCTCATAATGAAAGAAAAGCCGAGTATCAAGTGGGACGAAGTTGTTGGATTAGAAGATGCGAAGAAGGCTCTTCGAGAATCAATAATATTCCCAGTGCAAAGACCGGATCTCTTTCCTCTGGGATGGCCAAGAGGATTGTTGATGTACGGACCTCCGGGATGTGGAAAAACTCTCCTAGCGGCCGCAACGGCCTCTGAAATTGACAGCTATTTCATTACCGTTGATGCTGCTTCAATTATGAGCAAGTGGCTCGGAGAGGGGGAAAGAAATGTCGCCAAGCTCTTCAATTCCGCAAGAAAACTCTTGGATGAAGATGCCAAATCCGTCATTGTATTCATTGACGAGCTGGATTCTATTCTCGGTTCAAGGACCAACGAAGTAGGAGGCGAGGTTAGAGTGCGTAACCAATTTTTGAAGGAAATGGACGGAATCGCAGACAAGGGAAGGAATTTGCATCTGTACATTATTGGAGCCACAAACAAACCTTGGTCGCTCGATTGGCCGTTTTTGAGAAGATTCCAGAAAAGGATCTACGTGCCTCTGCCAGACATCCATGCCAGAATGCAAATGTTGAAACAGTATACTGCCCCACTAAAGATGGACATTGAACTAAAACTTGATGATTTGGCAAAAATGACAGAAGGCTACTCGGGCTCTGATATGCGAGACATTTGTCAGGCAGTTCAACTAAGAGTCGTTTCGGAGCTCTTTGACTCTCCGGCTGCAAACGACAAAGAGACGCAGCCCCGTCCCATAGATTTGAACGATTTCAAAGAGGTTCTAAAGAACAGACGCCCTAGCGTCTCACAAGAGATGCTCCGAGGTTACGTCAACTGGGGCGAGAACTTCAAAGCTCTCTAGGGCTTTAGTCTTTCCGGAGTACGAGGGAAGAGAGAAGCCTCCTTCACGTTTTCTATCCCTAACATTTGTTTTGTAAGGCGCTCGATACCTATTGAGAACCCCCCGTGAGGTGGAACCCCGTACTTGAAATTGTCTGTGAACCAGGCAATTTCTGATTCAGTCATTTTCTTGAGTTTAACTTGTTCCATGAGTTTTTCATACCGATGCTCACGTTGTCCGCCAGAAGATAACTCCAGTCCGCGGTAGACTAGGTCGACAGATCTCGCCCACGTGGGATCATCGTCAACTCTCATCACATAGAATGGTTTGATCCCAAAGGGAAACCTGTTGATGAAGAAAAAGTCATGTCCGGTCTTCTCTTTCATATATGTTGCAAGGGCTTGCTCGGCTTCCCGGTTCAGATCCTCTCCAAAGGGAACGGGTTTACCGCGTTGCTTCAAAATGTCATAGATTTCTGGAAAGCGGATCTCTGGAAAAGGAATACTCGGTTTCTCCGGTTTCTTTCCTAGAAGTTCCAGTTCTTCTGCACACTCTCTGATTACCTTATCCAGAGCATGCGTTACTAGTTGTTCCTCCACTCTTTCGGTGTCAGTCTCATCACTTATGAAACTCAGCTCGACAACAAGGCTCCTGTGTTCTGAAAGGTGATTTGGTGTATGAGACAATTCAGCTCTCCAGTTTGGACCGAACTCGAATACCTTGTCAAAGCCTGCCGCCATTGAAAGTTGTCTATGGAGCTGAATATCTTGTCTGAGAGAGGCAGGGCTGCCATAATAGTCAATCTTGAAGACTTCGGAACCACCTTCGCTGACACCGCCTATGATTGAAGGAGTTGAGATTTGGACGTATCCATTTGACCGCAGCCACTCCTCAAAGCCTTCTACGATTTTCGCTTCGATTTTGAACACTGCGAGATTCTTTGGCTTGCGAAGATCCATCGCTCTCCAGTCCAATCTAGTGTCAAGCGAGGTCTCAGCTTCTCCGTTGATGTCAAGTGGAAGTGGAGTTGCGGCCCTGCTTAGAACCTCAACAGCCTTGGGTTGCAGCTCCGGCCCAATTTTTGCCACCTGCTTTTCAAGCACGCTTCCAGAGACGACAATAACGTCTTGGAGATTGAGTTTATCAGTCGCTTTCACTAATTCCTGAGGCGAATTCTTCTTATGAACCGTTATCTGCGCAATGCCAGTCCTATCTCTAATAATAACAAATCTCAAATTAGGAAGTTCCTTTACATTTTCGACCCAGCCAGCGACTGTTACATCCTCACCCCTGTGTGCCAAAAGTTCCTTTGCATAATGAGTTCTGATCATGCGCATTGCGCTCCATTTACTAGAAAGAGAATTCTCTCAGATGACCGGCAAATTTCGCATTATTAAATTGACGAGAGGTACGAATGAATCTCTACTGCCGCTCAAATTCCACCATTAGATCAATTCCCCGAGACTCTTGGAGAATTTTTCCAATCATGGAGGTGTCGTGGGGAAAGCGTTCCGTTTTCCTACCCGGAATTACTACCTTCGTTAGCTTGCTTCCGTCGGGAAGCCAAGCCGTATTCACATTCGATATCCTGACAGGAAAGAAGAGGTCTTCGAGAGCCTTCTTGTCCGTCGTATCCGCTTCTGTCAGCCAGACCTTGCCTCCCAGAATCATCTGAAGATTCTTTTGGAATGAGGGATCGTGGCGCAAGGGAGCGAGCGAGCCGGGCTCAAGAACCAGTAGGTAATCTTGATCGACTTGCTCAGCCTTTACTAAACTCAATTTTGCGAGTTCTTGATTTTTCTCTGCAGCCTTTGTTAGCTTGCTCGAAACCTGAACATCAGTTTCGCTTAGCTGACCTGATCTCAGTTTTGCATCGCACTTGGGACAAAGGATTCCTGTTCTTGCGTCAAATGAGCATATTGGGGTCTTCAAAATCAACCATGATGAAAGGAGCTTGCAATCTAAAAAGGTAGTGGCTACGCCTCTACTACGCGCCTTTCAATCTTTGAATACGGTTCCTCAGTAAAGTCAGTAAAGACAGAGACAAGCCTTGCCTTTTGAAATAATTATTTGAAATCGAAGGAAACTCGAATTGAACAAATTCTGGATCACTCAATGAATCATCCAGATTTGAAATAGCATGTCCTTTCAAATCTTCACTTCAATAAACTACTCGAAAAACCGGAGCCAAGTCAAGGAAATCCCTATATCCGTTCGTGCGGAAGAAAAGGTGTAAGAAGGACCAGACTAGAGGAAATGACTCAAGGAGTATATTCCAATGTCTACTGACACATCTGCAGACACAACGGCAAACACTAGTACCGACACAAACCCTGATGTGAGGGCGCAGATTGAGGCAAACCGTGGTATCTCAAAGAAACTTGAGCTTTTGATTCCGGGGCTACATGGTTACAGAAAGTTAGAAGATGTTAGAGCCGCGGATAGCATCGTTCGAAATCAAGTCGCTGACAAGCTCGATCAGTCGAAATCGAATCTGGAGGATTTACGCACACAAATGGTTTCAAACAACGATTTCAATAACTTGACAAACGTAGGCTCTTTAATTGCACAGGTTCAGCAGATGAGTGGACAAGTTCGGCACGCACAGCAAGGTTATTCTGGATTTGCAGCGAATATCCAGATCAATCAGGACAAGCTCAACAAACTTTACGAGTACGATTACGATTTTGTGGCCTCTGCGGTATCCCTTCAAGGTAAAACCTCCATTGCATACGATCCACTAGCGCCTAGCTCTGTTCAGACTACTTTGAATGATATTGCAAACGCCTTGCGCGCCTTTAAACAGTCATGGTCAGTTCGAATGGAAGCAATTGAGAACGTATTGCTAAAATAAGAAAAAGAACAAGAGGATAAAGTGAAGCAAAGATTTGTTTGGACGAGGTAAACAAGCTGACAGCACGGTCACGCAGAATCCTGCCAAAGGAGGCAGTGTGCTAGGTTCAACCACCATAGCGTGGAATGATGCGGACAAGCTAAACAATGTCATGTGGAAGGTTCCTAGACTCATTCGCCTTAACGATAATATTGTGGTTAGAGAAGATGAAACAGCCATTTTTTACAGGGACGGAAAGGTCTTAACCTATTTCGACCAACCCAACAGGTATGCTCTAACAGATTTTAACGCTCCGATCGTCGGTAGTCTTCTCAAGTATTTTACTGGCGTTCAACAACAAGCTGAGGTCTATTATATCAAGAAAATATACATGGACGGAAAATTCGGCAGTACCCAGCCCTACCAATTCACCGATCCCACGTTCGGAATTGTCAACCTTAGGGTTTTCGGCGAATATAGATGGAAGATTTCCTCTCCTGAGAATTTCATTAATCAGTTTGTGGGCACACTGAGCCTGGAAACCTCTGACGAAGTTGAATCTAGGCTCCGAGAACAACTAATGATTCTGGTTTACAATGGGATTGGGAAACTAAAGAGCCAAGGAATGAAAGTGACCGATATAGCTGTTAGCCTTACCAATATCGAGCAGGTAGTCCTTTCGCTTGCGCCCCAAAATTTTGGGCAGTACGGAATCGAGATTAACAAAATCTCTGGGCTTACTATCAGCCTCCCAGATGAGGTTCAGAAAGCTATCGACACTAGATCTGAGATGGGTGTCCTTGGAGTGAGCTATATGCAGTACCAAGCCGGCCAGGCTGTCGTGGATGCCGCGAAGAACCCCTCTGGCACGGCAGGAATAGGTGCAGGTTTAGGCGTTGGATTAGGTGCGGGTGTAGGAGTCGGTGGGGCCATGGGCGGTGCGATGGCTCAAGGCATGTATCAACAGCCCACAAAGACATGCATAAACTGCGGCTCTTTGATTCCACAGGGCAACACTTTCTGTCCAAACTGTGGTGCTAGCCAAACTCAAGCTCCTACGGGAGTAGCGCAACAGCAGCAACAAGCCAAAAGCGGAACAACCTGCGCTAATTGTGGGCAACCGGTGCCAGCAGGCGTGAAATTCTGTCCCAATTGTGGAACGGCGGTACCTCAGCAGACTCCGCAAGCTCCGCAAACAAAAGCATGTCCAAATTGCGGAACCGCGATAACTGCGGGAACGAAATTCTGTCCTAATTGCGGCGCGAAGATTTAGACAGCTAGAGCTATCTGGATGCTTGCTTCAAGAAACTGCTGAAGCTCTTCCAGCTTACATCAGAGAATAATTCAGCAGGAGTCTGGCGTTTGCGCATTAGGAAAATCCTGCTCTTGTAGCTAGCTATTTCAGCAGGTCGAGGGCGAGTTAGATAGTTCGATGAGAGAGAATAGCCATAGGCACCAACATCGTGAAAGACAACGAGGCTCCCTTCTTTTGCGGCGATAGAAACGTCGGTACGAAAAACGTCTCCGCTCTCGCAAATTGGACCCACTAGGTCTGCTCGGAACTTCTTCCCGGCACAACCGCAGGTGAAAAATGGGTGCTCTGCCCCGTACAATACCGTCCTCATCATATCGTTAAACCCCGCATCAATACCGACAAATGTTCTTCTGCTCGTACTCTTGACTTCAGTTACGCGACTGAGCAGCACCGTGCTATTTGCCACTAAATATCTCCCCGCCTCTATGTAAATTTCGGGCGGGAGCAGGTCTGAATTCTCAATTAGAGAGTTCACAAGATTAGTAAAGTCGAAGGGCTTTCCCCCTTTGGATGAGGCGTAGCCGCCACCAATGTCCAGGTACTTCAACTGGGATAGATTGTCTACTGTCCTACAGATTTGAGATAAAGCCCGCACAAACGGATCACAAGTTTCAATTCCGGAACCGATGTGATAGTGAATGCCGTCCAAGGATAGTCCACGTTTGCGAAATTCTTCTTTCGCTATTGTGTACCCTTCAAGCGCAATTCCAAATTTTGAAGCGCTAGTCGCCGTCCTAACTTTCTCATGGTGTCCAGCTTCAATCAAAGGATTTAATCTGATTCCAGCGCGCTTGAGGCCGGCCCTCGCTCCTCTTTGGATGGATTCCAAAGAGTCCAAGTTAATCTTTATTTTTAATCCCGAAGCTTGGCTGAGTAATTCTTCGGCGAGCATTGTTCCGCTGATCATAAGATCAGATGGTGAAGCTTTGGATCTGAGCGACAATGCAAGCTCGCCCTCTGAAAGAATGTCGAGCCCGGCACCAAGTGACAATAAGTACCTCATGATGAACGGGTTACTGTTTGCCTTGATGCTGTAGAATATTTTGACTCTCTTTCCTGCATTTTTTAATCTCGAGAAGGCAGAGTCCACTTGCTGGAACTTTTCTTGTATTAACGAAAAATCGGTAAAATAGACAGGAGTACCGAAGCGATCCGCGATATCGGTGAGAGTCGCACAGTCAAAAATCGGCAAAACTTGGATTCCGGCTCCGTTCTTTGATTATAAAGGTTCAAGAAGTTCAGTATGCAACAGTTTGGAACGAAGAAGAGTGTTTTGAAAAAAGTGGATATCGCTATATTAGCTGAAAGTCTTAGTTCGGCGGGGAGCTATCAAGATTGATAATCGTATACCTAGCATATTAGCGAATGGTTGCGGTATGGATGTCAATACCTAGATCGTGATCTAAATATGAACAGTCGCGCGGATTGGAATGAACATATACAGAATTCGACAGTTGAAGAGCTGATTATCGAAGCACTTCAAACAGAAGGGGAGCACCACAAGCAATACTTCTTGGTTCAGATAGCCAAGAAGCTAGGCATAGGTTTGTCTCATGTGGAACATGACAAGGGAATGCCGCCTTAAAGATCTTCGAGAGAAGTATCACGCGGATTAAATTCATGTTATCCCCGGTCTTTTTGGTTCCATAAAGCAGGATAAACTTCCTAAGGGAACTAAGATCAAATCAAAAGCTTTCTCAAAGGATTGACTTACTAGGTGACATGATCGACCGTATTAAAGGAAGGTAAAGCCGCAGCCAAGCACATGCACGCGGAACAGGGTTAAGCTTGGATCATTCTGTCTTGAAGGAACAATTCTGAAAAGAAAGATAGTCCTTTCTTATCATGGATCCTCTTTACCAAATCTCTCTCAGTGATCACACCCAAAAGCCCACGACTGTCAACCACAGCGAATCCCCCCGTCCCGAGTTCTCGCATTAGATAAAGAGCGTTACCGCAGTCCTCCTTCGGATCTATCAACGGCATGGGAGAGATCATTGTTGTCTTTACAGGTAGCACAACAGCTGCATTTACATCCCGCATATCGTAGGCAATGATACTCTCAAGATAACGCAGTATCATTTTGTTAGTAACCATTCCTTCTACCCGATCATTCAGGACTACTGGTAGCCTTCTTACCCTCTTTGCCGACATGAGGCTAATAGCAGAAGAAATCGGATCGTTTTCGTCGATTGTCACGGCGTCGCGAGTCATAAAGTCTTCGACCTTCAGACCAATCGGGACGTAAGTAGCCATTACTGAGACTATGTCTCTTAAAGTAACGATGCCCTGTAGTCTCGGGCTCTGTGCTGATAACGATGGACAATTCCTTAGTTGGAAACCCCGCTCTCTCTCTTCTTCCTCTATTAGAAGTGCTCCGATATTCTTTTGGCTGACTTCCCTGATCGCGTCTAGAATTGTCTGACTGGGGCGAATAGTAATCGGATTATCGCTCATTATCTTTGAAACAGGATCGTCGAGTCCTGAAACTAGCTGTCCTCGCTCGATGAAATCTATCAGGTCCGCTGCCGAAATGATTCCCAAAATCTCTCCGGGTCCTTCTCTCCCTGTATCCCGCCTAACCACTGGAAGATGCCTGAATCCTCTGTGTACCATAATCCTCAACGCCGTACGAATCGTCTCATTCGGCTCCACCACGCTCGTATGTCTGGCAAAGAGATGCCACCAATTCCTAAAACTAAGGCTCTCAAGAGGCAACTTTTCCTTGGAGATGGACGGCAATACCGGCTTCAATTTGGATACAAGACGCAGATAGCTCATCGTCTATTGGTAGATTTAAACAAGTAGACGATTCTCAACAATGATACTTGCCTAGGATATACAAAGAAAAGGGCTCAGACTAGTCGCGCTCAGGGAGGCCATTAAGGTGAGCCCACGTATATGCGACTGACTCTTGGAGCAATTCGATTAGAAGATACTGGGACTTGCGAATATGCACAAACTAGTTCGTGAAGTTTTGCAACACACAAAATTGGCTACGTGCTATCATATGTCCTTGTTTCGAGAAGAAATCACTTTACTAGGTAGAACAGTTTCGATGGCGTGGCGTAGCGTAGCGTTTCGAGCTTCCTTTCAGAGAATCGGAAAGACATCCGGGTCCTTCTAGGACAAAAATTGCTACTTTCTCTTCTTTATTATGCGGTCTGTTCGCTCTGCCAATTGATTGATCCTTTCCATCGTATCGCTTGTGAATTTTGAAGTGGTGGAGTTGAGAAACTACTGGTGCAGCAGCTCTGAAAAAGTGCCTGGCATCCCAAGGAAAGGATAAATGATTCTACCCTTGGAGTCATTAAGAGAATCTTGATGACAGGGCGACCGACGGTTCTAGTTACCGGAGCTTCCTCGGGCATAGGGAAGGCAATCGCGGAACTTCTTTCGGTTAGCGGGTACAAGGTATTCGGGTCGAGCAGGAATCCGAAGAGTGATGTAATCGATAAGAGCTTCGAAATGGTTAAGCTCGACATCGACTCCGAAGAGTCCGTCCGGTCGTGTCTGGAAGAAATCAGTAGCAAAACTTTCGGGAGGTTGGATATCCTGATCAATAACGCGGGGGTTGGCCTTTTCGGGGCGATCGAGGACACGAGTGTGGATGAAGCAAAAGCCATCTTCGAGACTAATTTCTTCGGCGTTGTCAGGCTTACCAAGAGGGTGATTCCGATGATGAGGAAGCATGCAGAGGGCAAAATCATCAACGTCAGCTCCTCCGTAACGATAGTTCCAGCGCCCTTCAACGCCTTCTACTCGGCGAGCAAGCATGCGCTCGAGGGCTATACCGAAGCGCTTCGCTTTGAGCTAGCATCATTCAACATACAGGTAGCACTCGTCGAACCAGCATTTTTCCGCACTGAGATCGACAAGCAAGCGAAGATGACCATGCAGAAGCTTGACGTCTATTCTCCCTCCCGTGAGCGGGTTAGAAAACACTATGAGGACGGAATAGCCAACGGGCGTGATCCAAAGATCGTAGCTGAGGCGGTGCTAGAGATCATGAAAAGCAAGTTGCCCGAACTTCACAACTACTTACTTGCTAACGAACCGACGGATCCCAAGCTACTCGGGATTAAGAAACAGGACAGGATGGAGGCACAGTTGAGACGCTTCTGGGAAATATGACACCGACTTTCAGTGCAATTGCCGCACATCTCCTTTTGCCCAACTGATCACAAACATTAACATAAAGAGAATCCTGAGCTAAAAGTAGCGGGCTAGATAATTCTCGCCTCGCTTCTTTGCATTCGAGAAGATCCAAAAAGCACAAGTAGACAAGAAAATGTAAAAGCCTTATACTTCACAACTCTTCCATAATTTATCATGGCTCAAGTGGCATTCGTGGTACCTATACTTCCCGGGAAGAAAGCAAAGCTTGAGGAATTCGCAAAGACTCTGAGTGGAGCGAAGAAGGAGGAATTTAAAGAGTCACAAAAGCTCTTCGAGACAACGAAGGAAACTTGGTTCTTGCAAACTACGCCAGCCGGGGATATGATAATAGTTTATTCAGAAATGGCTGATGTGGCAAAGAACATGGGAGGCTGGATAGCATCAAAGCGACCTTTCGAACAATGGCTCAAGAATGAGATAAAAGAAATCACAGGGCTCGACTTTAATCAACCAATGGGAGAATTTCCGAGGCAAATATTTCTATATGGATACTAGCAAGAGTTGTCATTCCTACTTTCTCCCAATACAGTAAACTCTGAAACTATGAAGATAACATGGTTCCAACATCACCCCATAACAAAAGCAAAGAGAAGGAAGGCTGAGCGCACGCATGAATGAACGCACATTAGATTAGGAGATATGGCAATGTACCGACGGAGCGATTGGCTCTCTGGAGTGAGTTTTCCCTAAACGTGATGGAGCTCAAGAAAGTGACCCCGCCTCTTCTCGTTTGATTGCAGGCGGTGGCTAGCGCAAACGTCTTAATCCGGTTCAAGAGTCAATTGGGGAAGAAAAATCTTGTTTGTGAACATGTCGATCCACAGACCTCATCCAGACAAAGAACACCTCCTGATTGAATCGATGCATAGATATGGTGAAGCGGCCAGACACCAAAAGGGACTGGTGGGAGTCTATACGCTGAAGGACATTAGCAGTGGTGAATTGGTTGGTATCGCGATATGGGATTCCGAGGAAACCTATCATGCGGCTGGGCCGGCTCTGATGAAAGCGACGGAAGGAGACGACTTCGACTCTTGGGAGATGGAGCCTATCAAAGGCCGCAAGCTGAAATCTGCCTGAGAGATTTCACTAGGAAGCAATCGCCGAAGACATTGCTAAATCAGTGTCCACAACATGGGTACTATGACACTTAGGCGATCAAAGTTTAATTGAAAATATTGGTCGTTCATGAAATCTTTTCATCTAGTATTCGCTATTTCTTTGGTGAAATCTAAGGGCCGGGTGTATCCTTTCAAGTGAACACTTACGAGTGGAAGGTCTCTTTCATTCCATACTACCTAGTCTCTAGTTATACCGTTAGTCATACCGGTTATCATATCTTGTCCCTTACCACTTCTCTCATTGTATCGCCATGTCAAGGCATAGATAGTACTTTTCCCTTTAGCCCCGGTCTTCCCAAGCTCGAAACAATGCGGCGTTAACCGCGTACCGAGGCATTGCTAACTCGTCGGCGATTTCGCACTGCGTCTTGGGCCGCAAATCGCTTGAAAGGACTTCAACGATGAGTCTGCGAGTGTTTCGGCGCGGACGGTTCTGTTGTTGCTTCTCTACTAGTGAGTTCAAAGGAAGGCCCGATCTCCCTTCTTGGTGCGTGAACATCGTTCGAGTAAACCGAGCCTGCGATGTTTTTCGACTAGTGAAAATGAATATCGAAAATATCGCTTCTCTAGCCGCATAGGGCAGGACTGGGGCACAATTAGAGCAAAGTGAGGAGCGCCTCGGGTGAGATTTGAACTCACGATCGGCAAAGCCGAAACGGCTGTCTGCCCTTGCGGGTTCACAATTTGAACCGGATAGCAAGCCGTCGCCCTACCAGGCTAGGCGACCGAGGCACGTAGACTCCTGACCTTATTCCTAAGCTCAGACAGTTCAAATAATAGAATCCGATTTAAAGGTAGAGAGCTGGAAGAGTCACTTTTGAGACCTCCGAGCTTCTAATTCATCATACGCGTAATGCATAGCGGTTGGAGAGGTAGCCGAAAGTAAGCCCTTTTCAAGTACGCTTGATACACCTGCCCCTTTCAAATCTTTCACTCTCAGGCCTTTTCGATTCTGGGACTTGGCAAGTGCTTTCACTTTCCTAGCTGTATCTGAAGCCGCAGCGCGAGAGCATAAAGTAATAAGAAATGCAAAGGTGACGCATTTTAACGCAAGTTTTTTTTGCCCAAGGAGCTCTTGGGGTAACTTGACTACGAATTAGTGTTTAGGACCTAAATATGATGAAACGACCCGGCCTGTTTGCCGTTTATGCGATCTTGAAGCAGCTGCGTTTTCTCCCAGCGAATTATTCGGATCTGGCAAAGTCGACGCTGGGCGTGCGCGACCGAGGAATGATGAAGGAATATCTCGGCTTCTTTGCCCAACTGCGTTTTGTGCACGAAAGAACACTCGAGGTGCCATCGAAGTCGCTGAAAGGAGCCTTGGAACACAGGTGGGTCTCCTCCACTGTCTACGAAATCACTCCTCAAGGGAAAGCGTTCTTGGAGCTCTTTCCCCGAGGCGAGGAAGAGCTTGACGCCCTGCCAAGCATTCTCCCGAGGCCCAGTTTCCTAGCAGTTCAAAAGATTCTCGAGGAGTGCGCTCAAAATTCCGAGATGCGCATCACTTCTTTCTCATATCTTTGCAGCGACGACCCGCCCATCGTTGCGAATCGAAGAAATTGTATTCGCTATCTCAAGTTGCTGAAAAAACTCCACTGGCTAGTTCTCAAACCAGATCCCTTGGGGCTCCAGCGTGATTATTATGATGTAACCGATAAAGGGCGTGCCTTTCTGGAACTGTTGCCCAAAGTGGAAGACCAATTCGAAAAAGTGGAACCTTGAAGGAAATTGTAACCAAGAAAAATTTATTTTTCCACAAGGAGTACTTTAGAATAAGGAATTTGTAACCTCTATTTCGAGGATATCCTTTCTTCGGGGATAATGAGAATCTGCAACAGGGTTGGCTAAAATCTCTAGATGATGTAATGCAGTTTGGTGTGCATCGATAATTCCAAGTCAGTTGAAAACCAGCGCCCGCAATTGTGAACTATTGCATTAGAGACAAGATATGTACCATCCGAGGTATTGACGTTATGGACCGTCCCGTCATAAGTCAGCTTCTCAACTTTGCGAATCGGACTCAGTATGGAGTCTTCGACGAAATGCACTTTTCTTCTTTTCAAATTAGGTTCGAGCGGATAAGAAATCGCATATTTGACGTGAACTCGGCATTTTCTGTTCATAATTTCTTCCTCATATTCACTTTTCTTTTGGCAAATCGAGGCCCATCTACCTAGCCTGGCATAGGCTAATTGAAGCTGCAAAGCAAGAGTTCTAGAGACCGTGACATCGCATTTGTATCTCTTGTAGCCCCGCAATTTGTTAGTTGCAACGTAACTATCTCCGGCTTCATAACCATCCAAAAATGCTCTCAAGATCCTTTCATCTCGATGAAATAGGATAAAATCAGGCATCATCCTGTTCGGTGCCTTATGCCCACACCATTCATCAAAAGCTCTTGCCAAGACTCTCGAAGGAATACTCACAAGCATAGAATTCCAGTTTTGAATAGAGCTAATGTAGCTCGAGTATCCGAGCCCGCTCGCAATCGTCGCTATTTTTGCTTCGATCTGTTTTTCCTTCTTGTTAAGTGAAAAACGTACTTCCTTGGTTACTGAACCTTCGGCAACGAAAATGCCGAGGAGCCATGCCGTGCCCTCGTTCAAAGGAAAATGCGTCCGATATGCCTTGTGACGAGGTTTCATCTTTTTTATGAATCGCAAGAGGCTAACTTCGTACTCCTGAAAGCTTCCGTTGATTAGCGGCACAATTAGGTAATCGCCATCGGTACCGGAATTTTTTGGAACGGCGTCCTTTGCAGAAACCCATTTTTTGATTGAAAATAGAACTTCGTTCGGCAGCGCTTTAGTACTCAGAGAACGGCTATTTGCAACCATGATTGGATGCTCAGGAGTCGTTACAATAGGTAGCAAGCCATTTGCCCTTATAATTACGAGATCTCCTTTGTATGGATGCACGAATTTTTCTTGGACTTCGGTCAATCCAGTTTGACCGATGACGCTATCGCCCTTTGAATAGCCCGATATTGCCTTGTTATCTCCGAGTATCAACGTGTCGGGGGGAACGCAATGCGGGCATTCAAAAACTCCTTCTGGAGGTTGGCGCATGTTCGAGGTCGATCTTTCCACCCATTTTGGAATTTGGGTTGCATCTATCAACTTTAGTTTGAAATTACTCTTGCCGTCCTTTTCAAGAGCAAAAGCCCGGTCAAGCTCCAGATTGCCCATGATGACTCGCATTCCTCTTTCAACTTCTCTTGCATCGATAGGAGCGGAGACAATGCGACGCAAGCTCTCGTCATCAACCTCGTCATCCATCACAATGATCTCGTGCATTTTGACAAAGGTCGCTACGTTCCAGCGATTTTGAACAGCTAGGGCGACTTCAGCTAGATGTTGCTCGGAGAGCTGGTCTGCTTTTATCTTGATCAAAATACGCTCGAACCCTTACCATATCTCATTCTAATTCTCATCTATTTTAGCGCGAAGGCCAGAAATTCTGTCTTAATGCGTTGCATGATTCATGTGGTGAATTCCAGAAAGTAGTAGCATCAATCTCGATTTACACAGCTTACAATATAAATACCGAAATATATCTAAATCCCTCCGGTCATTTTGAACAAGATTCCTCTTCTCGGGGAAACAAAAGAGAAGATGCTCAACGAACTGAGAGGAGGAAAAAAGACGGCAAAGGACCTTGCTGATACTCTAGACATTCAGGTAAGCGCCGCTAGGAAGCATCTTGAGGCTCTTTATGCACTCAATATTGTGAGAGAAGTGTTCGTCCAGAACGGAATCGGGAGACCAAAGAAGTTCTACTATCTCACTGAAGAAGGACATGAACTCTTTCCCAGGCAGTATGAAAGAATGCTGTGCGGAGTCCTGGATAAACTCAGCAATTCTCAGATCGCTAACCCGGAAGCGATGGTGAAAGAAATCGCTCGCGAAATCGCCAGCGACCTCGACACTGCCCAGGGAAATGACGATGGTTCAAGAATCGAGACTCTAGTAAGAGCCCTAAATGACTTTGGATTCGACTCTGTCTTTGAGGAGACGGACTCTAGTTTTGTCGTCACCAGTCACAACTGTCCTTTGCATAAAGTCGCGATGCAACATCAGAAGATTGTCTGCCACAGTTTCCACGATGAAATTATCAAGACCGCGCTGGATACAAGAGATGTCAAGCTAGAATGCTGTCTAAGCAGAGGAGATAACGTTTGCAAGCATGTGGTCGGCAAGAAGAATCTCTGAATTTTTCAACTCTCTTGCACACTCACCGAAGTTTTTCCTGAACTCGGATAGGTAATTTCCATACCCCGAACCCTTGCAAATGGAGTAATTACATGAAGCTGGACAGATTTTTCAGATATGATATGAGAAACTCGCAACCCGCGAACAGTCAGGGCGTCTGAGACTAAAGACCCATGACATCTCCAAGGCACAGCCTCGGCACACATGTAAGCCACTTTCGCTTTTCTATTATTTTCACTTGAAATAAGTTCGATAAGTTGATCAAGGTTTTGAAGGAATTCATCCTGCTTCATGTAATCTGCGTATCCTCGAAATGAGAAGTTGCGCCATCCCAAATTAACTGATTTCTTGGATGGCGTTCGAAGGCCTCCCAGACCTTTTATGTGAAGATAGAAGATTCCATTTTTCTCCAAATATTTGGATAAGGCATCTTGATCAAACTGTGGATTGCGCCGGGATTTCGGAATAGTGCGAATATCCACCACGGTGGTGATTCCATTGCTCTTCAGTAGTCCTGCAAATTCCTCTTTGCTGCGCGTCGAATGACCTATGGCAAAAACCTCCTGTTCAACTTTTTTTTGTAAGTTGACTCTGCGAGATCTAGGCTCCAAGATTCCGTCTCTCAGTTTCGTTAGTATTGAAAAGTTCATGATCTTAACTTATAAGACTGCGATAAATAATAGTGCGCGTTTCAAAGTGAATCTTCAAGAAGTCATATCTGATCTAAGAAGGCAGGAAATTGAGATTTTAACTGAAGAGCGTTTGGCTAAAGTTATCAGTGACATTTCCATGCCTAGAACGTACATAGGTCATGAGCCAAGCGGCTCGCTGCATCTCGGAAACCTGGCCGGTTCCCTTCCAGTATTGAAGCTTGCAAAGCATGGTTTTCATGCCATAATTCTTCTCGCAGATCTACATGCACTTGCAAACGACAAGGGAGAACTCAAAGACATACAGGAGTTTGCGCGCAAGGATCTGGACATGTTCGAAAAGGTGGCAAAGAAGATGGGCATCGGTGGGAAAATCGAATACAAGTTTGGCACAGAGTTTGAGAATCAGGATTACTTTGTCCAAATGCTTCGCCTCTCTAAATTAGTCAACTTCACCGAAGCCGAGAAGAGTATGGATGAGATTAGCCGAAAGAGTGTGGCACGAATGACTTCGTCTGCAATTTATCCGTTGATGCAAGTTCTGGATATAGGAGTACTCGGGGTAAACGTTGCGGTTGGTTCGATCGACCAAAGGAAAGTGCACGTTCTTGCAATTGAGAATCTGAAGAAACTAGGTTATGCGACACCTGTTGCAATCCACAATCGTGTCATTTTACAGGGTATCGATGGAAATAGGAAGATGAGCAAGTCTTTCGGGAACACGATTGATCTCGACGAAACGCAGGATTCGCTAGAGAAAAAAATCAAAAAGACATACTGCGCTCCCGGGGAAACAGAGATTAATCCAATTTTAAGTTGGTACAGAGCCTTGATTTTCCCGCTGTCAGAAGTTCCCCTTCATTTCGCAGAAAAGGTAACTGGCACGTACCTAGAGCTGGAATCCCTCTGGAGAAAAAAAGAAATCAGCCCACAGGAACTCAAAACGGCCGCATTGAGAGATTTGGGAAACATCATTCACTAGTCTTCCTCGAAGTGGGCAGGGATCGCAAAGGGCTAACTGATTCGACTTCGAGGGGATGACTAAAGTTATACTGGCTGTTTAAGGAAGAGCCTGACCATTATTCCTTCGCGGATTTGGAAAAAGAGCGCAAAACAACTTGGTCAGGGGTGCGAAATAATCTAGCCGTAAAATATCTGCGAATGGTGAGGAAAGGCGATTTGATCTTTTACTATCATTCGGGTAAAGAGAAACAGATTGTCGGAATAATTAAGGCTCTTGGGGATGCATACTCTACTGACAAACAAAACCAAGTCTCCACTTCAATAGAAGTCGCTGTTGAAGTCGCCCCAATTGAGAAATTTGCAAAGCCAGTCACACTTTGGGAAATAAAAAAGGATTCCAGGTTTTCCGATTTCCTTCTAGTCAGAATCTCAAGACTCTCAGTGATGCCGGTCAGCGATGAGCAATGGAGGGTCATCAAAGAACTGAGTGAGACTTGATCTACGATCCTCCGTTACTCTAGGTCTGCGCTCTTCTTCGCCACTTTTGTCCTTCAGGCGTATCTTGAACCTCAATACCTTCATCCAGCAGCTTTACTCTGAGTGAATCTGCGAGTTTCCAATTCTTTTCTCTGCGAGCAATTTCTCTCTCTCCAAGTATTTTCTTGACTTCACTGGAGAGGATATTCTCGCTGCCAGATGCCCTAACTACCACTGCGAATACAGAATCAAAATCCTCTAGCATAAAATCAAGCATTGCTTTAACGTCGGCCTGGCTAACTTGCTTTGAGTCTAGGAGTTTGTTTCCCTGAGTTATAAAATCAAATACCGCTGCTAAAGCCCGTGGTGTGTCCAGATCATTATCTAGTGCGGAAACATAATTCTCCCGTGTATTTGAAACAAGATTGCCAGCTGAAGTTGAGCTCCTTTCTCCTTTGTTCTCAATATCTTTTGATTCCAAAAGCTCCCGCAATCTAAATACAAACTCATTAATGCGTCTGACTGAAGCGGCCGCTTGCTCTAAAGACTGGTCGGTAAAGTTGAGCTGAGTTCGATATTGACCCGACAGAAGGAAAAATCTTAGGGCAGCACCATCAACTCCCCTATCGCGCAATTGCCGGACTGTAATGAAGTTGCCAAGCCTTTTGGCCATTTTCTGATCTAAGATCAAAAGGTGTTCAGCCTCGAGCCAGTAATTCGCAAATTTCTTACCCGTGTAGGCTTCTGACTGAGCAATTTCGTTTTCATGGTGGGGAAATATGTTATCGACTCCCCCAGTGTGGATATCAAAGTGCTCCCCTAGATACTTCATTGACATGGCAGAGCATTCGATGTGCCAGCCCGGCCGGCCTCGCCCCAAAGGCGTGTCCCAATAGATCTTGCCATCATTTGCATCCCAGGCCTTCCACAGGGCGAAGTCTTGTGCTGAGTCCTTGTCATAATCGTCTTGGCGAACCCTTGCACCTGGTTTTAACTCGGTTATTTTAAGCCCGGACAGTCTGCCGTATGCTGGAAATTTTGAAATCTTAAAGTAAATCGAACCATCGTCGCTCTTGTACGCAAACCCCTTGGCGAGAAGCTCTTCGATGATCTTTACCATTTCTGGAATGTGATCTGTGGCCTTTGGATAGTAATCTGCACGTTTCACTCTAAGAAAATCCAGATCTTCGAAGAAAGCTTTTGCGTAGGGATCTGTGAATTCTTTCAGACCCAAGTTCTTTTCCTTGCATATCTTGATTATACGATCGTCAACGTCCGTCAAGTTCATGACCTGAGTTACCTTGTAGACTCTGTACTCTAGGTAGCGCCTCAATAGATCCTCGAAAAGAAAAGTTCGATAGTTTCCGATGTGCGGATAATTCCAGATTGTTGGACCACAAGTGTACATTCCCACCTCCCGGTCCTTGATGGGTTTGAACTCTTGAAGAACTCGACCGTAGGCGTTAAAGAATTTGATCAAAGTTTCTTTGAGAGTCTCCTATATTTGCAACCGAACTCGCTGCTCACTTATTCTTTGAAGGACGCACTAAAATATTATGCAAGGACGACTCGGGAACGCAAGTCCAGTACACTCTGAATCCGAGAAGTGCAAGTACAATATAATGAGACTAGGAAGATCCAACAAATTGTAGAGGTTAAGTTTCAGCTGAGCAAGAACGAGGGGTTACTTTGAGATCTGGTTTCTGCTTGTGACAGATCTGTATTCTTCCTGGGTAAGCACTTGCATGGCTGGCTGTTGCTGCACAATATAGACGGGGTTACCAGCTGGATCCATTTGCGAGGTCTTCAAAACTTTCGTCAACACCATCTTTATCCCCATGACATACCCATCATCAATCGAATAATAGTTCCACTCTTCAACCAAAGGTTTGAAGCCAATTGCCTTTCCGCTAGGCATCTGTGGTTGCATTTAGATATGTCTCACGCTGTGAACGTATGCTTGAGCATGAACGTCCTTATAGTTTATGCCTTGTATTTTGCAGGTTTTCTTTCTCGAAATCGTGTAAGTGATATTAGAATTCTATTAAGAAATTCCAAAGAGTTAGAAAAAAAGAAGCGTCTCTATTCCTTCGAAGAGCTAAAAGGTTAGAGACTAGTTACATCTTACCGATCTTGAACATCTTCGTACCGCAGACAGCGCAAGTTCCAGTCACTGCTGGACGTCCATTTTTTAGTTTAGTTTGTTTTGCGCCTTTGATCTCCCTTGTCTTCTTACATTTAACGCAGTAACCCTGCACCATGTTGTGCTCAAGCGTGGCCGTGCTTGCTTTATATTTAAGTTAAGCGTGGGCTCCCGCACAAATTGCTTTGTGCTTTAAATATCGAAGGTCTTTTTCGTGCTCATTTAGAGCGGGATTTTTAGCAAAATGGTACGCAGGCTAAATGCTCCATACTTCGGGAAAAGATACATTGGAAGCTCCGAAACGAAAATCTTGCACGATATGGATCAGGAGAGTGCGAAGTGCAGGATCGATTCAATTGCACGCAAGGACATCCAAATGTTCGAGTGGTTGTCTATCCCGGTTGAGATGGGTTACAAGGCGTGCCAATACTGCATGGCTGATTTTAGGCGAGAAAGGATTCCGAAATAGCCTTTCGCATATTATCGGGCCAAAAATAATCTTTTTCATTGTCTAGGCACTTCTGGATGTCGCCATTATTGAATGGTTAACTTTTTATTATTTAATTATTAAATGTTGAAGTTGTTTTCTCTTGGAGTACAAGTGGACCGCCCTTTCTAATACCACGATCGGAGTGCTCATGGCCGCTCTCGATGGAACGATCGTTCTCATTTCTCTTCCCGCCATATTCAATGGAATTAAGATAGACCCTCTTACGTCATTTGAGTACCTGCTTTGGATCCTTTTTGGCTATAGCATTGTGACTTCCACTTTGCTCGTCACCTTCGGTCGCATATCTGACATGTTCGGTCGCGTAAGGCTGTACAATCTGGGATTTGCTATCTTCACTATCGGCTCTACCCTTTGTTATTTGACCCCGAATACAGGGGACACTGGAGCTTTGGAGCTTATATTTTTTAGAATAATCCAAGGTGCTGGCGCGGCTTTTCTTTTCGCAAACAGTGCTGCAATTATCACAGACGCTTTTCCGGAAAACGAAAGGGGCCAGGCTCTTGGGATAAACATGGTAGCAGTATTGGCCGGATCTCTCATTGGCTTGGTCGGTGGTGGAATACTCGCGTCAATTGATTGGCGATTAATCTTCCTTGTGAGTGTCCCGATTGGAATCTTCGGAACTGTTTGGTCCTACTGGAAACTTAAAGAAGTTGGCACAATCAGAAGAAACCAGACGCTCGATATTTGGGGCAATGTAACTTTTGGAGTAGGTCTAACGCTTCTCCTAGTCGGCGTAACCTACGGATTGCTTCCCTATGGCTCATCCTCTATGGGGTGGGGAAACCCTTTGGACGTTGCATCACTTGCATCAGGAGCATTGCTGCTCATTGCTTTTCCTTTCATTGAAATGAAAGTGAAGGATCCGATGTTCAGACTCGAGCTTTTCAAAGTACGGGCATTCAGCATGGGAAACTTTGCAGGCCTCCTCGCTTCAGTTGGCCGCGGCGGAGTCCAGATTATGTTGATTATTTTACTCCAGGGAATTTGGCTGCCGCTTCACGGTTATATGTTAAAAAGTACGCCATTTTGGTCTGGGATTTACCTTACGCCGATGCTGGTGGGGTTCGTTGTGATGGGGCCAATAAGCGGGCGTATATCAGATAAGCATGGAGCAAGACTTCTTGCCACCTTGGGAATGGGAATTACGGGGGCGGCTTTCCTGGCTCTCTGTCTTCTTCCGTATAATTTCCAATTGCTTCCTTTTGCAGTGATCCTCTTAGTGATGGGTTTGGGAGGAGGCATGTTTTCCTCTCCGAATATTGCGGCGATTATGAATGCCGTACCACGCGAGCACAGAGGTGCGGCTTCAGGGATGAGAGCGACGCTTCAAAACGTTGGACAGACCATGAGTATTGCGATATTTTTCACCATAATTCTTTCGGCTCTCTCGACCAGCCTACCCGGATCAATATCATCGACTCTTTCAAAAGTCGGCGTTCCGCAGAACATAGCAAGTCATCTTTCGAACAGTATATCTCCGACTGGTGCTCTCTTTGCCGCTTTTCTTGGATACAATCCTGTCAGTTCAGGATTAAGCCCCGGTCTTTTGAGCTCTTTACCTGCTGCGGCTTTGAAGGCGTTAGAGGCGCCAACATTCTTTGCTAATACGATCGCTCCTTCTTTCATGTCAGCTCTGCACCTAGCCTTCTACATTGGAGCAGGGATTTCTATCGTGGCTGCTGTGGCGTCTGCCTTCCGAGGCAGACATGTATCAGGAGCCGTCATTGAGCCGCAAAGCCAGAAACGCCAAGAACCCATTCCCGCGATCGTGGGAGGAAGCGACTTACCAAATCAAAAGGGGTCTAGCTCAGAGTCCTCTGATATTAGGGCAAATAGCGAGAAGTGAGACCCATGAAAAGATCTGTAATTGAAACAACCATTGAGCCTGAAAGCGAAAATGACAGAATTGAGCTTTGGCGTGGGGTGTCCGATTCTTGGAAAACGCTAACCCGCAAAGTCGAGAATAATCTTTCGAAACTGGGCCTTGGGATCGCAGAATACAGAATATTGAAAGTTCTGGATGAAGAAGGTCCTGCTCCCATGGCTCACCTATCGCACGAGACGCTCGTCACTCAGGCGGCCATTACCGTAATTGTCGATAATCTTGAAGAAGGCGAATTCGTTCGAAGATTGAGAAGTGTGGAAGATCGACGAGTCGTAAACGTGGAGATCACGACGAAGGGCAAATCCAAACTAAAGGAAGCACTCAAAATTCACAAGCAGTTTGTAGAGGAAATGCTTCAAGGACTGAGCGACCAGGAACTAGGGACTCTCAAAACCATAATGAATAAGCTAGTGTCCAAACAACGAGCGAATGCAGTTCTTTTCTAAGGAAAAATAGAACACATAACTTTGGCTACTGAAAGGCCGCTGTCTTTTCTTTTAGCTGGTTCATGAACTCTTCTACACCAACACCGTACTGGACCGTACCTTCTCTAGTCCTCACGGCTACAGTCTTGCCGGTTTGCTCTTTCTCTCCGACGATGAGCATGAAAGGAATCTGCTGGATCTGAGCAACTTTGATCTTTGAGCTCATTGTACCGGGTTCAAAATCTCCTTCGACTCTCAGACCAATAGATATTAGTCTTGAAAGTACCGTTTTACCGTACTCGATATGCGCATCAGATACCGGAATCACACGTGCTTGAACGGGGGACAGCCAGACAGGCAACCTCCCCTTGTAGTGCTCCAAAATTACGCCAGCAAAGCGCTCTAAGGAGCCAAGTATCGTCCTATGTATCACCATAGCTGTGTGTTCCCTGCCATCCTCGCCTACGTAGGTTAGATTGAACTTTTTGGGCATCTGCATGTCTGCTTGAATAGTGCCGCACTGCCATTCTCTTCCGATCGAGTCCTTAATGTCTACGTCGATCTTTGGTGAGTAAAAGTTACCCTCTTTTTCCTTAATCTCGTACTTGATATTTTTCTGCTCTAACATTTGTCTTAGTATGTCGGTTGCCTCTTCCCATTCCTCGTTCGAACCCATGGAATCATCGGGTCTAGTTGAAAGCTTCATTTTGAAAGACAGTCCGAAAATCGAGTATATTCTCTCCATTAGCCCGATGATCTCAGCTATTTGCTCGCCCGCTTTTTCTTTGGTAGTAATGATGTGAGCATCGTCTTGTGTGAGTATCTTTACCCTAAATAATCCGCTAGCAACCCCGCTAAGCTCATTCCGGTAAAGTGGGTCGAAAGTGGAGTACTTCACAGGCAATTCCTTGTAGCTCCATTTCTTGGTCTTGTAGATCAAAAAAGTCGCTGGGCAGTTCATGGGTTTTAGACCAAATTCCTCGTCGCCCAATTTTGTGAGAAACATGTTGTCCTTGTAATGAGCTGAATGCCCGCTCACTTCCCACAACACAGTGTTAGCTAGGGCAGGAGTGCTTATTTCTTGATAATTGAGTTTCGCAAGCTCAGCTCTGACGAAATTCTTCAAATTTTCAAAGAGAATCAGTCCCTTCTTGTGCCAGTACACCATTCCAGGCGATGGCTCCTGAAAGCTGAATAGATCCTGTTTTTCTCCGATTATTCTGTGATCGGACTCTGGAAGTCCCGTAAAATCGCTTCTCTTGATGCGTGCTAGCAGCTCGTGCTCGCTAAGCTGTCGTTGGAGCCGTCGTTCGATCTCAAGTTGCTGCGCAGAAGTACTCAAGGTCTGACCGTAATTTCTGGACATTTCAGCAAGAGGATGTCCCTTTACTTTGATCTCGAACGCCTTATTCCAGCCAAATGGAGCTCGAAAGGTCTCCAGTCCTGAGGATTTTGCGTCTTCTTCCATTTTCTTAAGGATAAAGAAGGCTTCAGAAGGCTTCGCCAAATTTTGGCTAAGATGGGCAAAAGGGTAAATCATGATCCGGTTTACTTTAAGATTGTCTGCGAATTTTTCCGCGTCCGAAACTGCTGTGCGAGCAAGTGCCTCATCATCGCCATGCTCTACAGCTGTAAACAGGACGAGTAGATCCTCTTTTCTCACAGGCTTCGGATCGATGTCCTCAGCATTTGCTACTTCCTTCTTTATCGGTCTGTACTCGATGAAATCGACATGGAACTGGAGTATTTTCATCTGTGATCTTCTCTGAAGCTTCGTTTATTCTGATAGGACTGGATTGGGGAGAACTGAGAGTTCTAAAACTTAGCGGCCAATCGCGCTTAACGCTCTCACTACGTCCTCTGGAAATGCTGGAGCCAAATTCAACTGAGTCTTTACCCCGGCTCGACATAACGCGTCGTTTAGCGCATTGAAAACACAAGGATAAGCAGCAATAGTTCCACTTTCGCCCACGCCTTTTGCACCGTTGAGCGTTATCGGCGATGGAGTTTCCACGTGGATCAGGTCCATCTGATCTGGAATTTCGATGGCTGAGGGCATGGTGTAGTCTAGAAAGTTCGTTGTTAGAAGCTGACCTTGATCTGTGTAAACCATCTCTTCAAAGAGAGAGCCTCCAATACCGTGAATAACTCCGCCATGAAGCTGTCCATCTACAATCATGGAATTGACTACACGCCCGCAGTCGTCAACCACCACATACCGATGAATCCTCACTTTTCCCGATTCTCTGTCTATAGTTAGGGCACAAGCATGAGCGCCGCTCGCGAAAGGAAGGCCTTTCAATGTGTAATCTGAATACACTTCGAGTGTGCCAGTTCTTCCTACCAGCGCTTTGAAATCCATAAGAACGGTCTTCGCAGACTGACTCCGGCTCTCTTGACTTTTAACAATCTGTCCATTCTCAATTGAAATGTCCTCCGGCTTTACGCCCATGAAAGCGGCTGCTCGTTTGGCGATTTC
This sequence comes from Nitrososphaerales archaeon, assembly GCA_030041355.1. Taxonomy (GTDB): domain Archaea; phylum Thermoproteota; class Nitrososphaeria; order Nitrososphaerales; family CADDZS01; genus JASHOD01. The sequence goes on from JASHNZ010000019.1 coordinate 64,841, forward strand.
TTCCTTCAGTTTTCTTGTAGCATCCACTACAGCGCTTCCGCCGGTCGACATAGATCTGCTTCCGAAGGTCCCCACGCTGAATGGTATCAAATCCGTGTCGCCATAACGCACAATTACCTCCTTCAAGGACACGCCAAGCTCTCTCGCGCAAAGTTCTGCGAGGCTTGTTTCGAGGCCCTGTCCATGCGGAGAAGATCCGGTCACGACGTTCACTTTGCCATCTATGTCTATTGAGACCTTGGCAGATTCTCTGAGTCCAGCTCCCGTGTCCTCGACCTCCATACAGAGCCCGACTCCTGCGACCAGATGACTCTTGGAAGCATTTTCATAGTCCCGCCATTTGCAGAGCTCGATGTAACTTGGGGCTATTTTATCCAGCAAGAGAGGAAAATTGCCACTATCATAAACTGCGCCGGCACCATTATCGAAGGGCATTTCGCTAGGTTGGATCAAATTTCGCCGCCTAAATTCAATTGGATCTATTGAAAGCTGCCTCGCCATGATATCCAATGCTCTTTCCATGAAGAAAGCAGCTTCAGGTCGCCCGGCTCCTCTAACGGGCCCGAGAGGAGCTTCGTTCGTAAGATAGCAGGAAGCTTGGATGTCAAAGTTTGGGATTTTGTAAACCTCGGGAAGAAGCTGAACTGAATTTCGAGTGGATGTGCTAAGTGAGCCAGAAACCCCCACATTGGCGTCGAGTCTGGCGCTGAAACCCGTAATCTTTCCTCCATCGTCGCACGCAAGCTCCATCTCGCAGAATTGATCTCTACCCGCGGCTGATTCGAACAGATCCTCGCTTCGTGTGCTGGTGGCTTTGACTAAGTATCCTGTCTTCTTTGCAAGAATGCATGCAAGTATGGGCTCTGGATAGGATTGAGCCCCCTTAGTCCCAAAGCCGCCGCCGACATCTTTTACAATAACGTGAATTTTCTTGGGCGGGACTCTGAGCTCAGTAGCCACAAAGTTTTGAATGCCATGAGGCCGTTGAGTTGTCGCTTCCACCGTGAACAGATCTTCCCCTTTGTCATATTCCGCGACATATGAACGCGGTTCAATGGGCACACCAGCTTGCCGCTTGATTCCAAATCTCGCCTTTATTACATTCTTAGAGGATGAGATCGCTCCTTCTGCATTTCCTTTCTTAGCTCCATTTTGGAAGGAGATGTTATCCGGCCACTCTTCGTAGATTTTCACGTCCGCTTTTTTTGAATCTTCAATGGACATGATTGGCGCAAGTTCTTCGTACTCAACTTCAATTGCCTCAATGATGTCTTCGACAGTGTATTTGGTTCGCGAAAGAAAAGCCGCAACAGGTTCGCCAACGAATCGAGATTTTCCAATTGCAAGCTGTCTTCGTTTTGTCTCTCTTGCTCCGGGCACCACAAAAATTGGTGCGGTGGTCTCCTTGATATCCTCTCCCGTTATGCCATCGATAAAATCGGGCATCTCCTTTGCTCTCGAAAAATCGATTCGCACAATTCTGGCATGAGCGTAAGGACTTCGGACGAGTCCGAGATATGCCATGTTATCGAGCTTAAGATCGTCTACGAAATTTCCTTTCCCTTCCAATAACCGAGTGTCTTCCACCCGTTTGTCCGACGATTCTTCAGGAGCCATATCCGCCACGGCGGTAAATTATGTTTCAAATTTGGTTATAAGAATTCCAAGAGATTGAAATCGAAACTGGAACTATCACATAGTTCGATATTGCTAGCAGCTAGGCAGGTTGCTGCTGGGTTACGCAGTGTATTGAACCGAAGCCGAAAATCAAGGACGAACAGTCTATTCCAAGCACTTTACGTCCGGGAAAAAGTGCCTTGATCGTCTCAAGAGCCTTGTCATCATTCCTGTCGGCGTAGGTGGGAACAAGCACCACTTTGTTCCCAATATAGAAATTTGCATAGCTAGCTGGGAGTCGACCTTCATCGGAATTCATTTTCTTTCTTGGCATTGAGATAGGAATCACTTTGAAACTCTCTCCCTCCAAATTCCTCGCTTGCTTCAAAATTTCGTAGTTTTGCTTAAGGGGCATGTAATCCTGATCAGAGGGATCTTCCTCCAGCATGCAGACTATGGTGTCTTGGTTCACAAATCGAGCCAGATCGTCGACATGGCCGTCGGTGTCATCGCCCGCTATTCCAGATCCGAGCCAGATCACATTGGTCGCGCCCAGATACTCTCTGAGAACTTCCGTGATTTGGGCTTGATTCAGTTCGGGGTTTCGATTCCTGTTAAGCAAGCACTGGCTTGACGTCAGCATAGTTCCGACTCCATTCACATCGATTGACCCGCCTTCAAGGACGAAAGCGGCTTTGAACAGTCGAAGCCCTGTTAATCTTGCCATCGCAAGGCCGGTCTCGTCATCAGCCTTTAGGTCGTCATACTTGTTGCCCCAAGCGTTGAAAATCCATTTCGTCGCGGCTACGTCATGATCCTTTAAGAAAATGGGGCCATAATCCCGCACCCAGACATCGACACTTTTGATTTTATAAAATACAACATTTCTCGTACTTCCAATCATTGAAGAGACTCTTTTCTCAAAATCAATGTCGTCTACGAGAACGTTCACCGTCTCGCCTTCTGATAGAGCCTCCACCATATCGACATAGATTGATTCTACTTTCCTTATGATGTTTGAGGGAAAAGTTGTGGGATCTTTCGGCCAGGATAACCAAGTACCCCTGTGTTCCTCCCATTCCGCGGGCATGCGATATCCCAGCTTAAGTGGAGTATCGGAAAAAGGCAAGAAAGTCATTTCCATAATCGGGAGTAAGAACGCGGGGCTCGGTTTCGCTGAAATCCCCAACCTTCTTCAAGGTTCCTGCCCAAGCTCAGGTCACAGCTCGTGACGATCACTTGTTCTTTGTCATCCGCCCGGGCAAGAATCTTTCCAAACTGGTCACACACAAATGACCCGCCCCAAAATTGCATGTTTTTTTCCACGCCCACTCGGTTGACTGCGACGACAACAACGCTGTTTGAAATTGCGTGGCCCACCTGCACGCTTTGCCAGGCCTCATGCCAATTCCCTTCTGCAGGATCTATTCCTTTCACCCATCCAATGGCGGTGGGATAGAAAATGATCTGAGCTCCCATCAGCTTTTCAATTCTGGCTGCCTCGGGGTACCACTGATCAAAGCAGATCAAGAGTCCAATCTTGCAGTACTTGGTATTGTAGACTGCAAAATTATCCCCTCTTGAGAAATAATCCTGTTCATAAAAACTCGGGTCTTGAGGGAGGTGAACCTTCCTGTATTTTCCCAGAATTCGACCTCTTTGATCAAAAAGGATGCTCGTGTTGTATGTTTTCTTAGCGGCTTTTTCGTAAATCGAACCACCGACCAGTACCACGTTATTTTCTTTGGCTGTCTTAGAGAGTGTTCTTGTAATAGGACCGGGAATCGTAACAGGCTCCTCTTCTGAAACCTTATCCTGCGGAAAATAAAGAGAGGAAAATAGCTCGGGAAGGCAGACTATTTGAGCTCCTTTTTGCCGAGCCTCTCCTAGCATTCTCACAGCTTTATCCACATTTCGTTCTCTATCTTCGCTCATTTGCATTTGGACGAGGCCTATGTTGACGCGACCGGGAGAGATGCTACTCATTCGGCAATCTAATTCTCCTTCATTCAGGTTGATACTTAACCATAGTTGCTTTGAGAAGAAGAGCACCTATTGTTCTGATCATAAGAACAATCTTTCGTTTGCGTAGTTTCAAATAATTGTCTTTTGGAATATCCCATAGAAAAAATGAGTGCCGGGAGTCATGGCAAAATTAAGGCGACTAAAACCAGGGCGAAAAGAGATTATCGCATCGTTAGTCATATTTGGCGGAGTAGCTGTGCTGCTTGCATTCTCTTCCATTTCCGGCTTTTTTCTCGCCGGACATCAGTCTTCATCAAATCTTCAGGCAGGTGTAGTCTCGAGCGGCCCCTATTCCCTCTTCGGTTCAAGCAACAATCAGAACTCAGCTTCTGTCTCCCAGAATAGAGTCGTAAATACGTCGGAATCTTTGGTTGGCGAACTCAAACACGGTCACTTCGAGAACGTGACAGGGGATATAGTATCCAACTTGACTTCGATTGGTGGTTACGTCGCGTCAAGCAACCTTATGTACAACGGAACTACTTGGTTCGGAATTTATTCTGTCAACGTACCCTCGGCTGACAGTACTCAATTCTTATTCGATGTCACAAATCTCGTAAATGCTAACGGGAAGACCCAGAGTGTTCAGATCCAGACTCAAGATGTCACAAACGAAACCGGGGGCAACCAAAGCAAAGTTCCGTATGCGCTATTTTCGATTACTTTGCAGGAAGAGGCAAGCGAGTTACCGGTGAGCACCAATCAGTTCTCGGGTCTTTTCGGGAGTATCGGGTCCATTCTCGGAGTCGTACTGGGGGATGTTGCATACATCGTTCTAATTGCAGTTCCAATCTATTTTCTTGTTCTAGGAGGAGTACTCCTGACAGGACGCGTACTTTACCCAATGTTCCTGAGAGTTTCCAAGAGTTCGTCTCCGAAGCAGCCTAATGAAGCACCTTCTTCTGTTCCATAGTCGAATTGATGGCATAGCTCTTTGAATTTTGAGATTTCGAACCCTGTTCGAGTCTCCGGGATCGGAATACATCATCGAATTCGAAACGACGACAAACGCGTTCTTACCAACGAGAAATGTTCTCTTGGATGCGCCTAAGAATATTCACCATTATTGCTTGCTCTTTTTTGCTCACGCCATCAAGAAGCTGAGCTTCCGAGGCTTCTCTGAGGGTCTTCATTTTCTCAAGAGTCTCGCGACCTGCCGCCGCTAGCGCGACCAACGTAAAGCGATTGTCGCGCGGATCAACTCTGCGGGTTATGAGGCCTGCTTGCTCCATGTCTTTAACGAACCTGGTGACAAGCGCTCCTTCCATTCCCAGCCGTCGTTGTAGATCTGTTTGGCTTAATTCTCCTGCATGCATGAGCTCATGCAAAACGAGGAAGCGTGAAAGGCTCATCCCGGCGTGCTGAAAGAACATCCGTGACATGTCTCGATGGAGGTGGCTAAGCATCACGGAGAGGCTCCCGATTTCTCGTTCGTGTGGCAACTTCAAATCCTCTTGACAATCTAATCTCAGGGAACGAAAACAAAACGACGACCCATGGTGTCCTGTCGGTCCCATATCTCCTCGGCGTCAGCGAGGGGGACAGGCAGAACATCAATGCTCAATTTGCCACATGAGGCTAGCGTCCACATTTTGGGGAATGTTTCAAAGATTGCTTTACGGGAGACACTTCCTCCACCACTTCCGTACAGCTCAAGTCCAGAACTGCGCAGCGCGGCGGAAGGGATCGAGGCCGTGGGACCTGCTAAAGCTCCTATAGAGACGAGACGGATGCGCGACCCTTCGGCCATAAGCTCGTGGCGGGTCAAGGCTGTCACTAACACTTCGACGGGATGCCCCCAGACATAATCGAGGATGATGTTGAATGGATGTATAGAAGCTTCCTGCGCGAAAGCCTTCGCAAGATCTTGGTCTGACTGGCTCAGAGAAATTATGGCATCTGCTCCAAGATTAAGCAGAGTTTGCAGAAGTTGCTCGTTACGCCCTGCGGCCACGACGCGCCTAGCGCCAAGGTTCTTGGCTACCTGGATTGCGACCTTTCCTGCCACCCCGGTCGCACCTAGAATCAAGACCGTCTCTCCTTGCTGAAGCTGCGCACGATAGGCGAGCGGGAGCCAGGAAGACAATGCGGCATTAGGAAGCGCGGCAGCAGTAAGATCGTTGATTCCTTCTGGAACAGCTCCGCACCAAGCCTTTGGAGCAACAGTGCGTTCGGACATCGTTCCATACGGTGGCCGGCAGCCTCCAAAAAACACTCGAGTGCCATCCTCAAGCACACCTACTCCATCAACACCGCAGACCGCGGGAAGCTGTTGGTAACTGTCGTAATGAGAGCCCCTGGCTCTCGACTTGCTGACGTGGTTCAAAGAGGCAGCCTTGACATTGACGAGAGCTTCGCCTTCCATCGGAGTCGGGTCAGGAAAATCTTCGAAGTGAGGAGCATCGCCCAGCTTGTGTAAGACAACTGCTTTCATTGCCACATTTCTTGGAACGATTCATTGATAAAGTTAATCGTTGATACGTCAAGTAATGTAGGCATGATGCAAGACAGGGGTAAAGAAGACTAGTCGCCAAACATCCGAAGGAAGTAGGAGAACAACGGCATAAAAACTAGAAAAAACTTGAGTTCCTGACCGGCTCACATGCATCCAAATTCTACCAACCAGAACTTCAAAGAATGGGGCTAGTCAGTCAGACTGCTGTTGCATTAGCTACCCTTGCCTACATTCCTTCTTTCGTAGCTACAAAACCAAATATAAAGCCAGGTTTAGAGAAGGCTCATGTCAGAAACTAAAGGAAGTGTTCCTCTGCATGTTCCTCCAGACATTTGGAAACCACTGATGGAAATACGCCTTCAATTGGATAGCCTTTCGCCAGGCACTCCAACACCGATAGAAGAAGCCCTGAGAGAAATTATCAATCATTACGAACGCTGCCCCCGTACGCAAGACGAAATCGATGCATTTCGAGAAAGAGCAAAGGCTTGGAAGCACAAGACCAGCTCAAAATGAGCAAAAGTTCTTATGCTTTTTAATTAGGGCGCCGTAGTTTCTCTTGGAACGAATTTCCCCGGATTAAGTATGTTGTTTGGATCCCAAAGTCGTTTGATTTCTCTCATTAGATCTATCGCCTTTGGCCCGTTTCGTTCCAATAGCTGACGATTGGCGAATTCCAGTTTCTGGACTCCCACGCCATGCTCCCCGGTGACAGAACCTCCCATCTGAACTGCTTCATTAATTAGATCAGCAAAGGCCTCCTTCGCCTTCTCGCGCGACTCATTAGACTCTGCATCGAAAACAATCGTCGGATGAACGTTTCCGTCACCGGCATGACCTGCGGTTGGAATCTGTAGACCGTACTTTTTCGCGGTGAGTTTGACGAAATCCAGATACTCTCCAAGCTTGTCCAGGGGAACGACGATATCTTCATTGTAAACTCCCGATCCCAAGGTCTTTATTCCTAAAAGCAGAAGAGCCCTTGCGCTGTAGAGCCTTTCTTCATCTTTTGGATCCTTTCCCACATAAGCATCTACCGAGTGGTTAGCGTTACAAATTTCAATTATCTTGGCGACCATTTCGAAAGGTGATTCCATGAATAAGATGGCTTGATGTTCCGGAATCTGTGTATCGAAGGCTTGATTGACCGCAGTCATTGCCTCCTTACTCATAAATTCCAACAGATTCGGCTGAATGCCGGAGCTACGCATAGCTACAATAGAACTCACCGCATCATTCCAGTTTGAAAAAAAGATCATGAATTTTTTAACTGAAGAGGATCCGGTTCTCCCCGGAAGGGGCATGATCTTGAGCCATGCCTCAGTGATCAAAGCTAGAGTGCCTTCGCTCCCACAGATAAGATGGACGAGATCGTATCCAACCCTGTTCTTTGGAAGAGGTTCTCCTATTCTGATCATAGTGCCATCAGCCAAAACCACATTCAAAGCCAGCACCCAGTTCTTCACAGTTCCATACCGAAAAGTCCTCATCCCACCAGAATCTTCAGCGACCACGCCTCCGACAGTGCACCAAGGAGTACTTGCTGGGTCTGGCGGGAAAAAGAAACCGTGCTTTTCTAATTCTTGATTGAGGTCGTCTACAACAACGCCTGCCTCGCAGTGGACGTACCAGTTCGTAATGTCAATCTTGAGAATCCGGTTCATTCTCTTCGAAAAATCAATAACCACTCCTCCGAAAGTGCTCGTCGCTCCGGTTAAACTAGTTCCGGCGCCTCTGGCGACAACGGCAACTTTGTGCGTATTCAAAATTTTCAGAATTCTCGAGACTTGTTGAGCCGAGTCAGGCTGAACTACTAAGAGAGGTGCTGATTCAAAGTCGCCCATGTCTTTTTTGAAATCCTCTATCTTTGCAGATTTTGACGTAAGAAGATAAGAATCTCCGACAACATTGCGAAGCTGATCTGAAATCTCAGATTCTGACACGGAACTCATTCTAACACCAGCCGCAGATTTTAATGATTATAATCTAGTGATTTGAATCTTGAAACTGCGTTCTCTTTTTATTTCAGCAATCTCTTGAGTTTGAACGGGGAAAGGTCAAGCTCGCTCCTTTCCCCCAGGATATCTTGAGCAACAGTCTTTCCGAGAACGCTTGCAAACTTGAAGCCATGACCAGAACAAGCGCTAACTATCCACAAATTGTTGTATTTCGGATGGGTGGCCACAATAAAGTTTCGATCAGGGGTGTTCGTGTAAATGCAAGTAGTTGAACTTACAACATCACCATTTGCGATGGGGATTCTTTTCTCTAAGAAGTGCCTAATCGGCGCCTCATCTCGCATCGTAACTTGTCGCACTATCTGTTCAGGACTATCTGCGATTGATCCGCCATGATGTCTGCCTACTTTGATTCCATCCCCAACGTCCGGAGTACCGTAGAAGAGAGAACTTGTGCTGAGTCCTTCTTCGAAAATGAATATCGGCATCTTTTCTACCGACAGAAGATTAGTCGTTTCTTTTGCCCTCATCCAAAAAACGGTTTGACGCTCAATAGTTAGAGGCAGCTCTAAATCTGAAACAAGGCTAGAGAGCCAGCTTCCAGCTGTGAAGACTACTGAGGTCGCGGCATATTGTTCTTTTTCAGTCGTCACGACAAAATCTCCGTTTCTGCCATGGGTCCATTTGATCAGAGGTTCCGAGAAATGAAAAATTGAGCCACGCTCTTGGGCAAGCTCGACGTAAGCTTTGATGCACAGCTCAGGAAAAAGTATCCCCGCGATCTTCTCAAAAACGCCAGTCTGATCTTCGGCCAGGGAAAATACTGGAAATCGATCTTTGATTTCTCTCGGCGTCATCATTTCGCATCGGATTCCGTGCTCTTTTGCGCTCGCCATTACTCCTCTTATCAGACTGCCCTCGGGCGGACCTACCTGCAGTCCTCCAGTAAGGCGAATTACGCCCTCGCCGCTGAGTTCTTGAAGTTCAAACCAAAGCTCCAGTGCTTTTCTTACTAGTGGAACATACAGCGGATGCTCTGCATAAGCTGTTCTGATTATTCTCGTTTTGCCATGAGACGATCCATTGGAATGATTCAATGCAAATCTCTCAAGCGTCAGAGTTTTCAAACCTCGAGAAGCGAGATAATAGCTGGTGGAGCTGCCATGGGCCCCGCAACCCACTACTATTACATCAAATTTCTTCAAGAATCCAAACGCTCAAATGAGGTGAAGCAATTTGCCATCTAGTTCCTTTCAGTTCCTAATTAAGGCTTGGAAGTCGGATTGCACACAAAAGTCTAGATTGAAAACACTGGGCTTTGGGAAATTTGAGGTCGCTTAGACCTTGCCTTTCAGCTGTCCCTCAAACTCAGCAGAAGGGACACTCCAAACTCGAACAAACACAGCTTGAAAGTGACTTCGTGAGGTTCCCACGAATCCTACTGAAGTCAATTGAGCCAATTTGCACGTTCCTTCAATGCCCGTTGCCCAAGAACAGTCAGCCGTGTGCGCATATCCTCCTCCTAGAAGTGGTTGAAGTGGAAGAGGACTAATGTAATGCGTGTAAGATGACGCTGTGATTGCGTACGCTTCAATCATCCCGTTCAAGAATGCGGAGGTTGTATTGAAGAACATTCTACCCTGCTCTTTTTGCACTCCAGTGTTTAAATTTTCCACAATGTTGGAAGCTTCGATGAAGGATCCTGTTACTGGCGAATTTCCAACTGTGCCGTTCAGAGAGCCTCGGAACCGTATACTATCAAATTGTGCGCTAGCTTGTGTGTAGTTTGCCACGATCACGACATATTGGTCGCCAGAGGCAATAATCACGGGTCCACCAAAGAGGTTGTCTCCGGCGGCTTCAATCGAAAAACCGCCCGACGTGGTGATTGTCTCTCCGCCAATTGTTATGTTGAATGAAGTGGGGCCTTCGAAGACAAAGGGTATGGCGCTGGTATATCCGCTGCTGGACTTGTTGTTGAGATAGCTAGGTTGTAGATAGTCAGGATCATCGCAATCATTTGAAAGGTTCTTGGTCAAAGGAAAACAGAGTGCACCATTCATGTTGTTGACCAGCAGGGTACCATTTCCAGTAACAGTTACGGGAACTTGGTCTATAGTTGCATTGAAAGTAAGTTTGGCGCTTCCAGAAATGTTGTTTCCGACAATACTGGAATGCATGGTATATGTCAAACTTCCAGAACCAGGATCTATTTGGTCTCCTAAAATGTAAGCAGTCAGTACGTTTCCCCCGCTTTGGGACCAACTCTGACGGGCAATGTTTGTAATCTCTCCAGTCATATTCAGATTAACGGCTTGGTTTGATGAAGCACTTGCAGTGATTGGACCTGAAACACCGGGGCTCCCGAAAATGGGATTTCCAAACATGAGCAAAAATGCGAATAGAAAGCACGACAAGACTAGAAGCGATTTTTTCATATAAGCTTCACCAAGGCCTGGGCCACGTGAATTTGTCATATCTAGTTATCGTTTGCATAATTATCTGTTGAGAATTGAAAACTTGGATCAGCAATATAGAGTTCGAATCCTGTTATGAGCTGAGATGGCATGATTTGAAGTGCAACGTGTCCTTGGATGTATTGAATCAGTTGGTCCTATTACTCGGGCGGAAGCTGACTCGCAATCAAGTTCAGATCTATCTTATTCTTCTGCTTCCGCAGAGTGTAGGAAATGTAATAGATCAAGGCACCAATGGGGATGAAAACGAAATTCAGGACGATCAAAGCCGTAGTCGAAAGTCCTGAAGATGGATAGCTGAAAAAGAAACTTTCATTTGACATGAATTCATAAGTCATGAACAGGATAAATGCCAATGAAAGCGCCCCTACCGCTGTGATCAGATAGCTGCGGCGTTGTTTTAACTCAAGCTCTGGAAGGGAGTGTTTTCTGAATTTGAAGAAGATTGCAGCGCAGGAAGTGGCAAATATGCAGCTAAAAGCTGGAGCTATAACAGCCGTAGAATATATTCCCAGTAATGAGTTGGAAGCAAGTGTAATTAGGAGAAGCGCGATCTGAATCACCACAAAGACTCCGAGTGTCGTAACTATTGGGGTATGAAACCTCGAGCTAACCGAGCTCCATTTAATCGGAACAACTCGGTCGAAACTCCAAGCGAATGCCGATCTAATTGGTTGAAGGTACAGAGCCGGCAGCAAAAGAACTGAGTAGCCCAGAGTTATTGCGATGAGCACAACTAGCCCTGCCCAGAAGCTACCCGTTGAAAGTACCAACACTGCGCTCAAGGCTTGTAGTGTCGAGCTGAAGGGTAGGGCCGACGAAGTCCCTGCGAGGGAGGTTATTCCTGACAAAAAGGGAATTCCAATCCGGGAGTAAAGGAGAATTACGAGAGTAACAAAAAACAAGGCGTTGAGAAAAGCAGCCCCCGCCATCGAGGAAATATTTCTCCGAACTACATTAGCATGGCGGATCTCTCCAGCGACGTAAGCAGTCCAGAATACCCAGATAACGCTGTCAGCGCAGATCGCTATTTCAGGTATTGCCAACCTGTTTGGCGGGGCGGGTGTGGCTCCTTCGACAAACTTGAAAGAATTGGCGATTGTCGACGTGCCATTTGACTTTAGCATGAAATCATTGAAAGCTGATTGAAAACCTGCATGCGTCGTCGCAAAGAGAGCTCCGATCATCACGAAGGAGCCCATCAGAGTTAAGATCCACATGATGTCGAGAGCCGAGAAAGTTCTTCTTATCCCGGCCGTAATCAGTAGCGTGAATAACACATTGACAACTGTTGCGAATATTAGAGAATTCACAGGAAGCACAAGCCAATTTCCGAAGTTTACGAGAACTGGCGAGTTTGCGTAAAATCCCAACACTTGTAGCCCTGGCCCCAGCGCAACATTGGCAATAAAAAACAGCGTAAAGGCCGCGGAAAAGAGCTGCCATACAGTCAGCGAGAAATTAAATGAAAATCCGAATACGGGATGAATGATTCTGCTATTGAAAATATAATCACCGCCCGATCTGGGCATGAGAGCAGTCAGAATTGCATACATGACGGCGATGGCGATCGCGAAGATCAGGGCAAGGCCTTCGGCAGAAACTAAATTCGCCCCTCCAAAATAAACAAAGCTTGACAGGGCAAAAATGAGTGTACCGAACATCCAAGAGGCAGAAGAGTTGAAGATGAACGCGTCGATCCATCTGCCCTGGCGAACGAGGCCTGTGCTCTGTCTCGTAAATATTGTCGAATTCTTTTCTTCTTCCAAATCTAACAAAGTAAGTGCGTTATATTTTATAAGCCTGTCAATAACCCGCTTATAACGCCAACGGATATCAGCAGTTTAGATCTTTTCAAGCTAAAATCTTGCGGAGAAATTTGGTGCGAATACTTCCGACTCAATTGATCCTACCCGCTCCCTTCAGGGCTCTGAGAGCGTTTAGGGTTATCATTTCATTGGGACCACAGCGACCCCAATCAACAACTTTGACGCCCCAATAAACAACTTCGACAGAAGCACGCCGTTTCTTTCCCGTTGTAGCTCTACCTACTAGGTATCAGTAGTAGCCCCCAGGCCGCCAACGACCATCCTTTCATGCTTTTTGACTCGATGAGATCCAGTGCTTCTTTCGCTCTTGGATCATTCAATTTACCGTCCAATTGCAAGAGCCATAGGACAGTAGGATCATTTCGATCCATGTGTTATCCTAGTTTCCTCCCCGGGCTTTTGCAAAGAGATTTGTATTCTTCGAATCGCTTTACTTGTTTGTGTCGACTACACAGAAGAGATTGCCGTCAGGATCTTCGAGGACTACGAAATCATCTTCTGGATCATATTTCTGAGCATGACGCGTCGCTCCCAGTTTGAGAAGCCGGTCAATTTCGCTCTTCTGGTCGTTCGTGTAGAGGTCGAAATGGAGCCAGTTTCTCCCCATGAGCTTCTCAGAAGGCTGAACCTGATTCAACGACACGTTAGTGTTTCTCCCTGCAGGATCTCGAAGCACAGCCCAACCGCCACTTGGTGAGTTTCTCGTAATGTAGTGGAGCGCTTCCTGCCAGAAGACCAACATCTTTTCGAAGTTGACGCAATCGATGACAATAGAGCCGATCCTCAAGTCTGACTTTTCGTTCATTTCAGTTTGCATGTTTTTCTTTCAGAAGCTAGTGTCTATTAACCGTTGGAACTCTGTAGCTCAACTTTTGAAATGCTTGCCTAACTTGACTCAGGCGTTTGCCTGTCAACATTGCGCCTTTCCTCGTATGGCACCGCTTATGTCGAACCCTCGTTCCCAATTATGATTCTCGATCTCTGCGATGAGAATCGACTGTTTTTCTTTAAGACTCTAGCGACTTGCACTCGTGACCCGTAGATGCCCTAAACGCCAGGGTTTCATTATGAGATCCCACGGAGTGATCAGCCCTGAAGGTGACAGAACGCAGCTGGTTCCGGATTCAATCATTGACTGAGCGGCCGTTCTAAGATTATCATGCCTGCCGATTTTCTGTGCGACCGTTGGCTTGATGATCTCTACCTCCTTATCAAGGGCTTTTTCTAGTGCTACAATGTCAAAGGCACTTGCCTCCAGCCTTCGGTTTGCGAAAAGAAACTCTAGAATATCCCGGTCTGTGATTATCTGTCTCTCTGAGTCCTTCAAAAGAGCCCTTCTGAATTTCCTCTTCAGCATGTCCCTTAGAACATCCTTCAATCTTGCGGAGCGGCTGATAGAGAAAATCGGTGAGGAAGTCACGTCGCTAACCAAGAGGTCTGAGTAAATGTGTCCTGTGATGTGTAGGTCCAGAAGATCTCGGATAAATATCAGACTTGGATCCTTTTCTTTGTCAGGTTTTTCAACCACAGCGTATCCAAAAGTAGTCGCCTCAAAGATGTGCAAAAGCGAGATGAGGTCGTCTCCGGCGAGCGTAACAGTGCCCACGGTTAAAGAATTATTTTCGCAGGGCTCTTCAAGCATAGAGAGCCTGTCACCCTCAAGAAGTTTTGATATTACGGTGTACCCAGAAATTGCTTTTGCACGCCTAAATTCCTTTGAAACATTCTTCGGCTGCTCTATTGGCAAGGCTTCCATTTTGGAGGATAAGAGCGTCCAAATCGCCACCACGGTTGGAGTCGAGGCCTTAAGTTTAGGAACTGTTCTAGACATTGCTATCGGGAAGACCTCATCCAGCATGAGCGTCATTAGTTCTGCGCGCTCTGATCTTGGAAACGATAGCACAAATGGTTCCTTATTAAACCCCGGTGTCGATCCTCGACTCTGAGAATGAGTTGTCGGATTGCTGTGAGGATTTGAAAATTGGGAATGCTTCGATCCCAAGATGCACACACTGCCCAAAGTGTGGTATCTATGTAGTAGACTGCTTTAACCCGCTGAACAGTATAAGGATCGCTTTGCCCGCCGACTAAGCGATCTTGTATCTAAGCAAAGCGGCAATACCTCCGACAGAATTGAGTCTCTCTTTCTCTTGCGAAGATATCACCTCGACTTTGGCATCTGTGGTCGAAGCAGCGTCTTCCAAGACATCTATGACGTCTCTATCTTCTACCTCGAATTCTAGGCCGTTACATTTTTCACAAGGGATCAAAAGTTCCTGTTGTGTAGTTTCCACCTCCTTTTCCTCATGGACTAGTCGCGTTCTTGAGGTGTCGCACTTTTTGCATGTCAAGACAATTTCAATCAAGCCAGTATTATCTGCGACGAGAACGGTATCTGCGACTCCATTTCTCACAGCATCTAGCACTTTATGCAAACCTGAAACTACCAAGCCATCTTTCCTCGCCGTGTCTACCTCTAGACGTTGCATCAGCTTCTTATCCTCTGAGGAATGAATATTTTTCAGAACGTGAGCTGATTTCTCAAAAGCTTCTCTCACTCCTTCCTTGCCAGAAAGTGCTGTATCCACTTGAGAAAGAAGCATGTTCTTGAGCTCGTAACGCAGGAAATCTTCTTTTAGGAAATCCTCTTTGGTGAATCCTGGTCCGCCAACAATCAATCCATTAACTTTCTCTTTTGTGATAAAAGCTTCAGTTGCATGATCTGCAACCCTGTGAAAATAATAAGTGAGCTCCATGTCTCGTTCTCGCTCATATCTCCTTTGACTCCAGCCGCCCTTGTCAGTCTTGCCAGAAATACCAGAGGTGATATGATCAACCATATCGAGTCTTTCACCGTTCAGAATTCCAAACCCAGCCGTATCTGCATCCATCGCGATTATGCCGACAACCCTGTCTTCTCGGAGCATGGTTCTGAGGGGCTCCAAATTGAATTGATCGTCGACTCCGAAAATAAAGTGAGTAATGGGCTCAGGGGGAATTACCTCATGAGTATCCACGCGCTTTGCTCCTGAATTAGGAGCAGCAAATATCGCGAGCCCATTATCTGGAATTTCATTTCGCGTCTTGAGATGATGGATTATTTCTGAAAACTCCTCTCGGACTTCTTGTCTCGTGGCTTGAGATTTAATTTCTGGATAGTCTAACTGCTCTTTGAGGAAGAGATCTGTGTCCTCAATTGATTTCTCCCTCGGTATGTAGACCGACACGAGATCCTTTGCAGTTGCTTCTTTGCTTGACAAAGATGCTATGAGCTTTCTCATCTTGTACTTCTTGACAGAATCAGTCGACGCCACTTGGTCCACATAGGACATCTTGACTTTCGAGCCTGAAATAAGCGCTATGGCTAGCCTTTTCGTTAGTCACATTAGGGTAGCTCGTACATCAGCTTCTTTCCTAACTAGCAAGAAGCAGTTCGTTGGTTTTGCGCACTCGCTTTGTTCTACGGGTAGTCTTCACAATAGGGCAGTTGCTCCTAGCACTGTCCCAATAATCTTAATCTTGCGTATCTTGGAATCTATCTTGATACCTTAATCGGCTCCCCTAATCAAGCTATTTCCAGTGACCGCGCTGTCCTGCGAATATTGGTCGTCTGCCCGGTAGTTCGGCGGCCTTGAGGAGGATTTGCATTGCTTCCTCTCTGGAGAATCCAGACTTCTCGAGGGCGTCTCTGAAGGTACCTAGGACTTCGGCGTACTTTGCGGCGTTAGCGCCGAACATTTCCAGACGGGCTGTCGTCATCTCATTCATGGTCTTCCTGAACTCAGCAATTTGATCCTTCGACGGGACTCTTCTTGGCATTGCTTCTCTCATCTCAACGTATCAGGCATCATGGAGCTAGATAAGTCTGTCATGGGACGCTAGGAAATCACTTTTACTCCGCTTTATTCAGAAAATTCTGCCATTCAATTACTTCGAAGCGAGATTGAGGGCTTGAGCTTTATGCTTTTGTGACAATTGCTTCAAGAGAATGCTGCAGATCCTAGTTTAAAAGTCAGACTTGGAAAGAATGTACTATTTTTAGATCAAATCTGTTTAGGAGAACGAGAAGCGAACGGTTAACTCGCAATTGGAACAGCAACTTCGATCTAGTTCGACCTTTCTCTTGTTTTGCGAGACCTCCTCTCCTGCATCTCGCGGATAGTCTTTCGCATGTGGCACTCACGGCAAAGAGACTGGCAGTTGTCAACATCAAATTCGCGCCCGCCAAGCGCGAGGGGTATTATGTGATCGACCTGTCTAGCTCTGCGTCCGCACTTAATGCAAGTCCACCTGTCACGCCGGAGTGCTCTGTAGCGAATTTGTCTCCAAGTGACCACGAAGTAACTGAACCTTCTATTGAAACTTCTCCTGCATCTTGAATCGCAAAAGATCTTGCGTTTGTCCTGCAACTGTGTGCCGCAGAATCCGCACGTTCTGTTTACATGCGCTAATTGCTTGAATCTCGCGTAACCCTTGAGCTTTTCCGTGTCAATTACGAAACGTCTTCTTACTTCAAGGAATTGTTCGTTAGTTTGTAAAGACTCGAGAAACCAGTTCAATTGCTGTCTGCCCTGTTTTTCCTACTGCTATCCTCAGCATCGTTTCTTTAGAGACATCGAGTCAAGATCGCTTAACGACTACGAAAGAATAATTTCCCATCCATGCAAGATAACTCACTTGTTTTCTGACAGAACTTTTGAGACTAACGCCAGGGTAATCTTCTCCCGAGAGCGCCGGAGGCACAACGAGGACACCTTCGGCCATCTAAAGCGAATGTTTTTGTGCATAAAAAATTGGAAAACGTGATTAAGCATCGTTCGCGAACGAGCATACAAAAGGTGAAATTCCTTGAGTAAAGGGGAACACAAATTAGATTACGCAATAAATCATCTGTCGCGCGAGCGCAGTCGAATGGCAACTGAACGCGATGTTGCGCTCAACAACAAGGACTACGACCTGGCAAAGGATCTGGATTGGATAGTTAGTGGTCTCGATGCGGCAATCAAACTGCTTGAGGACAAAAAGGCTGAATCCTAAATTCGATGGAAGTCAACCTGCGGACAAGTAATTCGGAAAAACTTTCTCAGGAGATCTAGATTGGACTATTTAGGGCAGAATAATTCATTTTTGTTCCAACTGCGACTTCAGGTCATCGAGGATTTGTCGTCGCTACGACTGGAAATCAACATCATGAAGAGGGAATGGCCTGAATATGTTTATGTCACGATCTCAAGAGAGAGTTGAGTAAGTAATGACAGAGTCTGTTTCTCAAATGAAAGCTCATGGTAAGCTCGAAGGTCAGGTTGCAATCGTCACCGGCGGTAGTGGCGAGATCGGACAAGCAACAGCACTAACTTTTGCAAGCGAGGGGGCAAAGGTCGCAATTCATTTCTCCGGTCTTACCGAAGAATCCTACAAAAGAGCCATTGAGGCTTCAAACAAGTTAAAAGAGCTAGGCGCTGAAAGCATGTCATTAAGCGCCAAGATTTCAGACTACAATGAAGTAAAGGGTCTTGTCGATAAGGTAGTGAATGAATGGGGAAAAGTAAGTATCATAACTTGTTTTGCGGGTCTCCCTTCTTCCTTGCAGTTTTGGAATGAAAATTCCCTCGAACTATCTGAAGAGGATCTGCTTTCCGCGATTAGAGTCGATTTCCTTGGCTCTTACAATTTTATACGAGCTGCAAAGGATTACATGAAGAAGGAGCACTACGGGAAGATCGTTCTCATCAGCTCGACCCCTACAATCTATGGCGAAGATTTGGGCTATAGGTATTCTCTTGCAAAAGACTTGAACAGACTGACGGTCAAGTCGTTAGCTCCCAAGCTCATAAGAGATTACGGAATCTATCTCAACGCCATCGCTCCAGGTACGATTGGAACGAATGCAAATAGAAAAAACTACAATGAAAAACAGTGGAATGAGCTTGTGAGCGCAATTCCTCTTGGGAAAGCTGGTGCGCCTGTAGACATTGCCAAAGTCGCGCTCTTTTTATCTTCACACGATTCCGATTTCGTTGTGGGGCAAACAATCATTGCAGATGGTGGGGAAGTGAGACTTTAGGGCGATTCAATTTTTGTGAGGAAATAAAAGGTGTTTAATGAAGTACACTTGTCGGTAACAAGCGGCGAGCGAGCATTGGTGCTATCTTTAGCTTCTTTCTCATTACACATTATTCAAGAATGTGATCAGCCTCAATCTTAAAGAGGACTCGATCGCTGACAGGTCGGTCCGGATCCTCTATCGTCCCAAGATATTTCACTGACATTTTGTTGTTTTGCTCCTCAGCTCCCTCCTTTGTTATTTCTATGATGTGACCTCTGATCAGCACTTTTTCGTACGGATTTTTCTGGTTCATTATACTGATCATTACTTTCTGATTTTCCTTTAGTAACTTGCTTTTTGCAAGGATTTCGGCGGCGTTGATCTGAATAGTATCACCATCGCGGTCAATCCAGACAGGACTGACGTGCGGATTCCCTTTTCGGGTAACAAAAGCAAAATTCGCGAAGTTCTTGTCGTCGATAAGTTTCATCACTTTTTGATTCAGTTTCAAAATAGAACAGGAAAGAGTGCCCTATTTTGGTTTCTCGACGTTTTCTATCAATTCACTGTGCCAGAACAGAACCTGGTCGACCTATCAACAGATCTGAAAGAGCATAAGGTCAGTGAACATCAAGATCTCAGGAAGATCATAGGCGAACATATCAACAGCTATCTCAAAGCTACCAAAGTTCAACATCATTGTCTGTTCCACTAACTGCCATCGCCGAATGCGTTTTTCCATTCTCAACCATGTGAACGTTCACGACCATTTCGGCGGTTTCACTCCCAGCTGAATACGCATGGGTCAGAAGGGTGAATTGCTTTCCCGCCTTGGGAAGATAGTATACTTGCATCGACGCGTCGATCTTATTGACTATAACGCACCCGGCACAGGAGTAACCGCTGCCGGAAGGGTAACCTGAAAATACGTTCTCCACATCATTAGGTATGAACGTATTCCCGTAATATTTCTGGGTGGAATAACCGCCCACTTTGAACGCTGGTGAGCCTCCTGATCCACTGAAGGTTACAATATCGTACTCCGATCCATTTACCTTAGTGTTGCCTTGGTAAATGCTATAGTAAAAGGCGATCGTGGAGTTGCCATGTGTCGAAGCGTAAGTGTCAACTTCCAGTTGAATCGTGAAAGGAAGACTGACGTTCGCTACAAAACTGTTCTTTGTGACGTCTCCAATTTGACAATAGTAATACAGTTGCCCATTGCTATTACCAAATGTTCCGCTGGCGCACGTGTGGTTTAGATCTCCTGGCGCGTTTGACATTGAACCTCCGTTGACTGTCCAGTTCCAGATATTGTTGATGACCGCAATGCCGTAATAGTTTCCCGTTTGCTTCATGTCCGCGATATTTTGGACCCAGTATGCTCCGGTGTTGGAGTGCTCGGTCACTCCATAGTCAACCATGTTGAATTGAACGCTCATGATGTTGTTCACGGCGGGATTCGCATTGTTTCCGATGTTCAGAGAAGTAAAGGTCGTATTTGACTGGAACTTTGTGGTCGTGTACGTGTAAGACACTCCTTTGTACATTCCGTAATCCGCGAGTCCTATCGCGCAATCATTCACCGTTTGGGGGGGCACGGCATCCGAAGGCAGCATCACTACTGCCATACCGCCTTGTTCAGTTACATACATCTGGTGATGCACCGAGTCGAAGCTGAACCATTCAGGAGCGGAAAGATTTGACGTAGTGTTGATTATATTGCTAGAGCACGCACTTAGCACATAGACCGCATTCAAACCAGTGTCGGAAACCCAAATATTGCCGGTGGAACAGTCCACATCCACTCCGAAGGGCTCTGACCCCGAGGCGAAAGTGATATTGTAGAGTGGATTAAAGAGGGAAGGATCATCTCCAGTAGCGTTATACACTAATAATTTGCCCACGTAGTTTCCCGTAATATACAGGCGGCTGTTGAAAGGGTCAAAGGCAACACCAAATGGTCCGACAGTTCCTAGGGATAAGCTCGCCACGATCGCGTTGTCATTATTGATGACATCTATCCGGCTCCCCTGAGTATCCGTGGCGAAGACGAGGCCGTTAAACGAATCATAAGCCAGCCCGTATGGCATGGCGTTGTAATCAGCTGAAAGTTTTATGTTCTTTATGACCTTGTAAGTTGCAGGATCAATTACCGAAATGTAGCCGGAGCCCGTATCTGAGACATATATCTTGTTGTATACCGGATCGTACAAGATGTAAGTGGGGACAGAATCCTTTGGGAGCGATATCCCTTTTTCCACAGGACGCAAAGTATAGACCACGTTTTGCGTTTTGCTTGCGACGAAAATCTGACTATTGCTAGTGTCAACAGCTATTCCGCCTAAATCGTCATCCACAGAGATTGTGCTGTTTACTTTGTTCGTCAGAGTACTGATTGCTTGGACAGTTCCGTCCTGTGCTGCGACCCATACAAGCGAGTGCGACGGATCAAATGCAATGCCGTTTGGATTTGTACTATATGTCAGGGGAATAGTCACTGAGGATTCGTTCGTAACCGGAGACGGACAAGAGTAAACACTTTTGCTTGCGGTACTTCCTATCGGATTGTACCTAGCAGAAGACGAAATGGACGCGGCAGATCCGCTTTTGGTTTGCGCATTAGATATCGGTCCGGTCGAAGCGAACGCAGTAAAAGAACTGACAGATAATAACAAGAGTATGCCAAGAGCAACAACGGATTTGGTCCTTGAAAAGTGGATCATGATGGATGAATGGCCACGAAAAGAATTTTATTCAATTTATAATCATTTGGACTTTAAGAAGCACCCAAAAAAATTCGGGGACCACCGATAATGCATTTCAAAGTTTACAGTGTGTCAAACAGGTTTTCGTAAAACAGTCTCCGCCGAGACTTATCGAGCTACATCGATTGCATTTCGAAGAATTTGTCCTCTCGAAACGAACAATTTCTATTGCTCCCGAACCGCTGAAAACGCTTAACTTTTCACCTCAGCCAGATTGGCTGGTACCAGAGTCTGACATAGGAAAAGTGCACAAGGGACAAGCTGGTGAGCCCAGGAAGCCAGCGGCGATAATGTTCACAGACATGGCGGGCTACACGGCTTTAGGGCAGAGGTAGGCGTACTTTTTTGCCCAAAGCTACGGCAGCATGCCGTTTTAGGACAGGTGCCATTCTGCAGACTTTATTTGTACGGTGGAGGAGCTTCTAGCCCGAAAGAGAGGAATACAGAACATGAATTCGGTTCCACGGAGAAAGAGGAACGGATGGGCTCTCCATAATACTAGGATGGCTACTGCGTAGTGATCGATGACGGGTGGAGTACTTTCTAAAACTCGAAGAAGCCAAATCGCAATCTCTAAAGCGTACGCTTCACACTAAGATGCCGGATTTGCGGATTGAACTTTGCAGGACGCTGATATAGAGATAAGTGGAATTAAACTCCACTATCTAGACTGGAACCCGGTGTCATCAAAAAGTGTTGTCCTGATACACGGACTAACAGCTAACAGCCACGAGTTTGTCAAACTCGGAGATCATCTATCTCATGAAGGATTCCATGTTATTGCACCCGATCTGCGTGGGAGAGGAATGAGTTCCAAGCCGGCTCACGGCTATGGAATTGCATTTCATGCCGCTGATTTGATTTCGCTGTTCGATTCCCTGGGTCTTGACAAAGTATCAATCGTGGGCCATTCGCTGGGCGGCCTAATCGGGCTCTACATGGCCGCTCTCTTTCCCGAGAGGGTGAGGAAATTTATTATGGTGGACGTTGGAGTCAGACTCCCGTCCGATACTCTGGGAGCGATTTCTGCATCTCTAAATCGATTAGGCCAGGAATTTCCGTCGCTAGATGCTTATCTGGAGCTTTGCAAGAGGATGCCGTACTTCACATGGAACAACTTCTGGGAAGGGTTTTATCGATACGATGCTGATGTCCGAGCCGATGGCACCGTCATTTCAAGAGTACCAAAGTCGGCAATACAAGAAGAAAATGCCACGAATGCCACAGTCAATGCGGAGTTAATCCTGCCGCTGGTCAAAGCACCCACTCTCATTCTAAGAGCTACAGAGGGAATGCTTGGTCCTGACAAAGGGCTACTTCTGCCACGCGAGGAGGCAAGCCGCTTAGCAGGCTTGATAAAGAACAGTCAGATCAAGGAGATCCCGAAGACAAACCACTACACCATAATAATTTCCGAGGACTTTGAACGGGAGGTTTCAAGTTTCGTTCAAGACTCGTAGATTTCTTCACCTTACAACAAGCACGGGAAGGTGCCCGTGAGGAACCAGGCTGCTCGAAACGCTCCCTAACAACATTTGCGAGAACCCGCCCTAACCCTCAAGGTGTTCTGATTTGCCATCTAAGGCGACTGAATGTCGCCCTAATCTTAGTGCTAGTCATAATGATATAATATAGCCCAATAGCCATGCTCCAATATCCAATTTCTATCAAGTTGATGAATTCATTTGATAGATTAGCAGGTGGTGACATTGAAATAGGAAATCCAATGCTCCACCACCATACCAAATATGGAAATAATGAGGCAAAGAATAATCCAAGATACTTCAAAGATGGACGCATGTAAAGACCCACTAAGAGGACTGTAGGTATGAGAAGATCACCATCAACGCTTTGTGTCGGCAGAACTGAGTGAATTGAGAGGTAAATTAATGTCGTTCCACTTTGAATTGACTGTAAAATATTGACTGTCATGTCAGTTATCAGGAAGAAACTCAAAAAGCGGGCAAGCCACGCGCCAATGCTATCACTCCTGACGAGCAAAGTAAGTCCAAATACTGCTACCAAGATTTCCGTAGCAAGATGATTTCCTAGGAATCTAATTTCCCACCAAGGTGGCATCAAGGTTCGCACACATGCTCCGCATTCTAATGCTACTGAATGTCGCCCAGATACTCTCCGTCAGTCTTAGTTCTTCTGATGTTAATAGGGAGAACTTTCCGATCGAGTTCTTTCATAGCGATGTCAATCGGACTGCGAGCACTTTCATCCACTCTGATAAAAGGAGGTGCTCCTTGGGCAAGCTGAATTGACCTTGTCCCGATAATGCGGGTGCGCTCGAACCGAGTGGGTTTAGGGGGCCCGATTCTAACCACGAGAATCTCTTGAAGGTTGCTTTTTCTTCTCTTTAAAGGAAATTCTCCTCTCACCCTACTAACCGAGGTTCTTAAGAATCAAGATTGAGGAGAAACGTTTCTGACTTCCACATAGAAGGGTCGATTGCAGCTCGTGCACCTGTAGCATGCAACATCGCGAACGCTCCCTTTCTTCCCGTGAAAGACGGGCACGCCACCCTGAGCCCTGACGCTGCCCACGATGCGCAGTTCTATGAACTGAGCTTCCTTCGATCCGCAGCGGGGACGCAAGCTCGATTCTTTCATCATCCGGGTATCCTCGCCTTTCGGGCTCCTCGATGAGGGAGTTGAGGAGCGCCTCGGCTTCAGCATAGCCGTGGCAGCAGAATTCGTAAATGAAATCCTGAGAGGCTCCGGTTGGAATGACGAACGGCTCTATCACGATTTTGTTGAACTGACTTCCGTGAAGCGATCTGGTACCAGGGGCGTTAGCTAGGATCCTCTCGGTCTGCGCCCTAATACTCTCCTTCCCTGTAGCCATGGCTTTGGGGCTCCCTTGCTTTATTAAGCGGTTTCCGCACGCCGCGCACAAGAGTAGTAATTTTTACCGTTCTTCAAACTGTTTGAAGTAGCGTAGCCTTTGTAACTGAAGGAGGGGGTGGGATTCGAACCCACGTATCTGCGTAAAAGCCTTGAACTGTCTTTCAATCCGCTTTCTACTCGTAACTGCAGGCGGACGCGTGACCGCTCCGCCACCCCTCCACAATTCAGAAACTGGAATATCGAGAGTCTTGGTGGCAAAAATCCCTTTTTGTGTCTTTCAGAAATTTCATTCATACAAAAAGTGCGTAAATTACAATTGCTGTGATGAACACGATCGAAATAGTGTTCAAAACTTTGATAAGAGAATTGATCGCAGGACCTGCCGTGTCCTTGAAGGGATCCCCAACAGTGTCACCCATGACCGCCGCCTTGTGAGGCTCGCTCTTCTTTCCTCCCAAATTGCCAAGTTCGATGTATTTCTTCGCGTTGTCCCATGCCGCTCCACCGTTGGTCATCATGAATGCGAGGAAAACCCCCGACGTTACGCTTCCAATCAGCAGCCCTCCAAGGGATAATGGCCCGAGGACGAAACCGACAACTAGCGGGGTTACAACTGCCAGCAGAGCGGGCTTTGCGAGCTCGCGGATTGCAGCGGTCGTACTAATGTCTACGCACTTTGCGTAATCTGGTTTCGCAGTACCCTCCATAATTCCTGGAATCTCTCTAAACTGCCTGCGAACTTCATCCACCATTTTCCCAGCAGCACGTTGCACCGCTTCAATCAGGAAACTGGAGAAGTAGAAGGGAAGCAGACTCCCTATGAACAGTCCTATTATCACTCTCGGATCACTGAGAGCGAAGCTCAAAGACATTCCGGCAGTGAGCCCGTATTTTGACATCAAACTGGCAGATGATGTAATCTGGTTGTTAACTGCCTGCTGAAACGCGAAGAAGATTGCAACAGCAGCTAGGGCAGCTGACATCACAGCAAAAGCTTTCGTCGTAGCTTTGGTCGTGTTTCCAACCGCGTCAAGCTCATCAGTCACGTCGCGTACTGATTCCTCCAGTCCTGCCATCTCAACGATGCCATTGGCATTATCTGTGATTGGACCAAAGGAATCAATTGACATGATGACTCCGGTAAGCGAAAGTTCAGCCATTGCCGCAATGGCAGTAGCGTATACCCCTATCAGGACATTGCTTCCAGATGCGTAGTAGCCGATAAAGTAAGAGCTTAAGATCGCAAGTACTAACACTACCGCCGAAGGCGCGGTGCTCTTTAGACCAGAAGAAAATCCAGCTAGAAAGTTGAGCGCGGGCCCCTGTTGACTGGCCTCTGCGATGGATTTGACAGGCCTGTAATTATACGAAGTGTAATAGTCTGCAACTCTCTCAATAGCCACCACTACGACGATTCCAACTATCGCGCTTGAAAATAGCGCCCAACCTAGCCGGCTATCACTGAATAGGTAATAGGTTGTAACAGCGTCAATTATGGCCGCAATTACCGCTGCGATAATAAGGGCAATATTGAGTGACCCCATAGGATCCTTTTTGATTCCCTTTCGAATGTAGAAACCGCCTAATATCGAGCCAATAATACCTGCAGCTCCCAGAAGAAGCGGATAGACGAGCAATTGATGGGACGACACTAATGATGTCAAGTTTCCGAGCGTCTTCGACGAAGTTATCAAAGATGCAAGGATCAATGCTGCAATCGAAGTAACAACAAAGGACTCGTAGACGTCTGCTCCCATTCCTGCACAGTCTCCAACATTGTCTCCAACGTTATCGGCGATTACAGCAGGGTTTCGTGGATCATCTTCTGGAATACCGGCTTCAGTTTTCCCTACCAGATCGGCTCCGACGTCGGCTGCCTTTGTGTAGATTCCTCCTGAAACCCTCATGAACATTGCAATAAGAGAAGCTCCAAACCCGAGTCCAGCGATCACCGTTGGAGTATGAATGATCGTATTTTGATATGCGAGATAATAGCTAGAAACGGCAAGCAGACCAAATCCAACAACTGCCATTCCCATGACTCCTCCTCCCCTAAACGCGAGAGTTAGAGCACTACCCAGTCCTTTACGGGCCGCCTGCGCCGTTCTTGAGCTGGTCCTGACCGTTGTCGCCATTCCAATATACCCTGCGAGAGCTGAGAGTAATGATCCAATAAGAAATCCGACCGCAGTTGCTCCTCCTGTTTTGAGCGGCAGATCGATCCCAACATAAATTAGAACAGCAATTATAACTGCGATAGGCGTGATCACCTTGTACTCTCTGCTTAGAAAAGCATCAGCCCCTTGCCTCACTGCGGAAGCTATTTCCACCATCTTTGGGCTTCCCTGATCGTGTCTTCTGATGTAAGTAAAAAGAAACAATGCGTAAAGGAGCGCGATTACAGCCCCAGCAACTGCGATGTATCCGTAATCTATCATGGAATTTCAAAAACTACCTGTTGAATAATTTGTTCTGGTGAAGGATGAAACGCTGAATTCAGCGAACGGGCAATTTGCGTCTAATTAAGCAATATAGATTTTACGGAAGCCTATTGGTTTTCTCTCATTTCTTCATCCGTTGAATCAGACCTGTGAGAATAAATGGGAGCAGAGTCGTGACCTCGCCGAAAACTGTAACCTGTTTTGCTCTAGTAGAAACTTTTCCCCATGAGATTGCTTCTCTAACCTGAGCCCCTGATAAGCTGCCGTCGAGCTCAGTCGCGCTTGTGATATAAACAGCGTAGTCCAGGCCATTTCTGAATTGGTTCCACCAAAGTGTATGATGTTTTGAGATGCCCCCGCCCATCATAAACGCACCACTCTTTTTCGCAGAGTACACAATATCAGAAAGAGCTTGCTCATCTCTCAGTAGATCCAGTTTGAAATCCCGATGCATTTGATAGAATAACCAAGCTTGACTCCCTACCGCACCATCAGTGATCCCCGGCACAAAGACCGGAATCTCGCTTTTCGCAGCCCAATACAGAATAGACTTGTCATCTGTTATCGATTCGCCCAGACGCTGGCATAGAAGCTGAGTACTAGGAGATGTTTCTCCGTAATGATACATTTTCGTCAGGACAGATTGGACTTTTTCTTCAATCAGAGGTCCGTAATTATCACGAGGGATCAAAACGTTTCCCAACCTATGAATCGCCTTCTTTTCGAGCTCTATGTCATCCATCGTAAATTCCCCTCTGGATAAGTAAGGGCGATACGATCTCGCAATGTCATGGTCTAACGTTCCGCAGGTTGTAATCAAAGCATCACATAATCTACGCTTTACGAACTCTTTGATCACCCCTCGGGTCCCTGTCGCCACTATCGCAGCCGGGAAAGATAGGAATTTGAAACAATTTTTATCCCTGCACATCCGTTCTAAGATCTCCAATGCAGTTCCCAGATTTCTCGCCTGAAAACCACCAGATTGAGACATCTGTTCAAAGATTTCATTTACCGACGTCTGTTCTCGTACTTCGATGTCTCGGATTGTGGGAAACGAGGCACCAAGTCCGAATTTGCGCTGTGATCGCTTAACTCCCTTAGTTTGTCTCCTGCCAGACAATTATCTCTCAGCTAAATCTCGAAAGATGAAACGCATCTTTTATACTTGATTTTCGTACCAATCAAAAACCGAAGGTCTAAAGCAACTGTGGCAAGCGATTACATTGAAACTTCTGAGGAAATTGTGAACAAGGTCATTCAGCCTAGGCATATAGGCTCCCACAAAGGAGATAATGGTGTTGTTGCGGTCGTAGGGGGTTCAAGAGTTTTTCACGGCGCGCCCTTTTTCACGTCCATTTCTGCGGCGAGAGCTGGGGCGGACATGGTATACCTCGCCGTTCCGAAGCTGATCGCCGCCTCGATTAGAGCTCTCACTCCGGATTTGATCGTTTTCCCTCTGGCTGATGCGAAGCTCACAAGAGGCGCGGCCGATGCTTTTCTGAAGTGGCTTCCAGAAATTGATTCCTTGGTTTTGGGACCGGGGCTGGGAAGGCAGAATCTCGAAGGTGCGAGAAAAATTATCTCGCAAGTGGCCTTGGAAAGAAAGGTGAGAGTATCTCTCGACGCGGAAGCCCAGAGCGTTGAAATGTACTCGTTTCTAAAAGGGAAGGATTGTATCACAACGCCGCATCCTGGTGAATTCAAAAGAGTCTTCAAAATCGATCCTGGCGATTCTCTTGAAGAAAAAGCAAGATCTGTAAAGTCGAAGGCAGAGGAATTTGGAATCACGATATTGATGAAAGCTCACGAATCGATCATTTCCGATGGAGAGCGGGTCTTTGTAAACAGGACAGGAGGCGCAGCGATGACTTGCGGAGGTATTGGTGATACAATATCTGGAGTGATTGGGGCATTCAGTGCCCAAGCTGTCGGAACAAGTCTTAGGGCGGTAGAGATTGTTGCAGCAGCCTCATATGCCGTAGGACGGGCAGGTGAAAAGGCGGAGAGCATCAAAGGGTTTCATATCGTCGCTACTGACATAATAGAGCAGCTTCCTTCTGTTCTAAAGCCCTTCGATAAACAAGCTTGAAGATCCTAAGAATTCCTTGATCTCGAATCCGTGCAGCTCCTTTCAGGTGTTTTCAGCATTATGAGCGAAGCGAAACAATTCGGGCTCGGAGAGGACTGGCACTCAGTGGAGGAGGTACTGAAAGAGATTATTCCAGTATACGACAAAACTAATCGTTACATATCTTTGGGCTCAGATCTTAAGATCAGAAAAACTGGTCTGGCTTTGCTCAAACAATCCTTGAGAAATCCTTCAGAATCACTGATAGTTGATCTGGGCTGTGGCACTGGAAGAATGACAAAATTGCTTGGAGTTCCCTCCGTCATGTTGGACGCTCTAAGGCCGATGATGAAGGTTGCCAAGGAACGTAACTTGGATGCTGAAGGAGTACTCGCAATCTTTGAGAATTTGCCTTTAAAGAAAGGAATCTTTCAAGGAGCGATGGCCGGCTTTGCCATACGGGATGCAAGAAGGCTAAGGGATGCGCTCTCAGAGATCAATGAAATACTTCGAGTGGGAGGCTTCTTTCTCGTCGTCGATCTTTCCAAACCTGATTCGATTTTAAGAAAACGCGTGATAGCCTTGTACTGGCGTGTTCTGGCCCCTCTCATTGCTTTCTTTGCGGCTGGTCGACTGGGATTACGATTTGCGGCGCTGTCAACTACTTATCAAAGGCTTCCAACAAATTCGGAATTCTTGAATCTCGCGGAAGAGGCAGGTTTTGATCTAGTTGCCTCGAAATACTTCATGCTTGGAGGCGCGAGCAGTCTTCTGTTTCGCAAGCATGCTTAGAATTTCAGTCTGGGATCTCCAAGATAAGGTGGTTCGCGACTAGGATCCTTGTCAGCCGGCAGAACTGCGACATGGCTTTTACTCATGGAGTTAAATCTGAAAGCTCGCTGAAGCATTTCAGTATTCCTTGATGCCCCAAATCTTCCATATTTATCAATCGCAACTACTCCAGCAGTTCCAACTCCTCTTCTGTCTGTCAGAATTTTGATTGCCGCATCACATGCTGATTGAGCGTCCACACCGAACCTCATGAAATCGCACACAGATTTGCAGAGAGAGACGCGAATTATTTCCTCCCCGGCTCCGGTTGCACTAGCAGCACCGGAGAGATTATCTGCATAAATCCCTGCTCCTATTAGGGCAGAGTCGCCCACACGGCCAGGTAGTTTCAGCCACCTGCCGCCAGTTGATACCCCGGCACAGAGGTTGAATGTGGAATCGATCGCGACCGCTCCAACAGTATCCGCTTGCTCTGGAGGTCGGGGTGAACTGCCTTCCAGGTATTCTCTCAAAAGCTTGTAGTTTTTGGGCCATGCTCTAACTTTTCCCTTTTCCATTGTTGAGAGATTTCGCCGATACTGTAACACGCGCAAAGCAGACGGACTGAGTGGCTCGACCGGATAGCCGATCGCCTTGCTGAATTTGATTAGATCTTTATCTCCGACAAGTAATATATGATCAGATCGTTCCATCACTTTCCGCGCAAGGGAAATGGGGTTTTTGGAAACACTGACGTTTCCTATAGCCCCACAGCTCAAGTTTCCTGCCATTATCGACGCGTCGGCTGTAACCGTTCCTTCTAGAGAGAGCGATGACCCAGATCCAGCATTAAAGACCTCCGAATCCTCAAGAACCCTGATTGCTTCCTCAACAGCGTCCAAGGAAGAGCCTCCCCTTTTCTTGAGTATCCTATAGCCCGCCTCTGCACTCTTTGCGAGGACGCTTTTGCGCTTTGCAATTTCAGAGCCAACGCCCGGAACAAAGGAACCTGCCCCGCCGTGGACGATTATCCCATAGTCTGTTGTTCGATTTGCCATTTTAGGAACCTGAAAAAACGAATCCAGCAAGGTTGTACGCGATATTTACAATTTTTTAATAGCTTGTGAAACCGTCTCAGGGCTATGTCGAGAAGCGGAAATGACGTCTTCGCTCCCAAAGGGCTACTAAAGATGCTTATCCTAAAAATTGCGACTCAGCGCGCCACAACAGGTGTTGAGATAATGGATGAAGTGCCAAAAATGACTAACAACGTTTGGTCCCCCAGCCCAGGATCAGTCTACTATTTGCTCGGCGAAATGGAGGAAGCCGGTCTCATAATTCACGTTCCGACCGGGGAGGCAGGAGTAAAGCGCTATGTCTCTTCGGAGAAGGGCAAGCTTAACCTCGAAAATTTCAAACTTGATGCCCAGAAAAATCTGTACAAACAAATGACTATGCTCAAAATTCTTTCCGACCTTGCGGATAACAGTAGTGTTTCGCAAGCAATCTCAACTCTGACAAAAAAAATCGAAGCCCAGAACTAAGTTCGTCTTGGTCAACGTGAGCTTTCTAATTTTGACAAGCCTTTTAATAATGTCTCACAAAGAAACGAAACGATTTGCAAGAAGTAGGTACTGTTCTCCATCTTGCTAGAAGTGGCAGGTTGATTCTCAAGGCTTCATCTCAAGTATCAGATGGTACTTTGCTTGTAGATGAGAACGGCCGTCGCACCGGGAGAGTAATTGAAACAATTGGGCCAGTTGTATCACCATATCTCTCGGTACAGCCCATGACTGAAAGAGTTGAGAGACTCGTCGGAACAAAACTGTTTGTTTCACAATCGCAGTCAGCAGAAAACGCTGAGAGGAGAGGCGTAAGATTCGGAGGCAAGAAAGACAATTTTGGACGCAGGCGAAGCGAGAAAAGGGGAAGACGGCGCGGGACGGACTAGGAGAAAATAGGAGATTCTGGTAATCATCATGTATCCCGCCAAGAGAGAAGAGGGGCGTCTTAACGTCAGCGAATGTCCTCATTGCAGGGAGAAATTAATTGGGGATTTTGACAGAGGCGAAATATTTTGTCCGAAATGTGGCTTCGTCCTTCACGATCAAGCTGTAGATCAAAGCGCCGAATGGAAATCCATGGACTATGAAGAAAGAATGAAACACGTGCGCGTGGGGCTCCCTAGCACCAATACGCTGCATGATTTTGGATTAACCACAGACATTTCCTCCGATATGAGGGATTCGCACGGCAAGTATCTCGACCCGTACAATCGGCAGACCGCTCAACGAATGAAAAAGTGGCAGAGCAGGATCAGAACATCCTCGTCTGGAGAAAGGAGCCTTTCGATCGCTTTGGGCAAGATAACCGAAGCCGCGGACAGTATGGGACTGCCTCCCTCCGTAGTCGAAGAAGCTTCTCACATTTTCAGAAAATCTGCGAAAGCTGCTGTTTCCAAGAGCAAATCAATTTCGGGAATGGCCGCTGCCTCGATTTATCTTGCTTGCAGACGTAGCAACGTTAACCGTTCTCTCAAGGAGATCTCAAAGGCAGCAGGAGTCCAAAGCAGAGCTGCGGCGAAATACTATCGACTCTTGATAAATCAAGTTGAGCATAACTATATTCCCCCGCCTAGTGTTCAAAAGTACATTTCAAAACTTGTGAACAAAGAGAAAATCAATCCAAGGGTCGAACGCCTTGCTCTTGAGCTTGCAGAGAAAGCCAACGAAAGCGAAATTTCAAGCGGCAAGACCCCGGCCGGTCTCGCAGCTGCGTACGTCTACATTGCCTCAGTTCTATCAGGTGAACATATCCCTCAGAGAGAGATTGCGGAATACGCTGAAGTCACTGAGGTAACAGTCAGAAACAGATGTCGCGAGATCTTAGAGAAGTTTGTGATTAGACAGAAACTAAGAGTCGCTCTACTAGCTGCATTTTAGCCTGTTTCATATGTTTCGAAAGAGCTACTGTCCACTACTAGAGCTATGATTATCCCTTTGGAACAAGGGGATTGCATGCCAGGGATTGTTTAGCGATCGATTGTCCTAATCAAATAATTAATGCGTGGAAGAAATCTTCTTCGAGCTCTTCACTTTTGAGAGCGGTTGATAGCGAAATAAAACTGTCCTAGTGCAAAAATTCTTTTTTGGCGTGTTTTTGCGTTTGTCATATGCACCTAGCGAAAAAGCAAAATCTCTTCACGTGCTGAGAAATGTGCAGATTTCAATCGCGACGAATGTACTTCATTCCTGGGTCAAAGTTGTTTCAATCACTGAGATCCGGGAGAATCTCTCGCTAAAAGAGCGAAATGACGGATATTATTCACGATCACGAGAGTTGAGAAGAGCCTGTTAGGCCATTACAGAGAAAGTTCGTAATTTATCTCAAAAATCTAGAAGTCAGCCAAGACCATGGTCCTAAGAAGCATCAACAGGAGTGGTCAATTTATCCCATCTCACAGGGGGCATCCATAACCGATACTGCAAGAAGGAAGGCAGTCGATGATCGGTCTAAATGTATTAGCTAAACAAGAAGGTTTAATTCGTACTTCGCCCCTATTTACTTTTACTCTGCATTTCTTGTAGCCGGTGAACGTGGTGGCTGTATTAGTTACGAAAGAAGAAGAGACCTTGCTCGATCTTACGTCTAAAGTCTACAAACTTGTGGTCGAGCATGGCAAAAATGGTGTGTTGCAAAGTGAACTGTGGAAAGACCTTACCCTCACGAGCCGAGACGGATCAAGACTCGCCATACGCCTTGAGAGACGGGGCATGATCAGGAGAGACAAATTGCTTGAGGGAGGGAGATGGACCTACAAGCTTACGGCTCTTCGGATGCCTGTCCACATTGAATCGATTGAACAAGCTCCCTGTATCACGTGTCCTTATGAGACCAAATGTTCTCTCACAGGAATTGTCAGTCCTTTGTCGTGCCCGTGGCTTGTCGAATGGGTTACTAAAGAATACAGCGAGATAACAAACCTCGTAGCCCCGATCCTGAAGAAGCCGATTTCGGGAAGGATCGTAAGAGCGACCGTGGCAGCGTCTCGAGTAAAGTAGCCCGCAACGCTACTTTACCTCCAACTTTTTTCTTTTGATTCCTCTAAGATCATTTTTTTCTGAAGAATCATATATTGTAGCGTTTTCGGGAATATTCATCATTCATCAACGAGCGGGCACTAAAGCATGCGACTAGAAGAGGCAAAGCGAGATTACTACCGGCGACGCGCAAAAGAGGAAGGCTACAGGAGCAGAGCGGCCTTCAAACTCAAACAGCTGAATAACAAATATCAGCTTATGCGCAGAGGTTCGAAGGTCGTGGACATTGGAGCGGCGCCAGGCGGATGGACGCAAGTAAGCTCAGAACTCGTGGGAAATGTCGGACAAGTCATTGGTATCGATCTTGAACCCATAAAAGCTGTGTCAAAGAACACAATTATCCTTCTGGAAGATATCACTTCTTCCACGGTTGTCGAGAGCATCACAAATGCTCTGCGAGGAAACAAAGCCGATCTCGTTTTGGCTGATCTCTCGCCCAAGCTCTCCGGCGTATGGGACATGGATCATTACAAACAAATTGACCTTTGCAATTCGGCGATAGACCTCCTCCCGCCAATTCTAAAAAACGGAGGCTCCAGCGTCATGAAGGCGTTCGACGGCGATGAATTTCAAGGTCTAGTGAAGAGATTGAAACAAAGCTTTGAGCGCGTAGAGATCTCAAAGCCCAATGCGAGTAGAAAAGAGAGCAGTGAAATGTACCTAGTGGGCTTGGATTTCACCGGGCAAGTTCCAAAACGACATTCCGAAGTATATCAATCGTTGCATCCGTCCGGAGGGCATTTGGATTCAGCCTTGTCCGACTGGCACGAGAACCCAGCGACATGAGTTTCTCGAGTACCGCGGTGGTCTTTGGCATAGAGGTCCCTTTTTTCAAATGAATGGAATTCAAATCAAAGTACAGTGGCAGATCTAGCTCCTCCGCGAATACGGAAAGCTCAGACATTTTTTTGCATCTGCCAACAAAGTCTCTCGCCTGAATATTCCCAATCCAAAGCGGGCCTCCGAACGCCACGCGACCTCCTCTTTCTCTGCCTCCGTGCCCGCAATCGGGGCAGATCGAAACCTCTGATCCGCGCTGATTCAAAGATTTGTCTCGCGTCTGAGAAGAGCTATCTCTCACAGAGAAGAATTCGTCACGCGAAATAATCGACCGATACCCGCACTTGAAGCAGTGCAGGATAAATCCGATCTTCTTTTCATTTTCTTTGGAGTACGGGTTCCCGACTTTGACTGAAAAGTAAATGCGAAAATAATGCATGTCATGGTGACAGAACATCGGCTCAATTCCTGTCTCCAGTCTCATCGCCGTCTGAGAAGCAAGCCCGTAGAGCAGTCTCATTCCCACTTCATGGCAATAATCGGTGCGCAAGGACAGTCCGAGATATTTTCGCAATGCTACTCTGGGATACACTCCGCAAAGCACTGCGCTGTCGGTTGCGGTCAAGGAGACCAAGCCGCCATCTTTAGCGGCGCGTATTGCGCAATCGACAAAGTCGCTTGGACTTCCAAAGGGGTCTACGTCGAGAAAATCAAATCGTTCTCCATCATTTTGGACTCGCGAAGCAAGAAAAGAGCAGACCTCGGATCGCGAAAAGACGCATTTGCCTTCAACATCATTCATTTTGGCCGATTTCTTCGCGAACTCCAAAGCCTTCGAATTAATATCATTCAAGAATACTTGGTCAATTGAAGACACTTCTTTTGCAACTCTGATTCCTCTCGCACCCGTTCCAGTGAGCGAATCTGCGAAACTTTGCCTAGATTTTGCAGATCGCTCCAAGGAGTATGCACTGTAGCAAACAATGGAAACGTCCCGCACGAACCTTCCTCTGGGATTGAAGAACGCGGGCATCATTTTGGGTTCGTCAAGTGAAGGGACCTCAAGAATTGTCTGGCCTTCTCGGTAAACTGAGGTTGGCGCCATCTGCATCTCTTTGAACAGTTTTAAATTGCCGAATCACTGATTAATTTACACTTTTCCTCCTGTACTAACCAACTTGGAGTGTTCTCACTAGACAATGACCTTGGATCGAAGTGATAACAGGAACACCAGGATCTGGCTTGTGACAGGAGATCCAGGCAGCGGCAAAACGACCCTAGTTTCTAAAATCATTTTGAAGGCCAAGACTCACGGTTTCACAATCGGGGGGTTACTCACGAGAGAGGTGAGAAGCCATGGCGAAAGGACAGGTTTTTTGCTTTTGGACATCTCTTCCGAGGAGACATCGACCTTGGCAAGTATAGAGCGCCAGCCGGGGCCGCGAGTCGGCAAGTATCACATCAATCTGAAAGCGCTGGCGACACTCGGATTCAAGGCACTAGAACACGCCCGGGAGAGCTCCGATCTGGTAGTGTGTGATGAAGTGGGACCGATGGAGCTGTTCAGTCCAGATTTTAGGCGAGGCGTTGGTGAGGCAATTCTAAAGTCAAGTAAGCCCTGCCTCTGCGTTGTTCATAAGAGACTTGCCGATCCTCTCATAGAGGAGCTCAAGAACAGTCGGGAAGCGAAATTGTACGAAGTTACCTATGAGACAAGGGATAGCCTTCCGGAGGAAATCTGGATGGAAATCCTCGAATACCTGAGCAAAAATGTGAAGGAACATACAGGAAGAGCGGACTAGCGTCCATTGACAATAATCGCTGGCGTGGATGAAGCAGGAAGAGGGTCTGTCCTTGGTCCGCTATTCATTGCAGGAGTTGCAGTTGAAGAGAGCGAGATCCCCATGCTCAAAGAAATTGGAGTCAAGGATTCAAAACTTCTGCTTCCCGCGAAACGCAGGAAACTCTACGCTGAGATTAGGAAACTCAAAGTGCAAGTAGCGTGGGAGAAAATAGATCCCGAAAGAATAGACGAAGTAGTTATCCGCGGAATACGGCTCATGCGCCTGAATTATCTCGAGGCTCAACACATGGCACGAGTCTTGAGCCAACTCAGATTTGATCTCGCTTATGTCGATTGTTGTGACACAGTTCAAAAGAGGTATGGGTATCTCGTTGCCGATCTCTTACTTGAGACTATGCAACGCAAAAACGCCAAGTCTGTAAGCCTCGGAGAAGAAAATCCTTACAGAAAGAAGATTGTGAGCGAGCACCACGCAGACGTCAATCACGTCGTCGTTTCTGCAGCTTCAATTGTTGCTAAAGTTAGGCGGGATGCGTACATATCACTGTTACACAGGAAGCATGGACTTTTTGGAAGTGGATATCCCTCTGACCCAAACACAAAGAAATACCTGAAAATGTATGCTGAAAGGTCCGAAACTCTTCCCTCTATAACTCGCTTCTCTTGGACTACGATAAAAAATCTGTATCAGCCGATTGAAGAAAAGACAAGCCTAATGGATGACTTTTCTTCAGGGCCCTGACGCTCGTTGCCTTAGTGCTGGGCTTGCGGGCTGTTTTCTCTCTAGGTAGACGTCTGCGACTACGCCCAGAATAAGCAGTGCCATGAGAGTCACGTTGTACGGGTACTGAGTGACGTATCCCGCGACTGGAAACTGCAGTATTACCTGTCCAACATACATGGACTGATTTATGTCGCAGTCAATGATGGGCCCCCCCGGACCGCATATAGACCCTTCATTGTTGTCACCTTTGGTCATCAAAAGAATTCTTTGCCCTTGCGAAGTCACCGTAATATTTACAATTCTGTGTATTACAAAGCAGGGTATAGCCGCATCCGAAGCTAAAGTAGGAGGAGCTCCACTCTGACAAGCTTGAGGCGATTGGAGAGCTTCTAAAGGAGTAAAGACGATAACATCGCCGATTTGCAGTTTATCAAAAGGGGTCTTTGCGAGCATCTCTATCGAGCCAGAAAGGATTGTTGGTTGCATGCTCGGACCGGACACAATGGTGAAAGGCTCCGATTCTCCGGTTGCAACCACGATAACGACATAGCCCAGAATTATTAGTGCAATTGGAATCAAGTAAACCAGATAGGAGAGATATTTCCTAGTTTTGCTGAGTTTGCTTGCCATTCGAATCTTTGCTCATCTGCGCGATAATCAAT
The DNA here is from genome assembly GCA_030041355.1 of Nitrososphaerales archaeon. Taxonomy (GTDB): domain Archaea; phylum Thermoproteota; class Nitrososphaeria; order Nitrososphaerales; family CADDZS01; genus JASHOD01. The sequence goes on from JASHNZ010000019.1 coordinate 102,224, forward strand.
GCGTGATTTTTGTCATACGGCTGGAGGTCTATTTTTTGGAGTACTTGAAATCCAGCCAGTTTTAAGATCTTGCTCTGCTCGTCAAAGACTTTTCCTTTGTCTTTGAGAACATCGATGCTGCTTGCCTTGACAACTAAAAAGAGAATGCATGGTTTGGAACCAAAGAACTTCCTGCAATTCGCAATTGCAATTTCTGTTTGATCGGGTTGTGCAATATCACAATAGATGGCAGTTATTGTACCGTAAACCGAAGGAAATCCCTCCGGGTGTCTTGCGTCAGCGATGATGGGCACGATGTTTTTCCGAAAACGGGCGACGTTTTCCAAGAGTTCTCTTGCCACCCTAGGTGCCATCTCGACCGCAAAGATTCTGCCTGAATTTCCCACAATATCCGAGAGATGAGAAACTGTAGTTCCAGTCGAAGCCCCGAGATAAAGGCAGACCGTTCCTTCCTCGAAGGGCATTACTTCCAATCCTCTTAGAATAGAGGCAGACAGTTTGCTTCTGAAAGGATCCCAAAAACGGAATTCTAATGTTTCTCCTCGGATTCCCAGCCTGACCGTACGTTCGCCATAATAGACCCTTCCGGGTGTTAGGTTTCTCGTTGCCAGGAGTTTCTTGTTTGGATTCTCTGGATCGGCGATCGAATAAACGCCCGGGAAAATTTCGTTTATCTTGGAAGCAAGAGATTTAGCATCCGCCGGATTCATCGATCCTTCCTCTGAAACTTGTCTCGTTTCTTTTCAGGGGCCCTATCTCGCCGTCGAAAAGAGCTTTTTCGTCTGCGATCCCTGGATCCTTCAAATTCTGGCCTTTCATGCTGGAATCTTTGAGGAACAAATTGCGGCCTCTCTCTAGGCGCCTCCTTGTACTTGACTTTGATCTCATTGAGCCTCGTGGCAAAAGATTCCTCCACGCCGGGATCTCTCGTGCCTCGGTATAGATCTACTCTTGCGGCGATAGCGATCTTTCCTGCAATCGATCTCGCGATCTTACCTCGCTGCCATTTGGGAGCACTGTGCACGGCCGCGTGTTGGAAAAGTATGCCATGTTTTGGAGGGCGCGATCCACTCTTGAGAGCCCTGTAAAGTGCTTTCTCTGCGCCAAGGATCTGGATGGTGCTCGAAGGGAGAATTGCTAGTTTCTCTAACCCTCCAGCTCTCGCAATCAATCTCGCCCCGATCGACGCGCCCGCAAGTTCGCTAACGTTCGGTGCAATCTGTCGCATCGTCTTCTCGACATGGTTCGCGAGTTTATCACGAACCGAAAACAAGTGCTGGGCTTCTTCTGCGAGCTGAATTATGCGAGCAAGATCCTCTTCTCTGATATCAGCGCCTCTGGATTCTTTTGATGCGATGGCAATCGCCCTGCTCTTGTTTTTCGAATATCCCATTTGCTCAAGTTCATTCTCATCGTAATTTTGGCGCGATTTGAAACTCAAGATCAGCTTAATCAATGACGAGTTATCGTCAATCATCGATACGAGTTCAGGAAAGTGGAGGCCGTACCATTCCCTGACTCGCGAGCTTACCATATTTGCCGCCTTGTCGATTTCATCCAACGCCTGTACTGACTCCATGGCTTGAAGATCTGGTTTAGCGGAGAGCTCTCTAATTCGAAGGTTTGAGATTTCCATTGAGACGTTTCGAATTGATTCTTCAGCCAATTCTGAAGTAGAAGCTAGTCCCGACGCGACAATAAGATCTATTTTCTTCCTGGACAGGTCACGCAAATCTTCTTCAGAAATTGGTTCAGACTTGAGCTCGCCTGCGGTAAGTACGCGAGTAAGCTGTGGTTCAACAAATACCAAGTCATCGCTGGTTAATTTTGAATTGAGCCAAGCTAGCTGCTCACCCGAGAGTTCTCCCGAAGTCGCTTCAAGAAACCGCTTGGTCCTATCTTGGGAGGGGAGCTCCAGATGATGAACCACTTTCTCCTTACCCTCATCAACGAGAAGAAGACCAAACTCCGTTACAAGGAGAAAATATTTCAAAATCTAATGATGCCTACTGGGTCGATAAACGCTTTCGAATTGCTCAGGTTCAGCCCGTATTAACCCGTATGGTTCTAATCCCGCTTTTTAGATTTAGGCTTTCGGTATACCGCCAACGAAGTAGGCTTCTTCAAATTGTGACGAATTGGATAAATGCGTTTAATTCCTCGAATAAACTTATTCGATTCTTGACGTACTGGAGGGCACGTGACCGTGCTTTTGCCTAAGAAATTCGAGTCAAAAAGCAAGAAATCCTTCTCGAACGATGAGCCGACACTCGCCCCAGTCGCCGCGCTTCAAGCTGAACTCTGTGGATTCAAGATTGCTTCGCCTACGATGCTCGCTTCAGGTGTTCTTGGGATTTCATTTGACCTATTTCCTAGAATAATTAAGAGTGGTTGCGGCGCGATCGTCTCAAAATCGATAGGCTCCGAACCGAGAGAAGGCTATCGCAACCCAACCATGACAGGAGTGGAAGCCGGTTATTTGAATGCCATAGGCCTCGCAAATCCAGGCGCGGAAGAGTTCGCCAGAGAGCTGGAAGAGGAATATTCGAAAAAGCCGGTCCCTTTGATCGTAAGTGTCTTCGCTGATTCGGGAGAGCACTTTGGAGAGCTCATAAGAAAATTCGATAGATTCAGCTTTCTGGGATTCGAGCTCAATTTATCTTGCCCGCACGTGAAGGACGTCGGTTCCGAAATTGGATCAGAGCCTCAAGATGCAGCTGAGGTTGTTAAAGCCACGAGGGTCGAGACAAAAAAGCCAATTTTTGCAAAAATGCCTGCAACAATAATCAACGTCCCAGATTGGGCGAAAGCCGTAGAAGCTTCTGGCGCGAACGCAATAGTTGCGATCAATACAATTAGGGCGATGAAAATTGATATTCAGAGCAGAAAACCTATATTGTCAAACAAAATCGGCGGTCTTTCGGGATCAGCCATCAAGCCCGTTGCAATAAGATCTGTCTACGAAATTTACGAAAACGTGAAGATACCTATAGTTGGGGTAGGTGGTGTTACCCGAAGTGAAGATGCCATCGAATTTTTTCTTGCTGGCGCAAGGGCTGTACAAATAGGCAGCGCACTAGGGCAGGACTATCTGAATTCTTTTCAGAATGTGAATCGGGGAATCAGAGAGTACCTTGGAGCTAATCATTTCACAAACATTGAGGAGATAGTGGGTCTTGCGCACCGCTGATGTCCTTCGGGATACTAAGATCCATTCAGTAGCCCAAGAGTCATCTAACATCCGAAGTCTCTTTTTCCAGGATGAAGCTAGTCTCTCGGCTGCTCCCGGACAGTTCGTAATGGTTTGGCTGCCTGGCGCGGGAGAGTTTCCAATGAGCCTTTCGCTTCCTTCCAGGAAAGGCCTTGCAAGCATAGCAGTTAAGGCAATGGGCGTAGGATCTGAAATTCTGTACGCAGCTAGACAGGGCGATTACCTTGGCATGAGAGGTCCATACGGCAAAGCTTTCCAGCTTGGTTCTGAAAAAAGCAGAGCGTCAGAACGTGTGTTGCTGGTTGGAGGCGGAACCGGGATGGTACCCATGATCGTGCTCGCAAAGGCTCTTTCGAAGACGGCAGTCAGTGCAATGATGGTCATCGGAGCTAAGAAGATGGATGAGCTGCCATTCTTGGATCTTTCAAAGAAGATTGTCGGGACAAGGAACGTGTTTCCAACTACCGACGACGGATCTTATGGTTTCAAAGGATTGGCACACGAAAAGGTCCGAGAGCTCGTCGCGATGTACAAGTTTGATGAGATCTTTTCCTGCGGTCCGGAAAAGATGATGGTACAGGTGTTTCGAATAGCAGAGAGTAATCATATTCCTGTCCAGTTCAGCCTCGAACGCATAATGAAGTGCGGAATCGCAATCTGCGGAAGCTGCACGATCGGTGACATTGTCTTGTGTAAGGATGGCCCGGTTTTGGATTCAAGACAACTCGCATCTTTGGGAAATGAATTTGGTCTCTTACATCGAGATATGACTGGCGCACTCCGTCCCCTTTGATCTTGAGCTAAAGACACTGAGCTAGAGAGTATTCCGACATCCATCATAATGAAGTGGATTCTTCGATGTTGCGATTGTAGAAGGTTTCATACCGCCAAGATTTTGCTGCGCAATATTCAAATAAGCAAGTATGCGGATAACTTTCCGATAAGCAGTGCCGACCCACGGATCACTTACCAAGGCGGGAAAAGTAAGATCGCAAACTCCCAAACTTCAGGGCAGAGTTCGGCTTGGTCCCATTCCGAAATTCAGGAACAGAAGGACCTTTATCAAAAGATACGAGCTAAAAAGAAAGCCAGGACAAAACTGGATTAATGTCTAAGTTTTATTATCCACACATAATGCTTCGACGACATGTACTTTCAAGCAGTCCTATACTTGCGGCGAACTTGGCATGTGTTCACATGCATTGAGCAGTTCAAACTCGGTAATCAAGACGGTAACCGTCGGGGCCAATCCAGGGTTCATGGTATACAATTCAATGAACAAGGATGTCTACTTGAACGACATCGAAGGGGCCAGCGTATCAGTGCTCAACAAGGACGTCGCGACGGTTGAGGTAGGCTCCATTCCTGAAGGAATAGCCTACAATCCCTCCAACAAGGAAGTCCACCTCACGAACGAAGAGTCGGATACTGTTTTTGTGCTATCGTAACGACTGAACGTCTAATCATTTTAATTTCATTTCTCAAGCGCTCGACCCCGTTTCTTTTTTCCACGTGCCCCAGCCCGTAATCGGCGGGTCAACATTCATTTGCCATAGTAAAGCATTGAGCTCGCCTCTGTGCTGCAATTCTTCCTCTATTAGGTGCCAGAGCATGTTCTTAACATTGAAGCTGAATGGCTGTCCCTCCCTTGGTCTTTCGATCCACTTTCCCAAATCCTTTGGCTGTAGTTTCTGAACAAAGTCAAGGATGTAGGGGGCCATATTCTCTGCGTCTTTTTTCAGCTCCTCCATTGACATGCATTTTCTTCCAAAAGAATCGCTCTCATCTAGAGCAACACCGCTATACCTCTCCTTGAGCCACAGTCGATATGCAAAGAAGATGTGGGCGGAGATGTCGAGAAGGGAGGGAAAGGATGCTCCTCTGTCTTTCCTAAGTTGTTCCCCGGGCAGCGTCTCGAGAAGCTTCAGATACTTTTTCCTGACATAGTCATTGTAGGCAAACCACTCCCTTATTGACTCGAGATCGGCGGTAGCTCTGATTTCTTCACCTTTATTCGATGAGCTGAACAATTTCCAATAATCTCAGTACGATTCGTTCTAAGAATATCTATGTTACTTTCGGCCTGGGTATTGATTTCGATGTCAAAGAATGCATTGACGCTTAGATCTCAATGCGTTTAAAGTTGTCAGAAAAGGCTTGTCTCACGCGAGGAGCTACTTCGACTGTATTCTCTAAAAAATCGGACAGAAGGAGGCGACAGCTCTCCTCGCTTTTTTACCGATCCTCGCTCGTTTTTACTTTGGTTGACAGAATATTAAATGTTGACCATTCGTGACAAATGAGGCATCGCAAATATCTCGATCTTCCCAGTCTGACCGCGGAGAATGATCCGCCAGGTACCCACTTGTAATCAAAGGTCTGTTTGCATTTTGGGCAAGACAGCCTAGAAGTGTAGTGAGGGCCGAGCGAGGGAACAATAACACAATTAGAATTAGCGCTACAGCTATGGAATACCGGCGATTAGCACATCTAACGAGAAGGTAAATTTCAAAGACGTGACAAAAAGTACAAGAGATAAAGATTTACTGATACGCGAAGTTACAATTCCCGAAGGAAGTCTATTTCATTAGTCGCCTGGCTTTTAAAATCAAGAATATGTATCCAAACAGACCGAGAGATACCGCTATCAGCACGCCAGCAACTAGTAATGAGGAAAGGCTTGCAATACCTCCCACGAGTGTCACTATTCCAATCAGAATAAACAGTGACATGTGAAGAAAGGATGCGGCGGCAAGTTCTCCCTTGAAGGAAATCTTGAAACTGCTCTGGTCTCCAGATCGGCTCGATTGTTTTACTAGGCCTAAAGATAGGAGCTCGCGAGTAACGTGTTCAGCATCTGCAGGGTCGCTTGCCACTTGCTTAGAAATTTGCTCAATGTTTCTGTACCCACCTTTCGCCGACAGATAGTGCAATACTCTTTGTTTCGATCCTGCAGAGGACTGCAAGGAAGCAGCTGCTGATGCCATAAATCCAGGCCGCGATTCTCAAACTGATAAGCTCGATGGATTGCAGCTCCATTATCTCGGAACCTTGTGAATAGTTCACATTGAGATCATGAGAACTCATTTATTGACAGATTGATATATCGAGTTCAGAGCCAAAATGACATCCTGTCAATCAAGTGAAAATCTGGCGAGTCCTTGGAGTCCTGCACCAAAAGGCCTTGAGGGAGTCGTCGTAGCAAACACGATGATTTCAAAGATTGACGGAAAAGGGGGCAAGTTAGTCTATCGTGGCTATGACATTCAGGATCTTGCTGGAAATATTCCATTCGAAGGGGTCGCTTTCTTGCTTTGGGTAGGTCATTTGCCAAACCCTCTCGAGTTTGACACATTCAAGAAAAATCTCGGCGAACATAGAAATATTGCAGCCGATGTAAAGATCTTCTTAGAATCAGCTCCTCACGAAGCCGTTCCGCTGTCAGTTCTCCGTACCGCAGTATCGATCATGGGCCTGCGGCCTTCTGATAAGGATTCGATCCTCGAGGACGGATTGAATTTGGTTTCGCAGTTCCCTACGATTCTTTCCCATTATCAGCGTACGAGAAATGAGGAAGAAATTATAGCTCCGCGAAATGATCTGGGTCACGCGGCGAATTACATTTACATGCTGACTGGCGAGGTTCCGAACAAGAAGCATGAACACGCACTGGACTCGTACTTTACATTATTAGCCGATCACGGGATGAACGCATCCACTTTTTCGGCTAGGGTCACAATCTCGACCTTAACTGACATTTACTCTGCGATCGTCTCAGCAATAGGAACACTAAAGGGGCCTCTTCATGGCGGAGCACCTTCGAAAGTCTGGGAGATGCTTCAGGAGATCGAGAAACCGGAGAATGCAAGCGCATGGCTCAAGGAAAGACTCGCCAACAATGAAAGGATAATGGGATTCGGTCATCGAATATACAAAACTGAAGATCCGAGATCGAAGATCTTGAAGGAACTTGCCAAGGAAAACGCAGATCCCGATATTTTCGCCTTGGCTACCACTGTCGAAACAGAAGCAAGAAAACTGCTGCAGGCAGAGCATCCCGCGCGACCACTGGACACGAATGTCGAATTTTATTCGTCCTTGGTTCTGAGCGCTGTTGGGATTCCAACAGACATGTTCACGTCAACTTTCGCATGCGCGCGAGCTTTCGGCTGGATTGCTCATATAATGGAGCAACTGGCGGACAACAGAGTATTCCGGCCGAATTCGGAGTACGTCGGCCCTTTGGATCTCAGAGTTCCTGAAGCCTGGCGTGCAAAGAATTAATTTATCGTCGCTGTTGCTGGTGGAGACCTTTCTGTCCCTTTTGTAAGGTCGACACTTCAGCTCTCTTTCCCCTTACGTTGGAAAGAGATTTTGCGACCTCGAGCAGGACAGTATTTTTTTTGAACCCGGCTTTTTTCTCAATGCTCACGTAACCGCTTTGGAGCGCCATCCTTTTTGGGTGCTTGACGACAGAGGATTCAGGCATGTAACCTAAGCTTTGAGCTGCCTCGACCAACTCGTCAAGCTTCGGATCCTTTACAGACCTGTTTAGAGGCATCCGTCGGCCCTCCTGTCTTGTGATCGAGGAATTGAAATAATCGAGCCAGAGGACGTGGCGCTTGTATTCCTTCAAAACGAGATCGCGTCAAGTGGAGAAGACAGACACAAACCTACTGCGATGTGAGGACTGCGTTGATAACGCCGTCTTGGGAAGGTCTGGAAGTCACTCTTGCATTTCCAAGTTCAGTATCGATCAGTGCTCCGCGAGTAATGACACCTCTTCTCTCGTAGTCCCTGTTTGCTGGGTTTCTTAGGACACGGGTGATCTTTACCTTTGAGGTCTTTCCGGAGTTATCTCTCACATTGACAGACTCTGCAAAGCGGAGTGAGGTCTTCAAAGACCCACCCCTCATGCGCCTTTGGTAATTCTCGGTTGCGCCAAGTAACGCCTCTGCCCCATAGCCATCTTTTTCGTAGGCTCGGCGACCTCTGTTGGCTTTTCTTGCACCGCCAGTAAGCTTTCTCTTTTTCAGATTTTCAAGTGGTTTTACCATACTAATGTCACAATTTCTTTCTGTGGTGTAAAACCATCATCGTTCCAGCTTGGCTAATAAAGGCTTTTTCTCAAACAAATTTCAAGTAATAAGGAAGCTGTGGCTCCAGCGGATGCTATCCGACGCTTTACGCGGTGGGCACAATCGGAAGCACAGCTGACCCTGCCACGAGCGATAGCAACTCAGGTTGGCTGCCCTCCGATGATATCAGTGGCTTCTAGGGGATCAACAAGGTGCAAGTGGAGCTCTTGATCTAGTCTCCAACGAGGATACGGTATCCCGGATTTTTAGGGCGTGGAAAAACATTGGTATATGATATTTTGCGACTTTGCGAACAATGGCAATTTGATCTATTCCTGTGTAAAAAGGACGGGGTGGGGGTACCTTAATGACGCTAATTAAGGAGGAAACGGGAGATGAGCCAAAACAGGGCATGAGGAAAAGAGCTTTGCGGCCATCGTAAAGGAACCACGCAAACGTTTCACGATCCTGGACAAACAAATCGACCGTATCTTTGGAAAATTGAGAAGGAAGAGCAACAAAGCCACTCTTACTTTCCAGACCAGAAGTAATCGAAATACAAAAAGCGACAAAAAAATGGAAACCAAAAAAAATCTGGGATGAAAATCGTTCAAAGACAACGGGCTGAAAGATTGAGAATGCCCTAATGAACTTCCGAACGTATTGTATTAAGAAGAAAATTGTAGTCCAAAAAGGGTCTTTCAGGATTTGATTCTTAGGCTGGGCGACTTTAACTCCGCCTCAACTGAAAAAGAAAAACCTACGATGACTGTCCAGGGTTTAGCTCGATTTCTGCTCGGCCTGTTGGGCTTTCGAAATTAAGCCCTGCTTTGCTACCTGCTTTCTTTGTTGCTCGTAATCATGGCTCAAGCCAAAATAATCTGCAAAACTATCCGTGGTAGTGAAGACTCTACCGCGACCGCGTTTTTCTGCGTGAACGAATCCGATATCAAGCAGTTCTTTGAGATGAGTGTAGGCTTGTGATCCTCTTCTCTGAACCAGCTCAACTGTTCCCACCGGCTGAAGGTATACCACATAGGACAAAGTTCTCAATGTTCCTACCGACAACAGAGGTTTAGTTGCGAAACGCTTTGCGATTGCGTTGAATTCAGGTTTAAGCTGAAGCGAGTACAAATGCCCCTCGGACACTTTTAGTTCTATGGCGGAAAACGTTCCGTTGATTTTTGTTGCGAGATCCACCATGAGTTCTGCAAGCCTTCTTTTCGAAGTTACTCTTGCCGCTTTCGAGAGTTCGTCGAGACCCAGAGGACGACCGGCGGCATAGAGTGCGACTTCGATTCTCGCTTGGGCTTCCTTCGAAAGGCAGGTGGTGAGTTCTTCTCGTTCGACTACAGGTGCGTTTTGAAAGTCTAGGGTTGTGGAACTCATCTTTTATCTTCTCTATTTTTCAAACAGTGGTGATAGGAACCGCGGAAACAAGTATATCGTCTTGAGGCGTCTGTTCCAAAGCGACTGTCCCCTCCATTGCGAGGAAGAGGAAGAAGATGAAGAATTGAGCTTTTTCCAATGCTTCGCTTGCCTTTGAGAACTCTGAAAATAGGAACTCCCCTTTTTCTCTAAGCTCGGCTATCACCTTCACCCTGAATTCATTCACGAGCTCCGAGATTTTGTTAAGAAACTTGTCGGGTTCAAAAATCACTTCGGGCTCGAGCAGCAGATTTGTTCTTTCGTTTTGCTTCCTCTTGCCATGCACTATGTCTTCGAGAATTGCTTCAAGCGTCGAGATCAGATCCTCAACAGAAGTGGAATAGACCTCCTGCCGAAAAGGCATCTCGAGAAGCAGAGGAACATCTCCAGAAAATTCACTATGACGCATCTTTGCTTCCTTGATTTTATCTAGCAGAAACAGAGTTTCAACCTTTAACCGATAGATTAGCGCCGAAGAAAGCGCTGCAGAACCGCACAATCGCAGGTCGAGAAAGTCGCTCCTGTTGATTAAGTCGAGAAACATAGTGAGAAGTCTCTCTAAATCGACTTCCCAGGGTTTGGTGATCCTATTTCCTTCTGGATTAAGGAGCAGGTTTAGAGGAGGCCGCGAAAGCTGTTTCTTGTTGTTCGCAAAATCATCTCCAATAGGAGACGATATGAAAAAAGGATCGTCACTGCTGTGGTTGCTCATTTGGAATTTCAATCTCCATTGCGCTTCGATATCTTAAGATCCTTGAGCTTCCCTGCGACATGTACACTCCGATCACGTTCGAAGCCTTCGCGATGACATTGTCTTTCAAACTTACAATAATAATCTGCGAACGATCTGATCTCTCCGCTAGAATATCCGCAAGCTTACCGGAGTACTTGCTATCCAAGTGTGCATCTACCTCGTCAAACACGTAGAACGGCGAAGGAAACACGGCTTGAATCGCGAGAATAAAGGAGAGGGCACAAATGGTCTTTTCGCCTCCCGAAACAGAACTAGAATCCCTTGGAAGTTTTCCAGGGAATTGAGTCATAAGGAAGATCCCGCTATCAAAAATGGCATCCTGGTTTTCGATCTCAAGCCAGCCGGAGCCCTCGGTTATTTTGTTGAAGATGACACGTAACTCTCTGTCTATTCGCTCAAAAGCATCCATAAAGACTCGGTGTTTTTCCGCGTCAATTGTCTCAATGAAGGTGACGATTGCGTTGCGCTCCTTTTCCAAATCATTTTTTCTGACAGAGGAGTACTTGTAATTCTCAAAGATCTCCCGATAATTTCGGTCAGCGATAAGGTTCACATTGTTTCTGAGCCCTTCGTATTCCGTATCAAGTTCTTTCGCAAGATTTTCCGCTCCTTCAAACGCTTCAATTGGTTCAACGTAACCAAACATCGCCAACTCTCCCAATAATTGGCGTTCACTGTCTTGCATCCTGCTGATGTCAAGATTCACTGTTACGAGTTCTTTGTCGGTCGTTGATATTGACTTCCTACAAGATTCTTCTTCCGCTCTCAAAACCTTGAGATTTTGATCCAAGGCATCAAGCATAGGCTGGAATTTGTTTGATTTCTCTAGGCTCTTCTGCTCCTCCTGTTTGATCGTTAGGTATGAAGCTTCCAGCACAGCCAGTTTGTCTTCGGTGTTAGTGAGAAATCGAACCTTCAACTCCATGCCGGCCTGCACTTGATCTTGTTGTTGCAAGCTGTGTTCAAGAGCCTGCTTCAGATTGTTTTCAAGATCGGCCCTTGCCCGAATCGATTCAGTCGTAAGGTCTCTGAGCTCGGAGGTCGCTTTCTCGATGTTTGCCGTGATATCATGCTCTTTCTTGCTAAGATCGGTCAGTCTTTGGTTAAAAGCGGCAAGGCTCATCGCCTCAAGTCTCGTAGCAAGCTCCTCGCAAATAGCTGCTTGCTGATGCATTGTTTCTTGTTTATTTTGGATGGATAAATTCAAAGACGTGATCTCTTCTTCAGTCAGCTTCAGTTTCGATTTCAGTTGCAGCACAAATTCAGAATATCTGTCGAGATAATTCCTTGAAGTCTCTAGTCTTGCCTCTATTTTGGAAATTTCAACATTGGTTAGTTGCTCATCCTCAGCATAACTTTCAGCCTTGCTTTCGAGATTGGCGAGAGAGTTTTTTCGCTTCTCGATAACGTCGCGAAATGAGCCCAAGGTTTCTTTCAAGCCTTCGTAGCTCTCTTGTTTGCTGAGAAGATCCGAGAGCTTTGCATAGCGCTGGGAGTATCCTGTCTCAAAAGCAAGAATTTCTGGTTCAAAGATATCGCCCTGAAGGGTTACTGCCCTAAACCCTTTCTTTGCCGCGATAAATGCATTCTTAGGGGAATCGACAATTACGGCATCTCCAAAAACAAAGTTTACGATTCGCCGGAACTTCCTATCGCAGCGAATCACACGAGCAGCCGATGCAAACATGCCCTTAGAAGAAGGAAAGGGCCTTATCCTTTCAAAACCGTCCACTTCCTTTAGTGGTACCGCAATAAGTCGGTTTATCTTGAGTTTCCTTGCGGATTCTGTTATTCTGATGAGAGAATCAATATCTTCAACGACAATCGCATTCAGCCACTCTCTTCCAATTGCGGCTATAGCTTGTGAGTATTCGGAATCATAGGATACTAGAGCTCTCAGCGGCCCGAGATACCCTGAGATGGCATTGTCGCTTCCCAAACTTTCTAGCCTAGCAAGCGCTATCTCTTCTCCTGAAACGTTTTCCATCGCCGAAAGATCAGAATCAAACTTTGTGACTACATTTTGGGTTTTTTGAAGGATCAGCGTGGCAATGTCAAGCTGCTGCTCTATTCTCTTTCTAAGATGCAATAGTTTTTGTTTTGAATTCTGCACCTCCAGGAGCCCGTTTCTTTCGGACTGGAGAATAGAGTCAATCTCCTCTATGCTCTTCTGTGCATCCAGAGAACCCTCTGTATAGAATTTGATTTTCTCCTGAATTGAAACCAATTTATTCTTCTCCGATTGCAGACTCGCGTTGAGATTACTGTATTCTTCCCGAAGAGATTGTAGTCGCAAATCGGCTTCCTGCTTTTCATTTTTTGCCTGTTCTATTTTTGCCTGCGCGGCGCCTAATTCTGTTTCAAAATTGGCTCTAAGCTCGTTTATCTTGCTCAGCTCAACCAGAATTTCGGATTTGCGAATTTCTCCCCAGTTTATCTCCCTTTGAATGAATCCAATTTGCTCTTCTCTTTGTGCGATCTTCTTTTTGTTCTCGTCCACGATCTTTGAAAGGGCTGGAATAACTTGGAGAGTTCTTTCCACGAGATCTTTTGCCTCCTGCCTCTCTCTCTTTAGGGCGTTGAGTTCGCTCATTACTCTTCCCAGTTCGAGTTGAATTTGGGCAGCCCCTGTATCCACTGCGGATTTGATCAAAGTAGTTCTTTCTTTCTCACCGTCTTCGATCGCTTTCAGAATCTGTGCAAGGTGATTTTGAAAATCTTGAAGCTTTGTATTGAATTGAGTTAGGGCTTCGCGTCTTTGAGAAAAGGTATGCTGGACAGCGGCTAGTTTTGTTGAGCAAATTGCAGCTCGTAACCAAGTGATCTGCTCCTCAAGCTGCTTCACCCTAAGCATGTCGTTTCGCTGCATCTCCAGGAGCTGCACTCGATCGCGGATTTCGCCAATTTTTGCCATCGCGACCTCAAGTTTAACGTCGGCCTCTTTCAACTGCTGCAGAGCGAGGTTTTTCTTTTCATCAAACTGCGCAATTCCCACCATTTGCTCTATTAGCTTGCGCTTCTCGTCGGGAACCAAATCGGCGATTCTAGTAATCATTCCTTGAAGGACTACATTCAGTCCGCGTGAGGCAATCAGGGCATTTTCCAAGAGATCAGAAAGCGTATTCCTCTGAGTGTGCTTCCCGTTGAGAGAATAGATGCTCTCTCCGTTTTGTTTCAGTTCTCTCGAGAGAGTTACAGAATCAGAATCGATGGGAATTCTCCTATCAGAGTTATCGAACTGAAGAGAGACCTTGGCCGAAGAAGGCTTCTGTTCTTCGACAGAGCCATCGTAGATCAATGCGGATAGATTGGGTACCCGTAAAGTCTTTGCACTGTTTTCGCCGAGAGCAAACAAAATCGCATCTACGAGATTGCTCTTTCCCGACCCGTTAGGTCCAGTGATTGCCACGAAGCCTTTCTCGACCGGGGTGCTGAGGAGCTTCGCTCCCAAGGATTTGAAGCCGCGTGTCTCAACTTTACGAAGATATACCATGGTTTCAGGGTCCCCTATCGTGCAATGGTCTTGACATTTCCCTTATGGTCTCTGGGAAAGTTACGTTGAGAAAACTTTCTTTTGAATTCGCATATCTCAAAGAATTGACTTCGCAGTCAATCTCAAAGCGATGTTAAGCATTACGGCCGGGCGCTTTGATATTAGGATCAAAGGATCCTGGGGCCGGATTGGGAGAGATCTGACTCAAAGATGCGTTTTTTCGGCACCAGTTCGCTGAAGGAAGCAAGAAACTGCCTGCGCCTAGCTTTTGTGACAAGACAATGAATCGCATTGCCGATCATGTTTTGAGTGGCTCCTATTGCACCAATTTCGACTGCACGATCGGCAAGTTTCAAGAGTTTAGGAGACGCGATATCGGTCCTCTCAGCAAATAGTCTTGAATAGTAGAGAAGGGACTTGGGTGTCCGCTCCTTCATTATTTCGATCATTGCTTCCCGACCAAATTTGTTAACTCTGGTCCGCTTTTCTTCCTGAAGTAGCACTGTTGATTTTTCGATTGAACCAAAGCAAGCGCAGACCAGTGTATACTCGGAATAATCGCTCATGAGAGAATCAACCCTGCCGATGGAAAATGAGCCTGGCTCCGTCACGATCCCCATGGCTCCTGAACCAGAGATCAAGGAAATTACCGTACCTAGACCGGTGATGCTTTCAATTTCTGCTCGATGGGCATAATCCGAGGCTTGGCTGAGCGTCAAATGAAGGTCGAAGAGATCCGAGATTGCTAGGGTCGCTCCTATCGCCCCCGCTCCGCTAGTTCCAAAGCCAGCGCCGACTGGTGGTTCTATGCGATGGGACAATTCGAGCGAAGGAATCTGGTAGTCTCTCCTCATAAGCTCGATTACTTTAAGGCTCGTTCTAGCGCCTGGGGTCCTTCTTCCATTGATATGTACCGAATCGTTTCTGCTGTTTGAGAGTGAGACAGATGTGGTATTTCCTCTTTGAATGACAAAACCGCCGCCTCTCGCGCCGATTTTGAGCTCATCTGTTATCTTCGAGCCATCCGGCTTTGCATCGCAGATCTCAAAGAAGGAGGAGACTGCAGAGGGTACGTAAACCCGTCTTAAGCTCTTCTGCACTCTAGCCAATAAAGTTCCAACCCAAGGCGTTGTGCAGAAAAATAGAGCTAGGGATTCGCTGAAATCGTGGATTGTTTCTGAACTTCCGGCTTTGACTTAGCCTGAGGTAGAAACGCCCCAACAATTAGTACTGCGATTGCAGAGACTATGAAGAGTACCGTCCAGGCAGTTGTACCGCCGTAGCCAGCAACTATATCTGAAATTCCAGCTTCGCCCGAAAATAGCGCCAGAACCAGAGCGCCCAGAACAAGCGCAGCGACGACAATTGACCACGTCCAAAGTACCCTGTTCGAAGGTTTCTCGATCTCTGGATAACTTCCCGTACCTGAGAGTTGACTAGCATATGGCCTCATTATGCGAACAAGAGGAGGATCCAGTATCACGACAAAAGGAAACATTGTTCCAAACCAAAACAAGAGCAATCCTGTGAGAAGTCCTCCGGCTAGCCCAAGATCGCCAAGCATGCCAGGGAAAGGATTGAGCTTAGATAATGGGATGAAATACATTCCGATAAACACAACTCCCGTCGCCGCTACAAGATTCCCTAGAAAAAGACCAACTGTTGTTCCAAAAATAAAGCCTCGCCACGTTCTTAGTTTCTGATAGATCCAACCAAGTGCCAAAATTCCAAAGAAATTTCCGAGGCCTCCAGCAAAAAGTGCCCACAGAAACGTACTCCTCCCTTCTGGCACTAAGGTGAACATGTCTCCGATGAAGGAACCTACCCCGGCGCCAATTGCTGCTGGTACGGGACCTGAAACCAATGCGAAGAATACTGGAATAACAATGCCCGGCCGAAATTCGCCAATCCCAAAAGGAGTGCTGATAAAGCTCGTCAAGCCATTGGCAATCGCATACAAGGCTGCGCATATAGCGGCCGTCGCTACAAACTTCGACCGATTCGTAGGAGCGAAGAAACTGGTCATCTTAAGTTCTTGGACATGTGCGTGGTATATTAATAGGGGCTCTAAAATATCTAAAGGACTATAGATATGCAACTGAGAAAGGTTCAGGAAATGGGCGGGACAACCTTCCTTGTTTCTTTGCCGAAAGAGTGGGCAACGTCATCCTCGGTCAAAAAGGGCTCTGTTCTTTCAATAGAAAATTCTGGGGATGGCGGTCTTCTAATTTATCCAGTCGAGAACTCTACCAATAGCAGACCGGAGAAGGAAATCGAGATTGAGTATCCTTCGAGATTCAAAATATCTAGCTTATCCGGAGAGATAACGGGAGCTTATCTTTTGGGATACGATCTAATCAAAATTAAAGGCAAACACCGGATCTCGCCTAATGACAGAGAAACGGCGATCGCCGCGATAAAGAAACTTATAGGCCTCGAGATCGTTGAAGAAGATGCTCTGAGCATCACGTGTCAGTTCCTTGTGGACAATACCGCGGTTGAGCCTAGTAAGATCTTTCGCAGAATAAGTGCAATCGTTCGTGCGATGATCTCTGATACAATCAAACAACTCGGGTCAGATGAGACCTTCCGATTCGAATCTGTTGCCGAGCGCGACGATGAAGTTGATCGTTTGCATTTCTTGATTGTCCGGCTCATTCGAAGTGCTGTCAGAGACCCCAGAGCTGCGGGAAAATTTGGATTGAGCTCTATAGATTGCCTTGATTATCGAGTGGCCGCAAGCCTGCTTGAGACTGCAGGTGATTACGCTGTCGAGCTTTCAAGCGCAATATCGCAAATAAAGTCAATGGACGGAGGTCTAAAGAACGAGCTAGTTTCTTTGAGCGAGGATCTTGACTCGATAGAGGACGTCGCCGTGAGAGGATTCATTGCAAAGGATTACGCTCTTACGAGAGATGTGCTTGACAAATACAAACAATTTGAGTCAAGGCTCAACGGTTTTGAAAAGGTGACCGAGTCCTCGCCAAACTTTGCGGAGCTTCTTCACGTTGTAGACATTATTGAGAGAATTGGAAGATGCGAACGCGATATAGCGGACCTGGTCCCGCCAATGAGACCAGCTTGACTCGACATAAGCGAAACAACTTCGCCAGCAGAGTTAAAGTTATTAAATCGAATTCACAATGTCCCTTATGCCCGCAGTCTCTGAATCGTCCGGCGACTCTTCCATCCATCCTTCAGAAGAGCCCATAGTTTATCTCAGTTATGATCCTTCTCCCAGGACAAAATACATCATCGTTACAGGCGGAGTAATGTCAGGCCTTGGAAAGGGTATTACTTCTGCGTCAATTGCGAAGCTGCTCCAACTCTCTGGCTTTCGTGTTACCTGCATGAAGATCGATCCTTATCTCAATGTAGATGCTGGGACGATGAATCCTATAGCTCATGGGGAGGTCTTTGTCACTGACGACGGTGGGGAAACAGACATGGACATCGGCAATTATGAAAGATTTCTCGACATGAATCTCACCAGACACCACAACCTTACCACGGGCTCTGTATACCAACAGGTCATTCAAGAGGAGCGTGAAGGTAAGTATCTAGGCAAGTGCGTCCAGATTATACCACATATCACAGATGCGATCAAACGCAGAATAAAAGATCTGGCTACTACTTGGACTCCTGAGATTTTAGTTCTCGAATGTGGAGGAACGGTGGGAGACATCGAGAGTCTTCCCTTTCTTGAAGCCTTTAGACAAATGAGGCTTGAGCTCGGGTCTGAAAACACACTTTTTATTCACGTTACTCTAGCTCCCGTCCTCGAAAACGTAGGAGAACAAAAGACAAAACCCACACAGCACAGCGTTCAGGAGCTTCGAAGGATCGGTATTCAGCCAGACGTTATTGTAGTAAGGTCTGACGACAAGCTCACACGTGAGGCGCGAGATAAAATTTCACTCTTTACAAGTGTAGAAACAAAATCTGTAATCTCAAATCCGAATGCAAAGTCGATCTACGAGGTCCCGCAGATCTTGCGCTCGGAAGGAATCGTCGAGACTATCTGCAGCAAGCTCAGAATAAATCCGACAGGGGCAAACTTTGATTCATGGGAAAAGATCGCAAATAAATTCACGAGTACGAAAGATCTCATAAAAATCGCTATGGTCGGCAAATACGTCGCCCTAACTGATAGCTACGCCTCCGTTGTAGAGTCCTTGATTCATGCCGGCGCTGAGCTTCGCTCTTCAGTAAAGATTGATCCTGTGGATTCTTCGGATTTTGAAACGAATCCCGAGTCGACAGAAAGATTGACGGAATATCACGGTGTTCTCATACCGCAAGGATTTGGGAGAAGAGGCAGTGAGGGCAAGATCATAGCCGCTAACTATGCTCGTGAAAATGCGATTCCATATCTTGGACTATGCTTTGGCTTCCAGCTCGCAATGGTTGCCTTTGCGAGGTACGTTCTCGGACACGTTGAGGCAAATTCTACGGAGCTCAATCCGGGCACTACATATCCAGTGGTCGATCTGCTGCCCGAACAAAAAAATGTGAAAGACTTGGGGGGCTCGATGAGATTAGGAGGACACGATATCCACATTGTGGAGGGAACTCTTGCTTCCAGAATTTATCAGAAAACGTTAATCAGGGAAAGGCATCGGCACCGGTACGAGTTCAATCAATCCTATCGAGCAGAATTTGAGAAGGCAGGAATGCGATTTTCGGGTTTCAGCGACGGTGGAAGGAGAACCGAAATACTCGAAATTTTGGATCATCCCTTTTACTTTGCAACTCAGTTCCATCCCGAGTACATCAGCAGACCTGGAAAGCCCGAGCCAAGTTACTACAACTTTGTCAAGGCTGCTGTTTCAAGGAAGCTTGCCGTACTTGCTTAGAGCTGGCCAAAGCTCATCTTGAATTGAGATCTCGCTCAGCTTAGATGAGCCATCCTTGCGCGTCAGAACACGCCCTGATCTCTTTGGGAGGAACGTGCCTATCTTTGTGCATCTTATTCTCTCCTCTCTAATCCGCCCCATCACTTCATCTTGGTCCCTTGCAGGACAAGAAATGATTAATGAACCAGAACCAATTAGTTTCAATGGATCTATCGAAAGAAGTTTCGCGATTTCTCTTGTCGATTCATCGATAGGCACCGAGTCCATATCTAGTTCGAAACCCACATTTGAAGCAAGACTCATCTCAACTAGACAACCAATTGTCCCGCCTTCGGTCATATCATGCATCGCATGAACCCTGCCAGTTGAAAAAGCTAGTTGAGCTTCGGGAACAATACTTAGTTTGCGGATCTGGTTCTGAGCTCTCTTAACTAAAGAGGGCCGGAGATCTTTACGAACTTTATCCACTGTAGAAAGGATCGACGTACCCTCGATTCCTGCTGTTTTCGTCATCAGTATGGCGTCATTCACACGTGCCATTGAAGCCGTAACGAATTTGTCCCCTGAACCAAAACAGGTGACAACAATAATGGGACGGTGTAGGCCCGGCGTTATTTCGGTGTGACCGCCGGTTACAGTGATTCCAAGTCCTCTTGCCGTCGAGTCAATCTCTTTCATTACGGAGCTAATCAACCTCTGATGCGTGCCTCCTGGAAAAAGAGAGACAACGCTTAAGCAGTCCGGCATTATGCCGCTGGTCGCTACATCATTGGCACTGACATTCACGGCGTGCCACCCCATCCGTTCCTTTGTTCCAGTGATTGGGTCGGAAGAAGTTACTAGATATTTTCCTCTGGTTTTTGTAACCCCGACATCTACTCCAATACTGGGAGGCACAACCAGATTATTTCCTTTCCTTGATAACGAGCGAAGAAGCAAATCAAGGAGCTCAACCGGTAATTTTCCCTCAGAAAGAATGCCATTTTTTCTGATAATGACTGGCATCGAAGAATTTCTAATCTTAGTCGACAAATTAAGTGTTATACTTTCTGAAAATCACAGTTAGAATCAGCGGCGCCTGATTATGCGAGTATGGTAACGAGCACTAGCATTCACAAGGTATATGACAAAGGCCAGTAACCATTTGACGAGGATTTTTTGGCTCCTGGTACAAAAAGGTTTGAACTGAATTCATGCCTCAGCTTGTGAAGAATTACTGCTCTAAATTTGCGAAATGAAAAGCAAAGTCTCTTGTGTTATTATAGCTTCCACTACCAATAGGGAATTAAATTGATAAAAACGAGAACTCGATCATAATCTAGTGTGTCATCTGCCCAAATCGCCTCCAGAGCCATAAAGGAGCTCGATCCTGAGGACGTCAAAGTATTGCATGGCCTGGAGAAGACTATCACTCGATTTGAATCCATACCTCTTCAGATTCTAAAAAAACTCACAGGGCTCGATGAGGGAAAGCTTGTTTTTCGGCTAGGAAGGCTGAATGCCTTGGGTTTTGTGATCAAGTCACAATTTGGTTACACTCTCGTCTCGGCAGGCCTAGACGCACTTGCTCTTCGTTTTTTCGTTGAAAGAGGTCTGATCTCGGGAATGGGGAGATCGATTGGGATGGGAAAGGAGTCCGACGTGTATGAGGTAATAAGTGACGCGGGGACTAGATCGGTAATAAAATTTTACCGAATAGGAAGGATAAGCTTCAGGGCAACCAGAGCTAAGAGATCCTACTCAAAACCTGAAACACATCACCAATGGTTACAAATCAATATTGAAGCGGCTAGAAAGGAGCAAGAAGGCCTCGAAAGAGCCCTCGCAGCAGCGGTCACTACCCCTCAATTCATTGCGCGCAACAGGCACGCTGTTCTCATGTCCGAGGTGGAAGGTATGATGCTTCATGAGTGCAGAAAAGGGGAAATTGAGAAGCCAAAGTTACTAATGAAAGAGATACTGGAGAATGCCCGCAAGGCTTACGTCAAAGCGAAGATGATCAATGGAGATCTTTCCGAATACAACATCCTCTTCGATGGCGAAAAGCCTTGGATTATTGACTGGCCTCAATATGTTAACTTGGATCATCCAAACGCATTAGAAATTCTAGCACGAGACGTTAAAAATACCACGGATTACTTTCAAAGGAAATTCGGAATCGAGACCGACTTGACAAAAGCAGTCCAATACGTAAAAGGAGAGAAGACGAAGATCTGAAAAAGAGACCTTTAGATTCTGAACCCTTCTCCAATCTTTATGAACAACACGTTGTTTCCGCGGATGACGATCTTGCCGTAGGTAGCAGAGGGGTTCCCGCCGCTGTACTCAGTGGCGTCGACCAAAATTACATTCATGTAGGGATCTACGTTAATCATCTTCCCACGATATTCTAGCTCCATCTTTAGGCGAACCGAGACTTCCTTGTTTACAGCCTTCTGAAGTGAGTTGAGAGGTTTCTTGGCTTGTTGGGACATGTTTTTCTACGACGCACTGACAGCTTTGAGATGCGCGAGCTTTAGGTCTGGACTAAAGATAAAAAGGTTATCCGGTGGCACTTTCTCAATGCCGGGTTTTCCTAAACTCATGATAGAAGCTGACGAATCTACGAGGACTATTGTGATCTCGACCACAATATAGAAAAGAGGAATACAGGAAAGCGCTTTCACGTTTAGGAGTATTATTAATTGTCATTAGCTTCAGCAGTATTCAGTTTCGTCACAGGGGTCATGCAGTCTGCCGGTTATCCTGGAATCTTTGGTTTGATGATACTTGCACTTGCTGTTTCTGTCCCGAGTGAGATTATTCTTCCTTTTGCTGGCTATTTGGTGTACACAAGGGAATTTGATTTCTGGTTGGTTTTAGTTGTAGCTTCAGTCGGCAGCGTTGTCGGAACAGTTCTCGATTACGCGATTGGGTATTATCTCGGAAGGCCGGCAATCTTGAGATATGGGAAATACATCCACTTGAGCGAAAAAAATCTTGTTACAAGCGAAAAATGGTTCTTGAAATACGGGCCGCCCGCGGTACTACTGACAAGATTTGTTCCCTTGATTCGAACAGTCGTGGCGTTTCCCGCGGGTATCGGAGAAATGAAGATGACCAAATATCTCGCCTATTCTACAGTAGGACTTGTCGTTTGGAACGCGGCTTTAATCTACATTGGTTATGTCGTTGGTCCAAGTGTGAATCCGATAATTAACTCGCTGTCCTCCAGTTTTACGGTGATCGAAATCCTCGCCGTTCTGATCGCGGGGATTGTGCTCTTATTCTGGATCAGAAGATCTAACGAGAAATCAAAGAAAGCGACCGAGGGTCAAGAACCAAGCAAGGTTGCGAAGTCTTAGACAAGAGATGCTTTCTCTTTTTCAAGAGATCGGATAAAGTAAAGTGAATAGATTCCTGAAGCGAGAATAGTGGTAGTGAGCTTTGTCGCAAAGACAAGATTCCAAGGAATAGATGGATTCGGAAAATAATTCACGACAATATCAGGATTTAAAATCCCGGCAATGCTCGAGGCGGAAAGTTGGGCAATCCAGATTGCAAAATTATACAAGACTTCATAAGCGCAAAGTGCTGTCCCCACGAAAATGATCAGCTTCAGGTAGGAATACGTGCTGTGCGAAAACTTTAGCATTGTCGGTCTGGCTAGCTCGAAACCGGAATAAGTCAAACCTAGCCCGGCAGCCATCACAATTGACACAGGCTTGACCGACAGAACATCATTTGACGAAGGAAATTGAACATTAACGAGAGTTGCTCCAACTACGTCAATGTGACCCATTATCGAAGCAACGACAGAGTAAGTTGTAAGGGTCAAAATAATTCCTGAACAAGCTAGACATATAATTTCGAAAATTCGCTTATGTCGATCGGACTCCCGAATCCGGAGTACTTGCCTTTGTTCCGGAACTTGTGACTTTTGCATAGTAGCTACGTCCTAACCCCTAGAAACTACAGCGGACTGGGATAGAAAAAGATTCTCGCCGGCGTTACGCCCCTGAGATCTTATGTGATTCCTCACAGTAATTCTTGTGCATTGCATCGACGGTTCTCTTGTTTATTCTTCCCTTGTGGGGCACAAAGCCACCGCTGAACCCTGCGGGAATGTGCATCAACTCATGGATTATGACTTTCTCCCTTCCCTGAGTGTCCAGCTTATCGAATTCTTCGGATATGACTTCAATAATATAACGTGGCTGGATATTTAGAGCGTCAAACCAAATCCGACCGAGCCCGTGGATTCGTGCCTGCACCCGCCGGGCTCTGCTGCCCGTAGATCGGTAAAATGCAAGTCTTTCT
This sequence comes from Nitrososphaerales archaeon, assembly GCA_030041355.1. Classification (GTDB taxonomy): domain Archaea; phylum Thermoproteota; class Nitrososphaeria; order Nitrososphaerales; family CADDZS01; genus JASHOD01. The sequence continues at coordinate 125,343 of JASHNZ010000019.1, forward strand.
GGATCAATATGTTTTAGATTCAATATGTCGATAATACGTTTCGCAGACTGTTCAACATCAGGAGCTTTGGCGTAACTAATCATACTGGGAAGGATCTTCCTGATGCGGATCCAGTGCCAGCGTCTGCTTTTAATCTTCACGCGTTGCAAAGTTCAGCAAAAGGAAAAATGTCAAAGGGAGATTTATCGAGTTAGATTTTGAGATCAGTACGTCGAAATAATCTCCTTGAAGTCAGACATTCTCACTTCAAGCCCAAAGCGCTCTTCCATTTTCTTCATTGCGTTGTAGGTCTTCAGCATGAGGGGAAAATGCCTCACCATACTGAATTTGCCCTCAAATTTGAGTTTGATTATATCGTAAACGTAGTTGAAATATTCGAATTTTTGGAGAACCTCCTTTCTATAATTGGTCAGATCGTCGAGATTTTCAACAAGCAACTCAGCACATTGCAGGCTAGGAATAATTCCTTCGCCCAACAAAGGAAACACGGTTCCTATCGATTCTCCACAGCCCACCACATTACCAATGTGGAAAGGTTCGCAGTACTTCGGCGGAGAAATTCGTATCGGCCTGCCGATCCTCTTCGTAATAGTTCCAGGATTTTGTTCGCTGAATTCTTTTAGAGCGTCATTGTGCCTTTTCCTGTAATCTCCAGCACCAACGAAAGCCGATCCTTTCTCAAGTGGAAAGGACCAAAGGTATCCGGCCAGTCCCTCGAAAGGCTTGATGTAGAAGTCCTTGTATGATGGCTCCCTTGCTCCATATGAAACTTTGTATTCAACGCAGGGTATCCAGAGATCCTCCTTTACTTTTGGAAGAAAAGATCGATAAAGACCTGTGCAGTCAATTATCATGTCGTACCCTTCATCCTTGAGAAGCGTAGGAGTTGCCTTTGTCCCAAATTTTGCCTTTTTTCCCTTTGTCAGATCGAGCTCAAGTTGGTGTTTGTCGTAAGTTACAAGCCCGATAAGCGGAATGCTACGAGGATCCTTGTTTGCACCGAGATCAACGATCATTTCCTTCCCGTTGAACAAGACGTACTTCTCAAAGTCTATTCCTAGAGGTCTCATTATCTTTGACAGTTCATTTTTCGAAGTTCCCCACGCACATACCGCTTGAAATTCGCCTTCTTTTTGCATCTCATAGCCAGTGACTTCATGATCTAGACTCAAGCGATTGAGCAGGTAGCTCCCAGCGACGCCTAATCCGACGATCGCGATTTTCTTCGAATTTGTCAAGGTCTGCAGATCACTATGCGAGAAGAACGTACAGGCAAATTATCGAGTGAGGATATAGACGGTTATTCTCTAATTAGACCTTTAAGCAGTTCTCCGTCAAAACTTATAGATTGCTCACATCTTCATGTTTCCAAGAGGTCGATCTTTCTTTCTTGTCTGAAGCAGAATTTGGTCTAGCGGCGGTATATCGCATAATAAAAAAATCAGGTGCAGAGCGTGTCAGTGATGAAGCAGCGGAAGAACTCAGGCGGGCTTTAGAAGATGTGGCTATCCAAATAGCCAAGCAAGCGATAGCACTTGCGGATCATGCCGGCAGGCATACAGTAAAGGGAGCGGACATCAAACTCGCTACAAAAACAGTCTTACGGACACCCTAAAATAAAAACCCGCATGGAGAAAAAGAAAGAGCGTCGAGCTCCGGTGGTGTAGTCCGGCCTTCTTCTCTTCACGCTCAACGGAAAGATAGAGCGCATTGAAAGAGTTGACTGGAAAAGCATAGTGGCCTCTCGTCGTCTAGGCAAAATGGGAGAAATTTCTCTTTAGTCAGAAAAGAGAAACTTCATAGTCACTGACCCGGGTTCAAATCCCGGCCGGAGCATTGTTTTCCAACCATCCAAATTATTAATTTGCCTTCTTACCTGAATTATAGTCGCTTTCAAGAGCTTCCGCGTACTTTTCCCAGACCTCATTTGTCTCTTTTTGAAAGTCTTCTTGTGAAGGGCCTTTTCCATACTTCCATTCATTATGGAATACCATGTCGAGTCGTGTTTTGTCTTTTCCCAAAGTTACAAGTTTGTATTCCCCAGTTTCGATATCTTCTTCTCCGTAATAATCAAGGTGCCATGAGTACTTTGAAGGATTCAATGTGACTATTCTCACAGCGAGTTTCGGCTTGCCATCAAATCCATCCTTGTACGAAGCATAGACAGCCTTCGATTTCGTCTTTAGAAGTATGACCCTTCGATGCTTTCCTCCCCAAATGAGATTGTCTTCTTCGGTATAATCCGTAGCCCAATTGAAGACATATTTTATTGGAGCATTGAATATCTTGGACGCTCGATACGTTACCAACTTGGATTCGTCAATCGATGAAATTCACAAGGGGTTAATCAGCTTTAAGAGATCAAAGATGTATTATTAAAAGAAAAGAGAGATTAGAACTCTACTCATGTGGACTACGGCAGAGGAGGGGGAGGGACTCTGCTCCTGACGGGTAATAATTATCGATACATGAAATCATACGAAGTGTGAAACAACTGTTAATACCAATCCACTAGCCAAGATCACCTAGTTACAAGATCGCAATTTTCTTATCAGTCCAGAAAAAGGGTTATCGAGACTTTCCGTAGCTCTCTTTATCGCATCCGGTCTTTCTCTTCCTCTCCAGTCGGTATCTGCTTCAGGAACAAGTCCTCTCCTTTTGTTCTCTGACTTTAGACGAGAATCGCCAATATTCCTGCTCCGACAAAGCTAGCCACAATTCCTGCTAAAGTTAGAAATATCAAGTTCTGATTTGCGCCTTTGTTGCCCGACTTTCGAATAATCGTCTTAGAAAAATTGAAAGTTACCCACATTCAAAAAATGTAGTAGAGGTCAGAACGCTTACTTAATTCCGAACTCTAGGTTGCTGAAGCGAGCAAGAATATTCCAGACATGACGGGGAAGAAATATTCCCACAGTCTATACTTCCTTATCTTGCCGCGCATTGCAAGCCCTAATCTGCTAGCGACTTCTGTTTGATCGTACAGCTTATAACACAACTCAATTTTTATAATCTCCTTTGTTATTTTTAATTTCAGCGCCGTTGAGGTCCGTTCGCCAAAATAGGATTTATCTTGTTCTCGATTTCCTTGCAGCATCATGTCTTGGATTCTTCTATTTTGGCATCATAATGAATGGCGTTTCGAATGGATACTCATGGGACTTGTCCGACCAAGATATTGCCTATGTTGTTCATGTCCCGTTGTTTCAAGAAACGATGATCGCTCTTTTTGCTTTTGCCGTGCTTTTTTCGATCGGAATTTTCTACAGAAACCAAATTTTGCTTTTCAGTTCCGTGGCAGCTCTCGTGCTTTTTGTATCAATTGTCGTCGTAAACGCTCCTGTAGGATACAATAACTGGTACTATGGATATATTATGAATGTTCATCCTCCTGGCACCGTCACACCCGGGCTTCTGCACGTTAGCGTATCAGTTTTCCTTTCCTTCGTCGTTGGTATGGTAGCTCTGTGCACAAGGTTGGCGCTGACTGGTGGGGTCGTTATTGGGAGTGTCCTAACATTCGCGATAGGGTCTGCTTGGCTCTACTACTTTGAGTACCTCATCTGGCCCGAGGCCGGCAGAGGCTTTCTCTCCTATAAATATGTGGGACGATGGGCGGTCTATCTTGATCTTCCTCCTTTCACAAAACTCACAAACATCGATCTGTTCATGGGTGCAGCTGTAGCTACATATGCAGGAATAGGGGCTTGCATGGCGCTAGCCTATTATCGTCGGTCATCCTTTCCTGACCGTAGGATGATATTCGGAACGGCTGCGTTCCTTATCTCTTGCGCAGTTTTGGAAGCAATTTCACTTGAGATTTCGTATGTGGTGCTTCATATGCCGCCTCCTGTGCCGCCCGGATATCACATTATCATTCATCATGTTCGTGGGTAACCAGACGCACGTAGATCTCCAATGGTCGTTCCTCTAAGAGTGGCGCTAATTATGAACGATTAAGGCCCTAAAACTCTTTCGGACTTTTTTTCCATTCCTTTAGTAAGAGGTTTCAAGACCTTAGCAAGTTTCGTGTCTGGGTTCGGAAGAGATTCTAGGAAGTCTTACGAATTTTCGAACTTCTTTATTTTCTATTTCTGAGATTTGCTCTAACACTCGAAGATCGTTGAAAGTTTCGTATCCGTCGTCGTTCTACATAAATTTCTAAACATACAAACATAAAGTGTTACTCAGCTTTGACTTCGAGTTATGACTGCAACAAATAAGAGCAGATAGCAAATTAAACTAGGGCGAGCAGACGTGTATTGTTTCCCGGAGCGTGCCTTTTGCTAGATCGAAGAGAAGTTGCGAAGATCAAAGAGCTGCGAATCGGAATAACAGGATCCCCCGGGACCGGGAAGAGAACCATCGGGAAGGAACTCGGCCGTCTTACAGGCCAAAAGGTTATCTCAATCAACACCATCGCGATCAATACGAAGTCGGGTAAGAAAATACGTGGAGAATTCGTGGTAGATATCCGAAAGCTACGGGATAAGAAAATCGAGACTAGAGGAAGCATAGTCGTGGGCCACTTGCTGTCGCTTGCAGTTCCATCCTCAAAGCTTGACTTTGTAGCGATACTCAGATGCTCTCCGGAGGTCTTGCGAATAAGGTATCTGGCTCGCAGATACTCGAGGCGAAAGATAAGGGAGAACATCGAAGCCGAGCTTTTGGATCTCGTATCTTATTCTGCTCTAAGGACATACGGAAGAGGAAAGGTATCGGAATTTGATACTAGCCAATCGAAAAATCCGGCTCGAGTCGCTAAGCGTATCCTTGAAACAATTCAAGGGAAAAGGCCAAAGGCATACGGGATCGCAAAATGGTCGGAAAGTGCTTCAAAGTCAGATAATAGACTATTGAGAATAATGAGGTCGTGAGATGTCGAACAACAAAGGGTCAGAACAGCAAGAGATAACTAGACAATGTCCTAGAGTAAGGGTTCCTCACTTCAAAACGGTTATATTTGATATTAGGGAGAGATGGCAGAGTTATGCAACCTCAGGGCGAGGTTGATCTAGAGGCTGTCAGCCAAAAGATCGATTCTCTTGCTTCGCAGAGAACCAATTCTATAAGCAGCTACAAACACCTTGACGAGCGAAGAAGAGAAATTCGCAGACAGATCCGAGATTTTACTGAAAAGATAAATGCCGATCGTAAAAAGCTTGATGATTATTACGAAAAACTATCCAACTTCAAGTCTAGCAGACGCGAAATTTTGTCCCAAATACGTGATATGAAGACAAAATCTTCAGAAGTCGAAAAGGCCCTTAAGAAATTTGAGCAATCTTCGCCTAAAGAAGGAGCGTCTTTGAACGAGCGCCTGAAGAAAGTGGAATGGAAGCTGCAGACCGAAAGAATCTCGAGAGACGAGGAAAAGCAGCTAGTCGCTAGCGTGAAGGAGCTCGAGACAAAACTAAAGGCCTGGAAGAAGGCTCACGCCACGAAGCAGGACTTGAGCGAAATCACCGGGAAGATTAAACTTCTGAAAAAACAACTCGACGAGATGAACTCCTTCAAGGCGAAGAACGATCCCGAAGTCAAGGCTCAACACGAAAGAGTCGCTACTATGATCAATGAGCGGCACCAGTTGTTTCAGGAGATAGAAAGTATCGATTCGGAGCTAATCAATCTCGATGCCAATATCTCAAAGATGACTGAGGAGTTGAACACTCTCTTTGAACAAAGAAGGTTGCTGTTCGAGGGGAGGCGATCTAGAGATCACGAGTCAAACAGAGCGAAGACACGAGAATTGGTCGAACGAGTGAAGGACGACGCAAAGAAAAAGCTTGAGCAGGGCGGCAAGTTGAGCTTCGATGAGTTGAAACTTGTCTATGCAGACGACCCAGAATCCATAAACAAGAGGACTGAACAAATCTAATCGCCCGCTGCTAAACATGGCCGACACTAAACGCTCAGCGCAGGTTCCCCAAGATAGCGGGAGCGGTGAATCTGTCTCTAACTCGAGTTCTACAAAGCTAATGTCTCCAGGTACATTCGAGAGAGATGTTGTTTCCGAAAGCAAATCAAAGATGTTGATAATTTGCGTGGATCGGGACAACGACGTAGGGCTCAAGACTGGAATTGAGACTCCGATTGTTGGAAAGGAAGCTTGTCTGGATGCCGCTACAAAACTGGCTCTAGCTGATCCAGAAGAGGCTGACGCAAATACAATTTTTGCCGCGGTAAAAGAGTACGAGGAGTTATTATCAAAAGGACAGGAGTGTGAGGTAGTTGCCGTCGGAGGTCTTTTCGAACGGGGTGTCTTAGGAGATAAGAAGATCCGTGGCGAAGTTGCAAGAATACTAAAAGAATACCCGGCTTCGGAAGCAGTGATCGTTTCCGACGGCGTGGAGGGTGAAGAACTGACTCCTGTGATCTCAACTTTAGTGCCGGTGGTTTCGATAAAAAAAGTTGTAATCAAACACAGCAGGTCGGTGGAGGAATCCTATGAAGTCCTCGGGCGTTACCTCAGAATGATAATCTTCGATCCGCGCTATGCGAAATATTACCTTGGTTTGCCAGGATTGATCTTGATCGGAGTTGCGATTGCATATGTAATCAACGCAACCGTGGCGCCATTAATTCTCGTTGCTTTAATCGGAATAATTTTTGCAATCCGGGGTTTCAATATAGATAGAGAAATCGAATCGATCAAAGATCTTTCTGCAGCCGGTTATATCAGGCTGTTTGCAGTAATCACTTCTGTCCTAATTGTCATTGGAGGGGTAATCCTAGGAATCATCCCTTTCTTCCAATCGAATTCTCCAGCCTACCATTTGCTTTTGACAATTCCATTTCCATATACTCTAGGTGGGACTATTCCGTGTATTCCTAAAATTCTCGGATACTTTCTCCAAAATGCACAGCCTGCCATCTGGGGAGGACTAGCTGTATATGTTGTGGCGGCGATATTCTTTAACTTGATTAGTCCGACTAAGCGTCATATTTTGCGCAACGTGGTCGCCCTAATCGTTCTTGGGCTGCTTTACGTTCCAGTATTCTACCTAGGTCGAGTTTTGGTTTCGGGAACGACAACTTCTGTCGCGACCTTTGTGGGCTATGCGCTGTTTGCTCTAGCAGCTATCTTCGTTCTGGCTGCGTATGTTTTTAGTCGCTTCAGCAAGAGGAGAACACCTGCCGACCTCGACGAAATCGAAGTTTAAGCTCTATTTGTAATGTTAAACGTTATATGCGATTTCGCCTTATTTGCCTCAAATTCGCTAATCAGCTTGAACTTCTGAGAGCCTCAGTGACCTAGCTATTCGCGCGAATGGTGAGCCTTGGCGACCCAGAGAAATCCGAAATTGACCTGAGCGAGAAAATGGTTTCAGTAGTCCAGTATCTGGGAATCTACAGGATGTACGAGTCTATTCTATCCAGATCAATAAAGAAAGACAAGATCCCAAACCATATCGCGATAATTCTTGATGGTAATAGGAGGTGGGCATTGAAGGAGCTCACATCAAGAAAGTACGGCCACTTAATTGGGGCTGACACCGCGGAGAATGTTTTGGAATGGTGCCATGAGATTGGAATCAAAACGATCACTTTGTACGTTCTCTCTACCGAGAACCTTGAGAGATCAATCGACGAGATCAATGAAATTCTCTCTCTTCTTCGAGAGCGACTGGAGAAGCTGTTCAACGACGAAAGAATCGATCGCTACCAAATCCGTGTTGTGGCCTTGGGTAGGCTCGATTTCCTAAATCCTGAAATCAGAGAACTATTGCAAAGACTAGAAGACAAGACAAAGAACTACACGGGTCACTATCTCAATATTGCAGTAGCTTACGGCGGACGGACCGAGATAGTCGACTCGGTGAAAAAAATCGCATCGTATGTGCAGGAAGGAAGGCTAAAACCTGAAGAAATCAATCAAAAGACGATCGAGCAAAGTCTTTACACTTCCTATCTCGAAAATCCCGAACCAGACTTGGTGATTAGAACGTCGGGCGAAGAGAGACTCTCGGGATTTCTCCTGTGGCAAAGTGCCTATTCGGAGCTAGTATTCCAAGACGAATACTGGCCTGACTTTCGAAAGATTGATCTTATGCGTGCTATACGAACCTATCAGAGAAGAAGTAGGCGGTACGGCAAGTGACATGGGCGCGAAAAAGTCTATAGGAGACATTTCATTTGGAGATTGACATGTGAATGCCTTGCTCAATAGTTGTTGGCGGCGCATTCGGTGATGAAGGTAAGGGGAAGATTATTTCCCACATTGCTCTAAAGGAAAATCCGAGCATTGCTGTAAGAGGTGGGGTAGGTCCAAATGCTGGTCATACTGTTGTGAAGGATGGCAAAACACTCAAACTGCGCATGCTACCTTGCGCTGTAGTGAATCAAAGAACAAGACTGATGATTGGCGCTGGCGTTTTGGTAGATCCTCAAGTCCTAGTAAAAGAAATCGCTGAAACTGGAAGCCAAAATCGAGTCACGGTGGACGTTAACTGTGCGATTATTGAGCAACGCCATATAGAAGCGGACAGGGCGGGTTATCTCAAGGAAAAAATAGGAACAACCGGCACTGGCACTGGTCCGGCAAATTCCGACCGTGTGCTTCGTTTTGGAAAATTAGCTTGTGAGGAAGGATTGTTGTCCGACTACATTGGCGATGTCAGCTTACAAGTCAATGCCTCTTTGGACAGAAAGGAGTTTGTTTTGCTAGAAGGAACCCAAGGCACCATGCTCTCGCTATATCACGGCGTTTATCCTTTTGTCACGAGTAAGGATGTCAGTGCGTCTGCAGTATGTTCTGATGTGGGTATCGGTCCGAAAAGAGTGGACCAAGTCATCGTAGTCTTTAAGTCATATCTCACCAGAGTAGGATCGGGTCCACTAGTCAACGAACTTGACCCAGCGGAGACCGTCCGACGGGGTTGGCAAGAGTACGGAAGCGTCACGGGCAGGTTACGCAGGGCCGCGCCTTTCGATTATGAACTAGCAAGACGCTCAATTACCTTGAATTCAGGCACGCAAATAGCTCTTACGAAACTCGACACCTTATTTCCTGGTTGCGCCGGAGTGAGAGACTATACGAAACTGCCGAGGGAAGCAAGCGAGTTTGTAGCAAATGTAGAAACAGAGCTTGGACGCCCTGTAGTTTATATCGGGACTGGAAATGAGGCAGAGGACGTTATAGACAGAACTTAATCTAGGAGGATAGTAGACAAATGCTTTCAGTAGACGTTTCCGACTTGGATCAAGACATTAGAGAAGGGTTGCCCGAATTCGTAGAGTCGAAACTTCAGGTAAAATCCGAGCAAGATGGCACAGTGATTACCTTTGATGATAAGAGTAATCGCACTCATGTTTCGGCACCTGAAATAAAGACATACCTCAAGCGCTTTTTGCACTCCAAAGAACTTAGAAAGAAATACCGGTTATTAAGCTCGGATGGCACTGTCAAATTTGTAAAGCTAAGACCCGATCAAATGGAAGAAGAAGAGGAAGAAGAGGAAAAGAAAAAAGGAAAAAAGTGAGGTTCCCAGATCCAGCTATGCGGTCTTCTTTCTTTTCATCGGCGTCTTTGAACGTTTTTCATCCAATAAGAGCAGCTTCAAAATGTCCCTTCCTTTGCGGGCGCTTTCAAGCCCCTTTTTCGCTTTCCCAGACCTGAATTCAATTAGAGATCGCTCTAAATGCTTTTGACAAGCTTCCAGGCTTGGAGATATATCTTTCGAGTTTGAGCCTAGTTTTGCTCTTAGTTTGCTCAGATCTCGAAAGGATCCTAGCCTGGAATCCATTTGATCCTTGAAACCTAATTTTGATAGGGCGATTGCCAATTCGGCCTGGGAATAGGATTGCCAGATAAGCTCATACTTGAAAAGAACATTAGGCGTCGAAAGGCAGTTTTTGACATGGTCAATTGAAAGGTACAATGCGGAAAGAACCTCATCTCGAATAGAAGCTAACTCATCTGCGCACATTGTCACGCCGGACTTATTTTCTAAATCTTAAACGAATTATCCTGTAAAGGCTTTTTAATCATCCGAGCCTCAAGCTTCCGAGAGTTGCTTTCCACGCAAAAAGAAGAGCTGCTTCAAAAGCGTGAAATAAAACCGCCTGCATTTATTGAAGCAGAGAGCTTGAACGATATAGCGCGTCTTGTCTGCGCGCTAGAACGCGCCCCGCTTCCCCTTTTTTCTATTAAGAATTCGGGGAAAAGTATGATCGCTAGTCAGCTTGATCTTTTTCTTGGGATTCCTGTCTTCTACTTTGCGTACTCCAATGAGGTGAAACACTTTTTGGGGTATAGGACGCTCCAGAACGGCGAGGAAGTTTCTCTTGTAGACTCTCCAGTTAACACCGCGCTTATTCACGCTCCCATAATTGACATTGTGAGGATGCCAGCAATCTTCCAGAAGGGTTTGAAGGATGCCGGGAGCACGAGGAAACAGGATAGCCAGAAGTTCCTTTCTCTGGAGGTGAAGGACTTGATGTCCTTGGTCAAGGTTGCTTCGTATAAGATACTCTTCGAAGAGCCGCCGCTGCCAATCTTCGCTTTTCCAAGCCAAAACAAGGGCAAGTGGTGCATAGGTGCCTTTACTAGGATTGAAGACTATGAGGAGGCGTCGATTTTCTTCTTCTACGAACAGGAATCGAAACCTGAACAGAACTTTGTCAGATATTCTATGAACAAGGCTGACGCGACATTTACCAACAGAACTGATGAGCATGGATACGTGTACGTAAAAGTGGTTAGGTTGAAGCAGACTCACCCTCTTGTAGAGCTGTAGCAATCCCAATTGAGCAGGACGCAGGCAGTACGAGACAAAGAGAGCCAACCAGTCCCTTCCGCTAATTTCAAAGCCCTTATCGAGTCGAGCTCAAGAAGCTCAAACAGTAGACTCATCCTATCCCTGGATCTTGATTTTCGAAATGAAGTGAAGGATCTAGTGCATGACGCAAAACAGCTCATCAGAGATACTTCGGATTATATTTGCGCAGTGAAATTCAACTTTCATCTGATCGCTCCCCTCTCCCTGCAAGATCTGAGATCGATAAACGATCTAATATCGGATTATCATTTGCCATCTATTGCAGACATCAAACTGAATGATATTGATAACACAAATCGCGTCGCAACGGAATACTTATGGAAGGCGGGCTTCTCGGCCGTGATAGTTAATCCGTTTGTTGGATATGAAGGCGCCTTGGATGTTGTTTTGACAAGAGCCAAAAAATTAGGGAAGGGCATCATCGTTCTCGTATACATGAGCCACAGAGGTGCTCAAGAAGGGTACGGGTTAGTTCTGAAGGATGGTAGAACGCTCTTTGATCTTTTCCTGGATCGGGCAACACAGTGGCGCGTCGATGGCATAATAGTTGGTTCCACTCGGCCTGAAAAGATACACGCGGCGAGAGGCAGAGTTGGAGAAGAAATCAAGATCTTCTCCCCCGGCAGTGGCGCTCAGGGAGGAGATCCCCTAAAGTCGCTTGAAGCGGGGTCGGATTATTTGATCATCGGGCGAAGCATTGTGGAAAGCGAGAATCCAAAGGAGGAGGCTAACCGATTGTTTCGCTCTTTGCTTCCTTGGACAAAAACTCATTAGCTTCGCGCAAAATATTTCTCGCGTTATCGAAGCTGAGACGCTTAACGGCCTGATCGAACGTTAGCCATTCGTAGCCTGAATGCTCGATAGAAATCTGAACCTTGTCAGAAGTCGCCCTTGCTAGAAAGAAGATTACCTGCTTGTGAGATAAGCCGGCAGCTCGTCTGTAGTGATATTCAATTTTCTTTCTGAAATTAGGAACGAAAGAGTCTATCAGTAATCCCGTTTCTTCCATTATCTCGCGTCTAGCGGCCTGTTCCTCCGACTCGCCGTCCTCCACTCCGCCCTTCGGAAAATCCCAGTGTCCGGCCGGATAATGCAGAGCAAGATAACGACGTTCTCCGTTCTCTCTCTCGAGGAAGATGACCGCCCCTGCTGATATTTCCTCAATCATTGATGTTGACCTTTGGGCAAATCTATCAAAATGCCGTGCGCTAGCGTAGGAGTCTTCTAAGGTCGCGCTCGATATAAAAACAGTTGGAATATTACTAGGATCCAACAAATGTTTAAACTCTGAGCTCAAAGAGAACTTGCAACGAAGGCTCCGGGAAAAATTTAGTCATGGCCAAGGTCAAAATAGCGGTCGCTGGGGTGGGGAATTGTGCTTCTGCTCTCTTGCAGGGGATTACCTATTACAAGTTACATGGAGCTCCTGAAGAAATCATAGGTGTAACTCAGTACGATCTGGGTGGAATGACACCATCTGACATTGAAATTGTTTCAGCTTTTGACGTAAATCAAGATAAAGTCGGAAGAGATCTTTCGGAAGCGATTTTTGCAAAGCCAAATAACACAGTCAAGATCACTGATGTTGGAAAGCTCGGAGTTAAGGTTCAGCGTGGGCCCATTCTTGACGGAATCGGGAAATATCTAAAGCCAGTAGTAAAGATCTCAGACCAACCCGAAGTTACATCGGTCGCGCAGGCCATAAAAGACTCAGGAGCCGAGATGCTTGTGAATTATCTTCCTGTTGGAAGTACCAGCGCAGTTCAACTCTATGCGCATGAAGCAATCAAGGCTAGCGTCGCTTTTGTGAATGCAATGCCGGTATTCATTGCCTCAGATCCAAAATGGCAAACGAGGTTTAGCGATGCTGGCCTTGCGACAGCTGGCGATGATGTGATGAGCCAGTTAGGGGCGACTGTGCTTCACAAGACCATAGTCAAGTTGTGTGTGGACAGAGGAGTAAAGGTCGACGAGACCTATCAGCTGAATATAGGCGGAGACACAGATTTCCTGAATATGCTCGAGGAATCTAGGCTTGTAGATAAGAGAATAAGCAAGACTAGCGCAGTGCGCGCGATGTCATCCTACGAGATCCCGACAAGAATAGGCCCCAGTGATTATGTTCCGTTTCTTGAGAATGACAAGATCTGCTACGTGTGGCTAAAGGGGAGGTACTTTGGAAATATTCCTCTTACGCTTGATTTGAAACTTCACGTCGTCGATGCGTACGACAGCGCGGGAGTGATGGTTGACGCGATCAGAGGCACAAAGATTGGCATCGATCGCCAGACCAGCGGGCAGCTTGAAAGCATTTCCGCCTTCTGTTTCAAACATCCGCCAACACAGATGCCGTATAATCAGGCAAAGCAAGCCTTCCTCGAATTCATCGAGGGGAAAAGAGAGCGCTAAGCCCGGGCAGCGGTTGGCTGTTCGGTTTCTCTCTCAGAGAAAGGAATAGCTTCCGTCCAGAGAAATTCGAAATAACTCCTTGCGAAGGATGCCAACCCCGCATGATCTGACCAAATCGCGAGAGCACTACCGCTAGGATCAACGACTCCTTCATTTCCTCCTCCTAGAAGAAGGATAATTTCTCTCGCGTCACTGATAACACCTCCTCCGAACATATTTTCCTTGAGGCGTACCTGTGAGAGAGAGGCGAGCTTTCTCAGAGAGTCCTTGTTCACCTGGACGCTGAGCAACATTCGCACCGAGACCCCAGAATTTTTGACTTCAGTAAGCGCCGGAATTACCAAGTCAATCACATCATTTAGAGCGCTTGGAACAACTACTAGTATCTCTTTTTTGCAGCGATCAATCGTTTCCTGTACTTTTGCAAGGATGTTGTACTCGCCGCGAACTATCCAGATTTCGGGTTTCTCCTGGGTCTCTTTTTTTGAATATCGTGGCATTAGCTCTTGAAGAAGATACTCCTCGTTTGACTTGAGCTCCCTTTCTTGCCGAATTCTGACAGCTTGGAGAGCAGTGGAGGGGCTCTTTGGATAATATCTAGCCGGCCTTGTTGATTGTTGCGATTCGACCCAGCCTTTCTTTTCCAAATTCGCCAAAACCTCGTAGATTTTAGAAACGGGTACCTCTGCCACTCGACTCACATCACTGGCTTGGCTGGCAGGATTGTCGAGGAGAGCGAGGTACACCTTGATCTCGTAATCAGTCAAACCGAGATCCTGGAGCACTCGACGAGTCTTGTCGCTACCTGCGTTGTAGGAATTTTCAGAGGATGCCATGCGGCGGGACAAGCGAGATGTTACCGTAGTCCCCGCTTGGTCTCTGTCTTATTTGAACCTGTTTCCTAGAAAAATTGGTCCAGCAGTTGCTACGTAGGGGGTTTTCGCACCAATCTTCTAACATAAAGTAGTGTCGCAAGGACTAGCACAAGACCAACGAAGACGGGAATTCCGTATCGTACTATCAGATCATCTACGATGTTTAACGTCAGAGGTGATGTCACTCCTTTCAGAGTTTTCCCCTGATATTGGAACGTTAGGTTTCCGCCGGCAATCGTGTAATGGTAGGGAATTGCAGCGCTTACTGCAATGTACTTTGTTTCAGACTGATTTGGTCCGAGCGTCGGAATATTATAGCTTAGGACACCAGAAACGAGCTTGAGGTTTGCTGGGAGAGCAAGAACGTATTTCACATTAGAGACAGTGGCATTCGAAGGGTTATCGAAGGTAATCGAGATGTTGATGTTGTGGTTTTCCTCGATCTTTGGGCCTAAGGCATTCATGGATGCCAAGATGTCTTGGTAGATCGTTATTGTGAATACGTTTGTGGACACAGTTTGGTTAGCTCCTGCAAAGACAAAATTTGCCGAAGAAGCGGAGCTATTGTACACTCCGGGGGTGAAGGTCATATTGACGCTTAGTGTGGTATTAACGGTCTGCCCAGAGCTAAGCATTGCGGTTACACTGGTTGAGGAGTTAAGATAACCGAGGAAAGGATCTTTCGTGTTGGCGAAACTTACATCATAAATAGGCAGAGTTCCATTATTATAAACCCCTAGATGATCGGCAACAGTTGCGCCTTCAAAGCCAGTATTCGGACTGACTTCCTCAGACGCACTAACTCCTAGGGCAACACCCGCTCCCTGGCTGTAATGAACAACCATTAGACCGTTCCAGTTTATAGAAACATTGGCGGGCAAAAAGACATAGTTTTCATTGAGATTCGTTATCTTGACGCTGTACGTGTAATTCACGATGTCACCGGCGGAGATGTTCGCGACGACGGCTCTCGCAGCTCCGTTCGAATACGTCACAGTTGTGTTCCCGATGCTAGAATTGAAGTTAATTCCGACAGGGATCGGGTCCGTGATATTCAGGTTTTTAAGCGAAAATGATCCCCCGTTGAACAAACTGAGAGTAACGTTGGCAATTGTTTTGTTGCTTGACACCGAGATTGTTTTCGACAATGTAGGTGCGGGAGAACCCGGGGTTCCGAAAGTGTATACCGCCTCCATCTGATTCGTATTCTCGCTATGTGATCCAGCCCCGTCAGTCCACGATACAGAATACGCAACGGTCGCGTTTGTATTTGTGAGCGAAGATGAGCTTGAAGTTACAGTAAAATTCATTGTAACCGGAGTGCCAGAATAAGGAATATCGAAAGGGGCCTGGCCAGGAACCATAACATCAGAAGCGCTCGAAGGGCCGTAGTTCGTCACAAAAACCGTGAGGGACAAAGGTGTGCCCGCGGATAGCGTTGAGCTGGTAGAATTCAGAGATTCCCAAGATTCTATAGCTGCATCGGAGGCGATAGATAAGCTAGAGTTTCCTACGATCATTGTTTCGGTATTCAATAGTGCTGTCGCACTAATCGTGTGGTTCGCGACTTGGAAAGTATATGTTACAGGAGTCGCAGGGAGAGCATAAAGGCCTGCAGAGTTGTTGTCAGTTGGCTTTACGTAATAAATTGTCGTGTTAGAACTGCCGGCAGCTAAAGTATATCTCGCAGAGCTGTTATCATACTCGGTAAGATTTGAACCGTAATTTATGTACCAGTTGTCGCTGAATGAGACGTTAGCCGAAGGACTTCCCGAAGGGCTGACATTAGAGACAGTAATGGAAACCGTAGCATTTGAACCAATTTTGGGGTCTAGAGGTGTGACTCGTCGATAAGCTATGATTGTTGGAAACGAGAAATCCAGTGAGCCGTTCACATTGGGTACTGTCAAATTGGAACCGGTTTTGGACTCAGCTAACGTGGCGGAGAAGGTTCCATAGTTATTTACAAAAGGAGATGTCGTGTTCGTGACGAATCCTCCCAAGACGTCCACATCAAAGCCTGAGCTTGTCGAGCTTGAGGAATAGTTCAAGGTACTCACGCCTAACTGCGTGTACAGTGAAAAGCTACTCGCACTAGAAAGAGGGTCAATCCCACCATAAGAAATCGAATAGGAACTAGATGATGAATATGACACTTTGAAGAACATGAAACTTTGACTCTCGAATGTTGATTCCGTGGTCATGTTTGCAAAACCTCCTTCGGTCGCAGGAAGAAGACTCCAAAAGTAGACATGGTCCTCAGTTACAAAATTCATGGGTGATATGAAAGCGAAAGTTGTGGAATTGTCTAATTGAGTAAACGGAACAAAAGTGAGGGCAAATTCTTGACTCAATGAGCTGGCCAGAGTACCTGCGTCGGTTGAGCTAGAAGTATCAACCTCTAGGAGAGTTTCATTAGGCATGGGTTCGTCTTTCCCAAGATAACCAAATCCGTACGTTGTGAACACCTCATATTGAGAATTCCATGTGTTATAGTTAGTCAACGAAAGTGTGAATGCCGAAACGCTTGCAGGGACGGTCGCACTAAGTTTGATATTTCCACCATTAAGATTCGCGATCCAAAGGCCCTGCGTCGAGGTTAAGTACAGAGCAAGATTCTCTGAGTATGATGGATCATTTGAGGGGGACAGAACTCTTGAATTGTTAAAGTTGGGCACATTAGCAGAACCAATACCCATGGGCACGACTAGCAAAAGTAATATAGCAAAGGCTAGTATTGCAATGCCCTTTGAGCGCAATTTACGTATTCGACAAACAGCTTTCGAAGTACGGATTTAAAGTTTCTAATGGCTAGTGTTGCATGCGCGATACAAGCTATGCGCTTCTACTAGCTCTGCTTTCTCTTTGGCGTCGAGCTCCCCTCTTCCGCGGGATCGTCGACTCCTTTCTCATCTAAAACAAAAAGAACCTCTCTTTCCGCATGATATGGGCTGTCAACCATTCGGGCTATCCTATTCTTGCCAGCTTTTCGAATGTATATTCGGTATGTACTCGTGTGGGCAACAACATGTCCACCTGTCGCTCTAGTGGGGTCTCCAAAATACGTGTCTGGAGAGGCTTGAACCTGATTTGTGGCTACCACGGCGACATTGTAAATCTCTGCCGCCCTAACAAGAGAGTGCATGAATTTGTTGAGTCTTTGCTGACGCTCAGACAAGGTCCCACGACCTAAGAATTCCGCTCGATAATGGGCTACGGCACTATCGACAATCACGAGTCTAACTCCGTTCTCACGGACCTGTTTTCCTAGCTCGCTCATAATAAGCTCCTGATGAGAGGAGTTGTACGCTTTGGCGACGATTATACCATCTAGAATTGCGTCAGGGTCGCAGTTGCGTGCTTCGGCAATTCCCACAATTCTCTCTGGTCTAAAAGTGTTCTCAGTATCAATGTAGATTGCTTTGGCATGTAAACCGCCCAGTTCCTTAGACTGCTGTACTTTCACGCAAAGGGAGTGGCAGATCTGAGTTTTGCCACAGCCAAACTCTCCATAGAATTCAGTTACAGCTTGGCTTTCGATCCCTCCAGACAGCAAGTCATCTAGATTTCTCGAACCCGTGCTGACCCTCTCAATAGCCATGCGCCGTTTGTAAATCTCAGTTGCAGAGACAAAATTGTCACCCAAGTAGTTCAGCTCAACGAGCTTCTCCCTGGCCTTTTCAGAAATCTCGGTAGCTCTTTGCAGGTCAGAGCCAACAGCGTCAGCTATCTCATTCGGGGATTTCGAAGCTAGGTCCATAACCGTCACAATGCCGGCAGTGTTGAGTTTCGTCTTCATGACGGGCCCTATCCCCTCTAGTTCTTCCACCTCAAGGTACATGGCGATATTATTGCTCCCATGGGGAACTGCGTCATCTGAAGCATCGGATACAACCTCTTTTTTCGACATTGTTTCGCATCACCTTTCTATCTAGAATCTTATTAGCATTGACCCATTTTTCGATCTTGCCAGAAATGGAATCTCGGTTGATCGGTTTTGCTCATTAGGTTCGGGCATGAGCTAGCTTTTCGGCCCGTTTTAAGAGACCATAGAATTCCTTCTCATTTATTTCAGAAAGATTCGTGATCATGATCTGATGCATCGTTTTGCCGATGTCTTCAAAAAGCTCCGAAATTCTAGCTGCGTAAATTAGGGCTTTATTCTACTTATGGTCCGCGGAAAGAGGCTCGCAGCTCTAATGTGTTTCAATCCGCACATCCAGCGGGTCACTCGTTCGACTCCGATTCCGAAACCAGAATGTTCGGGCATTCCGTATTTTCTCAGATCCAGATACCAGTCAAATGATTCCGTGGGAAGCTCTTGCTTTTTGATTCGCTCCATCAGCATGTTATAATCGTGAATTCTCTGCCCACCAGTCGCTATCTCTCCGTATCCTTCAGGGGCAATAAGATCTGCCGAGCGCGTAACTTTATCGTTAAAGGCCTCTGTCATGTGATAAAAAGAACGTGCGGAAAGGGGATATCCCGTAATGAAAAATGGAACGTCAAATTGTTTCGAAATTAGTTTCTCTCCCTCTGTCGGCAGATCTTCGCCCCATCCGAAGCTTACCCCATTCTTTGCAGAAATCTCTCTGGCCTCATCGTAAGAAATCCTCGGAAAAGGAATCTCGGGAAACTTGAACTTGCGTTCAAGAGTTCGCAATTCTTCGCTGCAGTCTTTTTGAACTCGCTCAGCCATGGCTCTAACGAGCCCTTCCTGAAGTCGGATGTTGCTTTCTTGGCCAGCAAAGGCTTGCTCTGCCTCGATCATCCAGAATTCAGTCAGATGTTTGCTGGTTTTCGACTTTTCTGCCCTAAAGGCTGGCTGGAATATGAACACCTTGCCAAACGCAGCTATGGCCGCCTCTTCGTAGAGCTGAGCACTCTGACTGAGGTAAGCTTTCCTCCCGAAATAATCCAGTTCGAAGAGAGTTGAACCTCCCTCGACAGCGTTTTGCACTATTGTGGGTGCGGAAATTAGCGTGAACCCGTTCTTCACGAAATAATCAAACGTAGCGTAGATCACATTTGCCCTTATTCTAAGAACCGCTGAGGTCTTTCTTCCTCTGATCGCAAGGTGGCGATTGTCATAAAGGAACGATGAGGAGGCACGAGCGGCACTTTTTGTTATGGGCCATTTTTCAGCTGGAGCCAAGATCGCAAAATTATCGACGGAAACTTCTTTTCCTCCCGGAGCTCTTCTATCCTCGACGACAGTTCCAGCGACTACAACTGCCGTCTCTTTGCCAGCATTTTCAAAGTCGTCAAACGCTTTTGGGGGAACCCGATCTTTCTTGCAAGCGAGTTGGACATAACCTGTGCCATCTCGCAATAAGGCAAATTTAATGCCTCCAATGGAACTCTTACTTTCAACCCAGCCCATGAGAACCACGGTTGTGGATTTGGGAGCGAGTAGCGCTTCTTTGATAGTGTGTGTTCGTTCTTTTGGAATTGTTGCCCTGCTCATTGGGGTCACGATCTCAATCGAAGTGTAAAGGCGTACGCTTGGTAGAATCTAATTGCGCTTTTGAATTATTCGCTAAAGAAAACCTTTGACAATGTTTACCGCTTCCTCAGTTCCATCAAACTTGTCTGACACTTGCTTCAGCTTACTAATGTTGTCGGCATAGCTAGAGTCATCCTCGCACATTTCTACAGCTGATTGCAGCTCTTTTGCCGTAAGATACTCAGATCTAATCTCGATCCCGAGACCCAATTTCGAGAATTTCTGGGCGTTCCAGATCTGCTCGCTATGATTGAAAATAGGGACT
Source organism: Nitrososphaerales archaeon (assembly GCA_030041355.1). Lineage (GTDB taxonomy): Archaea > Thermoproteota > Nitrososphaeria > Nitrososphaerales > CADDZS01 > JASHOD01. The sequence goes on from JASHNZ010000019.1 coordinate 145,179, forward strand.
AAGATGGATGGCTTTCCGGCGTTGATACACTGGCTTATGGTCGTGTGCCCAGCTCTTGCAACGAGGACATCGCTCAGAAGAAATAGCTCGTCCTTGATCGGACACCAGTCGTATATCCACGTTCCATTTGCCAGCCGCGTCGGCACAGTTGACTCTGAGGGCAGGCCCTTCGATATAATTACGTTAAACCTTCTTGAAAGTACTGAAGCCGACTCGAGCGCAGGTCGAATGAAGGCTTCCTTTGTTGCATTGGGCCCACTTATTTGCATGAAAACAACAGGCCGAGAATCAAGTTGCAAAACAGATCTTGCCTTTGAAATTTTTTCTTCTGCGACCGAAAGTTTGGGTGTCATGAAACCAGTAAAATGGACTCTGTTCGCTATATCAACACGCGAGACGTTTGCCTCACTGATCGTAAATGGAGGGGGCAAATCGGGGATCAATACTTCATCGCTTAGCGACCAAAGCAATCCGAGAAAATCAGCTCCGAGTGTTTCCAAGCCTGCAGAAAACAATCCCTCTCTGAATCTTGGAGGAAAAAGAATTCGAATCTGGTTAAGAATAGTGATGACCGGGTAGGAGAGGGATTTCGCAGCCAGAACTGCTGAGAGCCTAGAATCAGAAAGTATTACACGCGGATTATAATCAGAAATCTTCTTCCTTTCAAAGGACACTTGCCTCGAAAATCCCGCAAAAGTGTTTGGGAAACCGATAATCGTGCTATTGCCTGAAAATCCCCCCGCTAGGTTCCATTTGACAGCAATCGATGGCGAATAATGGACTTCCTGATTGTACCTTTTCAGAAAGTCATATGCCTCGTCAAAAGAAGAGTATACAAATTCACAATCGGAATACTTTTCCAGGATCTTTGCGATAGCGAACACTCTGGTGACGTGACCAAGACCGGATCCGAAGATTGCCGAATACACTTTATGCAAATAATCGACTTTTGCTCCTCAAATCAAAGTCATGCGTGCGACAAGAGGCTACATCTAAGTTCGTTTGTAACGCTTCGGTTCCTGTTTAGTACTGTAACATTCGCATTTTTAATAGGTACGCTGAATGAGTTGAGCCTTCTAATCTAACAGTTTAACGGCACCGTTTGGTTCTTCTTCGCTAAATATCAGAGCTTGGAATTTTAGAATCTGCGTTCCCGGTATAAGCCATTGATCAGGAGGAGCGCCGGCTTTCATGGAGAGGTTCGCCAGAAACTCTTCAGCATCCCAACCTTGTTCTTTCGCAACTTGGGGAAGAAGTAAGCCGGCTCCGAAAGACCACCGCATGATTAGTCCATCCTTCCCTATCATGATCTGGTTTGGAAGTTCCTTTGGAGACTTTACATGAATCACACTCGGTGTTGTTAGTACGCTTACTTCGACAAGCAGTGAAAGGAGCTCCTCAATCGTAACCGGATCGAATCGAGGATCCTGGGTAGCAGCTGCGATCGATGCCTCCGTCAGAGCCTTAGAGAGCTGGTAAACTGGTTCCGGGAAGCCAATACATCCACGAAGCGACATTTCCTCATCGTTCAATTTCAAGGTTACGAAGCATCCAATTTTTTCTTCGAACCTGGGATCTTTTTTCAGATCTGGCGGGACAACTATCTCGCGAGTGCCTAGGTACCTCGTAATTGCCTCTCTCGCTGATGAAATGAATAGTTTACCATCATTTGCTGTGAATAATGAACTTTGTTGGGGCAGTGAGTTGTCAGTTTTCAAAGATGATCCACCATGCCCGCGTTAAGTCCGTTTGTCCTCTTATCTATTTGCTTGACAGACTTTCCTCTGAATTAAGAGAGCGATTTACACTTGAAAATAGAGAGTCCAGCTTTCGCCAGTGACTTCCCCGCCAAAATAATTTGCTGCATTTTGTGCACTTGAAAATAGTTCGTCCAAGATCGTCTTTCTGACCAGTTTTTTCAAGCATAGAGTTGCATGCCGAACATCTTGAAACGACTGAGAGGTCCAGATGATCGATCCCCGCTTTTTGACATAGCTCGATAAGTCGCTTTCTTTCAGTGGCTGCCTTTATCAAAATAGCCTGAATATGGCGCTGTTTTGCGTGAAGCCACAGCACTTGGTCGGAGGTAACTAGTATGCGCCCCTCCAGAGCAGCTTCCGAAATCAGCTCATGATCTTGAGATTCCTTGTCGTAAGTGCTATCGAAGCCCAAAATACGAAGTTTGGTAGCTATTGAGCCCAGCATTCCGTCAACCAGAAATTTGTGGGCTAAGTCTTTTTGCAGGCTTGACTCGCTTTTCGCCAAATCTATATCTTCAATCATGATGCGAAGGAAATTGTATGAATTATTCTTCCGCGGGCTCAGACAACTCTTCTGAGCCGCCTCTTCCACTGCGACATTCTTCGCACATGAACTTGTTGTCCATCTCCAACAGTACATCTGACCACTGATTGCAATGATCGCAATATCCTGCCAAGTAGCTCGGCTCCCGGACATTATCGGAGGTCATAATCGCGCGCTTTTCAGAAATAATGTCGAACAGCTCGGGAGTGATTGCAAGTATATCGGAGATTGAAATAATCCCGACGAGGTTTCGCTTGTAAGAAACGCCCAGTCTTTTTATTCTATGGCCAACCATATCTCGGGCTGCCTCAATAATCTCTCTCTCGCTTTCAACGGTTCTTAGCGGGCTGGACATGATATCACCGGCCTTTACAGCGCTGGGGGTGAGATTCTTACTCACGACCTTTGAAACTATGTCGCCGTCAGTGACTATTCCCATTGGTAAGTTGTCCTTCAAGATAACCACACTTCCCACCCTCGCACGACTCATCTTTTCAGAAATAGTTCTGACATCTTCATCGGGAGCAGCTGAAAGAATGGGACTGTTCATTACTTCGCGAACTAGGACTCTCGTTCTCACGACGGGCTCGAAATTTCTTGTTGGCGTGTCTCTATGCCTCTCTGACTTGCCAGGCTCCTCTTTCTTTTAATTTCGTACCAAAAGCTGCTCTTACCAGTCACTTAACCATTTTGCTTTTCAGAAACAATCTTGTAAGCGCCGGAAGGGAGTACGCGGATAATATCATCAATTGCAATCTTCTTTCCAAGCTCCTTAAGCAGTGTTTGCTCTCCTTGAATTTTTGAGACGAGCAATTGCTTAATCCGTCGTGCAATAAGCGTACCTCTCTCTCTGCCCGGGGCTAGTTTTACTCTAGAAACGCAATATTTCGAAAGCGCTTTTTCAGGACCACAGACTACGATGACAGAGGATGACTTAGGTTCGAGCTCATTTTCGCCTTCTCGGGGAAGGGTTTCAGAACTCATCAGACCGACGGACAACTCTAATCGCACGTGTTTCACAAAATTCTTCTTTCCTTCGATGAAGAAAGAGCCTCTTGGAAGATATTCCCCAGAAGGCGCGCTTTTCTTTATCTGATTCGGCTCGACCCAGTAGGCATCGGCAGAACCCAACTCGTCCTTCCAAGCCCTGCTGAAACCGACAGTCGCCTGAGCCAGTTCCTGTTCTATTTCCTGGTCCATGCGAAGACCACTGTTGTCCTTTCCGTCTCTCAACACAAAAAAAGGAGAGCCATGCAAATCCGCATGAAAAACGAGGGAATTAGGATCGGTGTATTTGTTGATTATCACACTGTTCGAAGTGCTATCACGGCCGCCAATTGCAAGTCTCATGTCAGATGTAAGAAACCATCGATAACGTTCGAACCACTGCTTAGCTCTTCTCTCAACGGATACACGTTTTGTTGCCCGCTCCTCAGAAGTTTTTGATTGCTCTAAGAGATCATCTTTTCTCCTGACAAGCTCCTTGCGAATTTCTGTTATGTTGTGATTAATTTGTTCGAGGCTCTTTGCCTCGTCAAATAACCTTGAGGCGAGAGCTCGCGAGGTTGCAAAAGATTTGAGAAACGCTCTAGGCTCTTTTACGAACCTCAATTCGTGCGATGAGATCTGATCCCTTTGGAGAAGTTTCATACTTTCTAATCTATCTGCGATCTCGCCGATAAACTCTGAGTCGCTGCCCATGAGCTGCGCCCCTATTCTTCTCAATTCTTTTGCGGTTGTATCGTTTTTCTCAAGCAACAGATCTTGTTTCTGGATGGCTGAATTTAGCTCTTCAGCTTTGGATCGAATCTCTTCGGACGCCTTTGTTCTTTTTTCGAGCAAGAACGCTTGTGACTGAGCTTCATCGAGAGCCTCATCAAAAGATTGGAATTCTAGAATTGTTGCACGTTGCTTTTGCTCGAGAGCCTTCCAAGTGTTGGGAACAATCGGGCACACGTCCACTTCAGATTCAATATTTTCCTCGCTCGGGATCAAGAAGTATCCTTTTTTGCTACTCTCAATTTCAGTCGCCAATGCGTTTGATGTATCTGCGAGTTTAGCAATATCCTCGGGACTCAATTCCACAATAGGCAAGTCGGGATCGATGGCCAAACGTTGGAAGATTTCTTCAACAAATTTTCTCGATGTGCCAACTGCACGTCCGAACCAGCGGATTGCACTCATCTTGCTTGATTTTGTATCGGATCTCGCGTTTGCTAATTGAGAAGAAAGATATGCCGCGCTCACTCCTTCCAGGTTCTTGCCGCGAGAAGGGGGCAGAATGTACTTTTCACCGGCAACGAGAGAGCGGTGCCTGAATCGCTGCGGATTTCGGACATCCAAAATTCTTTCTTCTTGATCTACGAGCACAATGTTTCCTCCGCCAAAAAATTCTGCATGAAGTTTCCTTTTTTCTCCGGAGCGAGATTGAAGCACAAGTGTAGCTATTCGCTCGCTACCCTCTTGCTCCACAGTGACGAGCTTGCTCCTCTCAACAAATTCCCTAATCCCTGCGACAAACGAGTCGGCTTGCTCAAGAGAAAGATTCTTCTTAGTCAACCAAGTTGCAAAAGACGAGACAGCAATCAGTCTTTCTTCGTTTGTCTCGTGACGCAGCCTTAACAGAATTCCCTCCTCGATCGAATAAACAGAGCTCACAGAGTAGCCTTCGATGGAGTTTGCAATTCTCTTGCACAACAATCTGATCTCGGAAGCAGAGATTTCCATCTGATTTTTCACATCGCAGGAATTTTGTTTTGCAGTTTCACTGCCACCGAAACCCTAAAAAGATGTCGTGAGAAAAACATGAAGAAATAGAGCAATCCGTTTTTCTTTTTTCATGTTGTAGCTGGTAGGGCAGAGTTAGACCTAAAATCATGAGTTCGAGTCCGAAGGGCGGAGGAGGTCCGAAACGTGGAGGAACAAGTACTCCGCCCAATCCTGAGCCGCCCGTAGACCGCGCTTTTCTTCGTCATCAACTCCAGATTCTGGCTTGGGTTCGTGTGGGACTCGGAGCTTTCTCAGGATTCTTGGCGGGATTCTTACCTTTTGGTAATCCCGGGCAGCCTCCATTCAGCGCCAATTCCTATGCTGATATTTATTTCGCAGTTTTCATCTACATTGGATCGTATTATCTCGCAAAATATGGTCTTCGAATTCGAATGCCCTACAAGGACAGAAACAAGCTGATCACTCAGGGAATAGGGGGGTTTATCATGATATTTCTGTTCGTTTGGATACTTTACAGCACTTTCTGTTTCAGCGTCGGCGGAAGTTGTCCTCATTTCAGCCTTTAAGGGACAATGCCCATTGTTTCAATATTGAAATTTGTACTGGCATTTCGCACAAAGGGCTGAACGATCTTTGCTTCCCTTAACCGATCTCGCTTTGAGAAAGATAGCCTGAAGAGTGCGAATTCGGAAATAATTTCACCCATCGTCTCAACTTCTGTTTGATCTATTTTCTGATCTCTCTCTGACAATCTAGATCTTACAGAATTCGTGAGAAGTACGGCCATATTCCTTGACAGGGCAATGTATGCTAACTTTCGGACATAGGTGGCGAGATGGTAGTATCGCGAGACAAATACCTCTTCTTGTCCATCAGCGTCGGCTGGATATTCAACCGCAAAGTTAGCAGTAATATCGTCAACAATCAGCAGCTTGCACTGAGTAAACATGTCTGAGTTGAGAATGAGCTCGTTTATTTCTCGTTGTTCAGTCACACTTCTGACATAGACGGAAGTGATCCGATCAAGGATTTCACCTGCGCTTGATAGTTGTCTAGCTTCAGCCATTTCTGCGATTCGTTCTGGACGAAAGGATCCTGCGCAATCTACAAAAACTACTCGCGGCTTTCTACTCTGAGATTCTTTGAGCGAACAATACAGAGCATTTTGGAAAGCAAATTGCGTCTTGCCTGTTGCAGCTGCCCCATAGAGGTCCGTTATGGCGCAGGTTGCAAGTCCACCTCCGAGAAGCGAATTGAAGGAGCTGGATCCGGTGTCGAGCTTCTCGGCTTTCCTAATCCCTAGGTCGACCCTGTCCGATCTCAACATTTCAAATTCCTTCTACTACAATTATTCTCAAAGGAACAACTCTGTCCATTTGTTTGATTGAAAATGCTTTGCGTCAGAAGACAACATAAAATGCTTAAAGACCTTCACGGAGATTTCGATTTTAAAGCTACGAGGGCCAGTAGCGCAGACCTGTTTGACTTTTCATCGTGATGGTGAAGGCAGAGCGTAGCATGGACAGCGCGGCAGAACGAGCGTGTGCCGAGCCTCCTAAGCCTGAGCTGTGATAGCTGTAGGTCCTGGGTTCAAATCCCAGCTGGCCCGCTCTCTAGAATTTCATTCACACTAAATGCCTATTCTTTTGAAAATGGTCAGACACTTGGCTTGTACAAAGAGGAATCCAAAGATTATCTGAATTCTATGCACCCAAGTCACGCGGATTCGAAAACGGAGGCTTTAAGTATGGTTCATTCCACCGATGCGGGATGTTAACCCATGAAGATTTATTCCAGGTCTCACAGTGGATCTAGAGGTATAGCTGCAGTCGCTGTAGTTGTAATAATAGTTGTCATTGTCGTGGCCGCTGGAGTAGGCGGGTACGTCTATTATACTTCGATCATTTCAAAGACGACGACTACATCGACATCTAGCTCGACTCAGACATCGTCTAGTTCAACAACCTCATCTTCTAGTTCAACAACGAGCTCAAGTTCAAGTTCAACTTCAACCACAACAACAACCCCAACCACAACCACGACTACAAGCACGACTACTAGTACGAGTTCTCTGCAATTTGTAGCAAATGTCGGCGATGTCTTTGGGAACTTCACTCAAATGGATGTCGCGTTTAATTACACTTCCGGCAGCTCTGGCGAGAACGGTTCCCTATCCTACGATGTTGTAGGTTACCATATACTGAACCAGAGTAATGGCGTTTATTTGAACGTAGTAGATTATAACGAAACTGCAGGGAATGTAACTTCCGGATGGCAATCGTACCCCTACGTGATTTATTACAACTCCACTTGGGGCGCAACCGATGTAAGTTATGATGGACAAGCGAACGTCACTGGTTCTTTTGCCCAGTTGTTGGCTGAAAGCGCGACGATTTTTTACAGCATTCTCTTCAATTATCAAAACTCCTATGTGAATTCAACAGTGCTGAGTCAGCTTACCAAAGGGACCACATCACTTCAAACCTTCGGACATGTTCAAATGGAAGTGACGCCTTACACTGCAAGTAGTTTGAAGGAAGACAATGAGACAATCACAAACTTCGAGGTAAACATAGGTCAGATCCCGAGTACCAGTTATACCATGCTTACGTATCTGGGCGGGGATTTCAGCGGCAACAATGAGCCGAGCGCGAGTTTTACCTTCTACCTTGTTTCTGCTACCCAGAATACATGATCTAGTTCAAAGATCGGCTGGCTAAGCCTTCTCAACTAAGAACATCCCTTAATAAGAGTACGCCGGAACAGTCTAGATAGCTCCAGGATCTGCGGTTCTGTCCATCCCGAGCTTCTTTTACTTGGGATTGTCCGAATCAGATAATTCTGTTCTAGGCAGGGAATGGCAGAACCACCTTCATCGAGTTTGGCTTTCTTGCGCCTTGCCCTCTAAGGATCTTTGATTGACAGAATTGTTCGTTCTTCGAAAAGTCATGATTCAACTCTTGGGAATAAAAGCTCCATTAGAAATTGATTTGATGAAGTGTGTAAGAATTATGTAAGCAGTCGTGTTTGAAGAGTTTCTCTAGTTTCAATAAATCAGTGAGCCGAAGTCTTGCTTGAAATCGCGTTGATTATTTTCGCGAGTCTAAAATCGTAGTTCGAAAGCCCTCCCACATCGTGAGTCACTAGATCAATCCTGACCTTGTTATAGACATTAAACCATTCCGGATGATGATCCAGCTTCTCAACTTCTAGGGCCACCCTTGTCATGAATGAAAAAGCATCTTCAAAGTTTTTGAATTCGAAATCTCTCTGAATCTTCCCTTTCACGATTTTCCATCCCTTGATCTTTGAAAGCTGTGTTTTGATTTCTTTTCCTGAAAGTTTTCGGTATTCGTCTGCTTGCCCTGACATATTATTGCGAAACTGGCTTTCAAACAATAAAAGTTATCCTTTGGGGGAAGTCTTTTACATCGAAAGAGAAACAGGATTTTTCGACACCTCTCACTTGATCGACGACTCTATCGAGGAGGCTTGCTACTATCTGTCTGAAAGCAAAATTAGCACGAGAGAAATTGCACAAGCATTCAACTTGACGGATTCTCGGGTTGGCCAGGCCGTACGATCCTACAAGAAAAAAATCGATCAAGGAAAAATCAAGTACGAAGACGAGACCAAGGAATTTTGGATAAAGAACTTTCGAGAAAACTCCGGCGACGAGAGAGTCACTCTGGTTGATGAAAAAGGAAGATATTATCACGGGTGGAAGTCCGAGCTTGAAAATCTCAGCTCAGAAAAAGTCGTTGAACTTTTGGTGATCAACAAGCAATATTCAGACAAACATCCTCTCTCTGAATTCTCAAAGGGGCAGGCTGTGATAGGTTACGATCCGCTCGTTCCCCTTCGAAACATAAGACGCACGGTCTCACTATTAGAAGAGCTACTTGAAAAGAAGGAGAAGCTTGAGGAAGAAGGAAGCAGGATCAAAAAGTGACTTCGAAGACTCTGAAGGATTCCTGAGCACGGTTGATCTTGCCCTCTGACTTTCTGTTCAGGCTTGCTGCGGGCATCATAACGCTGTTTGTAATCCTTGATCCCATCGGAGCTCTTCCCTTCTTTCAGGCGTTCACTGCAAATCTTTCCTCAACGCAACGAAGAAAACTTGCAAGCAGATCCGTACTCATCGCGATGGGACTCCTGCTCGTATTTGCATACCTAGGAACGCTCATACTGAGTTTGCTTGGGATAGTCATTAGTGACTTTGAAATCGCAGGCGGTTTACTCGTCCTTATTTTCGCATTAAGGGACGCTCTTTCGAGCGAACCTCTTGGAGCGAGTGATACCTCTCACGCAAGTAAGACAAGTGCTTCTAAATCTCTGGAGACACTAGCCGTGATTCCCATCGCGACGCCACTTCTCGCAGGACCGGGATCTCTCACGACGGTGATACTCTTGACGCGTGCAAGCTATTATGGAGTAATCGTTGCGACCGTTGCAATCCTAGTGGATTGTGGATTGGCTCTGGCAGCATTTAGAGCGACTGACCGGCTAAACAAATGGATCGGACCATCCGGCCTGCTAATAATTGGAAAAGTAATGGACATATTGATGGCTGCTATAGCTGTATCTTATCTTTTCGAGGGGATCCAAGGCAGTATCCATGCGTTGGGATACTAGCTTTTCCCTAGAACCTCCCCAATCAAAATTTTTGGACAATTCCGTGGAAAAAACGAATTCAATTCAAGATGGAAAAAGCTTCAGACCCAAAACAATGGCTTTGCTTGGACTTTAGGGCGAGAAAAGTCGATTTATTATAGCTGTTTTTCTGAGCTCATGGCGAGTAGCGAATACAAGTCTTGAATGTAAAATGATTTCCGCGTAAATTGGGCAACAATGGAATCCGATGATATTGTCATAACCTTGTTAAAAGACTCCACTATTGCCTTCACAATAAAGTTACAAATCCTTCAGTTCTTACTGGTACAATATACCGTTCCGAGAGAATGCTTTTTCAAAGCGCGGCATCTTTGATGAATGATGAATAGCGAGGGTCGCAGAGCCTGGTCAATTGCGCGGGTCAAACCTGCTTTGGTTTGGCGCGAAACTTAAGATCGCTGATTATGCTCTAACGCAGAAAGGCTATAGAGAACGATTCAGGCAATAATGGGTGATAGGGTATCCCGTCCCTTAGGGGTTCGTGGGTTCAAATCCCACCCCTCGCACTCATAATACGTTGAAGAAGAATGACTTCGACTTTTCCCCAAGAATACAGGCGAAACACCAGCTATTCCAAACTAGGCACTTTTCCAGGCGAAGTGGCAATTTTTTAAATAGCCACTTTGGTTGTTCTTGTTCATGGTTTCCATAGAATTATCAGACGAGACTTTCAAAAAGCTGAATGATTACAAGAAACTGATTCCATTTCTCAAACTTTCTGAAGAGACAACGGATGATCTTGCTGTGAGTGTTGCTATCGACTTTTCAATCGACAATTTGAGTGACGAAGGGTTCAGAGACGAGCTTCTCGCTGGCAGACTCGAGTCAGACAAAGCGGATTTCAAGAAGTACCAGATGCAGGGCCTTTAAACGCAAGGCCTATAATCGACGTCAAGCCGAGTCTGCAAACAATTTTTCTTGCGCCAATCATCATGGATGAGCCGTGATCCAGCCACCGATTTTCTTTCGTACTTCCAACAATGATTCCATAGGGGTTTCTCCTTGGATAGTCACGGATAGCGTGCCTTTTTCCTCTCCGAGGAGGAAAAACAGTGCAGTGACCTTTTCCCACCGGATTGAGGACCAAAGAAGTTTTCCCACATCGGGGACGTAGCCTTCGGCCATCTTTAAAATCAGAACTGCCTGAGCTTCCAACCTTTTTTCAAGTTCAATCGGCGTTAAGGATTGAATGCCAGGCTTCATTCCGCCTGCAAATCTATGTCCAAAATCATCGGTGACGACTGCATATCTCACGAAGGGGAGCTTAAAGAGCGACTCGACTAATTCCTGATAAGATTCCCTGTCGGCGGTCAAGTACTATCTGCTTAGGCTCAATTTTCCAATATATCAGTTTGCCCAATTCCTTCCTTCACGGCCACATCAAAAATTTTCCTAAATTGCGCGGGGCTTTCGAGCGCCGAGCTCAACCGAAATTTCACGAAGTGCTCTTGCCGAAACGTCTCCCTCTTTTGGAGAGGCAGCGCTCAGGGCCAAGACCGGATAGATGTCTTCAGGAAGCCTTGCAAGCCGATCAAGAATCTGAACGGGCCTTCCAATTAGCGCGAATTCCTTCAGAAAGTCGTCAGAGATCGCTTTGGCTCCTTCGGTGGATCCGCCGGAACCGGCCGCGAGCTTTATTTCTTCCAGCTGCTTTCCGAAACCTAGTTTTGCGAGATTTGCTGCATAATATTTTCCCATCGAAGTAACATAAAATGAGATAAATTTCGAAATCTCTAACTTCGCGGAGGCTTCTTCTCTTTCGTTGCTCGCAAGTCTTAGAGGTATGTACACAAAGACCTTCTTTCTTCTCGAAGGATTAGTTTGGTTTACTAATTCAAGGCAATGAGCTAATTTAGATAAGGGATAAAGGGTAATTATTGCTCCATCTGCAATTCTTCCTGCTAGTGTAAGGTTCTTCTCTCCAATCGCTCCGATGTAAATTGGAACTGGTGGCTTGACCGGAGCGGCAAAGAGTCTAAATTTTGCTAATCTCAGTATCTCGCCGTCATAATCAACAGGCTCGCCGCTTTGGATTCTCCTGATCGCTTCGACATATTCTTCTGTGCGTTTGAGAGGTTTTTCGAACCTAACGCCATGAAATGACTCGATGAGACCTTTACCGCTGGTTCCGAGACCAAGAAGAAATCGCCCCGGCGCAAGTTGGTTCATCGTTGCGCAGGCCATACCAATAGTTCCGGCAGATCGCGAAAAAATGTTGACAACACCAGTTCCGATCTTTATCCTTTTTGTAATTGAGAGCAGGTGTCCTACTGTCGAAAAGGCTTCCAAGCCCCAAGCCTCAGTCACCCAAAAATGTCCGCAGCCAGAATGGTCTGCTTGCAGTGCGATAGTCGTCAGAGCCTCAACTGTCGCTCCTCGCCAATCTATCGTGACGCCAAAGCGATCTATCAAGACGCGTCACTGTTGTCCAAGTGAAAAAGGACCCGGCTAGCCGTAGAAAGGAGTATCCAGCACGCCGGAGCTCTCCTCTTTTTTCTTCGGTACCTTGAGCGCATTTATCGTATCTAGTTCGACCTCGACGTATCCTTTGGTATTCCTAACTATGGACTTGACTGCTAGTTCTGTCGCGTGGTCTTTCTTCTTCAAAAGTACCTTGATTGTGTGGTAATCTAACACATTGATCTCAATATCCGGTTCCATCTTTCGGAGTTCTGCAAGACCTTTTTCGTAGCAGAAATCATTGTTATAGGTCGCGTAAACTTCATCCTTTTTCGGCTTTGGCATAGGAAGCTGTCGTCAAATCAATGTCTCTTTAATCTTATGGTGGCCAAATAATTTTCTTTGAAAACATCCGACAAAAGAAGACTTTAATCTGGTGTTAGCTGAGAAGTTTTTCTGGAGAGGTACTTTCCACAGGCTCAGGAGCTTTGTAAATGAAAGTTCTGATTACGGGGATCAATGGATTCCTCGGAAAGCACCTCTCAGATTATCTGAGAAAGAAAAGCTTTGATCTCATAGGCATCGACATTACTCCTGGAAGCAATCTGGTCGGAGACATTTCTGATCCTAATTTCGTTCTCAATACGATTGGAAAAGAGGATTTTGACGCCATAATACATCTCGCAGCTTTGGCCGACATCAAGAAGACAACAGCGGATCCCTATGAGACCTACAAAGTGAACGACTACGGGACCTTAAATCTTCTCGAGCTGGCCGCGCGCAAGAATGTGTCGCGCTTCCTTTACGCGTCCAGCGCCAACGTATATGGGGTTCCCGTAGATCGCCCCGCGACCGAAATGACCCCTTTTAATCCGAGACTGCCCTATGATTACAGCAAGGTGCTTGCTGAGATGCTGGTGCGTAGTTACGCCGCTCACAAGAATCTGAAAGTAACGATAACTAGAAGCTGGCTTATCTTTGGGGAGGGAGAGCCTAAAACGAGAGCAGTCCCTAGATTTGTGCGTGCTTGCCTTTCTAATGAAAAGATCCCTCTATACAACGAGGGCAAGGACGTCACTGACCCGACATACGCTGAAAACTATGCGAGAGCGGCCGAATTGATTCTTACAAACGATAACGCCATTGGCGAAGCCTTCAACTTTGGATCGGGAAACAAGATGTCCATTAGAGAGATGGCGGAAACAATAAGGAGAATTACTAACTCTTCGTCTGAGCTCGAGCTTCTTCCTCCGAGGACAGAGTTTGAAAAGGAGCCACAAATTTCCTATCCGAGTATCGACAAGCTACGAAGAATTCTTGGTTACGAACCGGCTATTGATTTTGAAACTGGAATAAGAAAGGTAGTGAATTGGATAAAGCAAAGTGATTGAAGAAATTTTAGGGCTAGTTTTTTTTTGATTGACCTGACAAATCTTATATATGGAATAGCGAAACTTGTCCCTTTGCGATTTCAAAATGGAATACATTTACGCGGCTTTGTTGCTTCACAAGCTTAAACAACCTGTAAACGAAGACAACGTAAAGAAAGTTATGACTGCAGCCGGGGGAACACCTGATGAAGTTCAGGTGAAGGCGCTGGTCTCGGCACTTGGGGAGGTTAATATCGACGAAGCTCTCAAGAGCGCAGCTGCTGCGCCTGTTGCGGTAGCAGCAGCTCCAACTGCGGGAGCAGCAGGCCAGGCTGCAGCTGTGGCAAAACCGGCAGAAGAAAATAAAGAAGAAGAAAAGAAAGAAGAGCAAGCTCTCGAAGGCTTATCAAGCCTCTTCGGTTAGAAAGATCCTAGCTTTTCTAATCATCCGTGCAGCTTATCAAATAGCTGCACGTTCCTAATTTTTTCTAGGTAACAATTCGGGCCTCAGAATTGCTCCTGAGGGAGCTGTGCTTCTTTTTGCTCATTCTCTAGGATTGGACAGTTTGTTGCGATATCCACATTCCGGGCATTTAGCATACCGTTTTTGTTTTCCGATGTAAGTCCAGGCGTGACCACATCGTTCACACTGCATCGGCCCAAACCATTCCTTTAATCATCGGGTCGCCTTGGGCTTCTATCCCTTTAGCCTTGAACGCATCGCTATGCCGCTTGAGTTTGATATGAAGGAATTCAAGAAGACTTAATATCACGTATCGGATTTTGATTTTAAAAGCAATGAACTATTGTAATTTTCTTTGGGTCTCGTTGTCTCAGGAAAATATCGCTTTTTTGAAGGAGTTTGAAGTAGAATTTGTCAGTATCGATAGGAAATAAACGGTTTTCTGAAGAACTAGTTGGAATAGTAGGTAGAAGGGTCAGCGTAACAACAGGGGATGGACATCAGTACGAGGGAGATTTGCTTGGGATTGACGACAAGCTGAACTTGATCATGGGTTCCGTAATGGGAGCACGTGAGGGAAGTGTCAAGGTGGTTCTAAACGGAGCTTTTGTGAAGGAGATCTTGTTACTCGAAAAACCCTTTGACCTGAAAGCCCTGAACGAAAGATTGGGAAGAGCCTTCCCCGGCATGACCAAATTGAGGGAGGATATCGGAGCGATCCTTATCATGGACTCGATCAAGGTCACGGAGAAAGGCGTTGTAGAAGGCGGAGATAGACTCTCGGCGACTCGCGTAAAGCAGATCTACGACGAATTCGCGCGGGAAACTGCAGGATCCAAGAAGTAAAACAGTCAAGCTCAAGCGAAAGAAAAAACTCGTCTTTTTCTTTCGCTTGCGAATCTTACTGATGCAAGCGGGGAAAGAGAGACCAAAATGAAGTCCGACGAGATCTTCGAGATCAAGGCAACGGACTTGGGCGGTAGAATAGGAAATCTACGCACGAAGACATGCGAAGTCGAGACACCCGCTCTACTTCCGGTCATTCATCCAGTTCGCCAAGTTGTTCCCTGTACCGAGATCAAGTCCATGGGTTACGAGGCCGTGATGACTAATGCCTATACAACATATCGCCAGCTCCGGGAAAGAGCAAATGAAGGCATTCACAAGATTATTGGATTCGACGGAACTGTGATGACCGATTCCGGCGGTTATCAGGTGCTAGAGTTTGGCTCGATCGACTTACAGCCAGAGGATATGGCTAAATTCGAAGAAAAACTGGGATCCGACATCGCAATAATTCTTGACAAGCCAACAGGGCTAGATGTAACCAGAAGGTTTGCTTCCGCAACTGTAAGAGAAACACTGCTAGCTGCTGAAAAGACCAGCAAAATTGTTTCACGCGACGATATGATCTGGACTCTTCCCATACAGGGAGGCAAGTATCTTGACTTAGTTTCGAAAAGCGCAAAGTCTTCTGCCAGGCTAGATTACGACTGCTATGCTTTGGGTTCCCCAGTCGAAGTCATGGAGGAGTACGATTTTTCGTTGCTTGTTCAAATGATCGTTGCTAGCAAAAAGCACCTTCCGCAAAATCGCCCGTTCCATCTCTTTGGAGCAGGACACCCCCTAATTCTCCCCTTGACAGTAGCTTTGGGATGCGATATGTTCGACTCTGCATCGTACATGCTTTATGCAAAGCAGGATCGATACATCTCATCAACAAGAACGATTAGACTGGAGCAACTCGAATACCTTGGCTGCACCTGCAGAATTTGTACTTCCTTTACTTCACGTGAGCTCAAAGCGCTTCCGACGATTGAAAGAACTCTAGCACTTGCAAGACATAATCTTGCTATGCTGAGGCAAGTGGTCGAGGACACAAAGCAAGCAATTTGGGAGGGGAGACTGTGGGAATATGCGCAGTCTGCGTGCCGGAATCATCCAAGGGCTTACGAAGCTTTTTGCGTCGCAGCTTTCGCCAGCGAGAAGGATCCCTGCATCTTTGAGGTGGGTACCCCAATATTCAAGGATCGAGGCCTGTTTAACTTTGACAAGATTGATTTGTTAAGGCCAGAACTGAGAGGGTATCGCCAAAAACTCAAGTCAATTGATCTTTCCGGGCGCAAGATTCTCTTCATTCTTCCAGAGACGAAGACCAAGCCATTCCTGAAATCTAAGATCTTCGAAGAACTTGCAAGAATTCTATCAAATCACTTTGAAGATGTTCTGGTAACTTTCATCTGCCCGAATCTAGGCCTAGTTCCAGCAGAACTCTCAGACATCTTTCCTAACTCACAATGCACCAATGCGTATTACGAGCTTCCTTCAAAGGACCCCATTCTTAATCGCAAGACTTGGAGAAATGTCGTTGCCCTTGTGACCAAACAGACAGGTCCTGAGGCGAGCTGGCTCAAGTCAGAGCTCACTCTTTATCTCAGTATTCCCCAGGAGAGTTGGGAGCTCTCAAGAAAGAAATTAACCAAACATGGTCGACGGGAAGCAGAAATTAGACTGGCCCACTCGTATAGAGAGTTCAAGCAAGCCGCAAGAGAATCAATTTCAAGTATAGATTGACTCGGATCTTCCGATTTTGCGATCCTGTTGTTGTGTTATTTCTGTCTCGACAACCTCAGCTCCCTTGAGAAGAGGTTCAACATCGATCTTGAAGCCGTAGCACCGCGAAAGTATCTCGATAGAGGCAACAGCTGCTCTTGGGTCCACTCTGTCCGTACTCGAATACGCAAGAATAGCGTAGGCAGGGAAATTGTGAGCTTCAAAGTAATTCAACATGATGGCGACCGGACCCACGATAATCTGCTCATCTTCGAGAAGTTTAGCTTCCTTTAGGGCATTACTTGGCTTGTAAGCACCCGTATGAACTAACCTGAATGCGGAGTCATCGTTTCGAAGACTCAGATCCAAGCCTCCCACAAGAGCTACTTCTCTGAATTGGGCTTTGGTAATCCACTCGGATAACTTGCGATAAAACTCGATTTCAGCACCCCTGTAGGGAGGAACTTCGACCTTGAATATTGTCAAGTCGTCCTTCTGGAAGAATTCGTAAGGGGTAACAAGCTTACCTTGGCTCGTGGACCCAACAGGTGAAACCGTTTCGGAATCTACAAACGCAATGCGTTGGGCCTCTAGCTTCTGAACGAGATATTTGATCGTCCAATATCCGGCATAGCCTATACCATGAAAGCCAGTCAGAAGTATAGTGTTTGAGAATCTTGCATTTTCCGGAATTACCTCAAAAGTCATTTGGAAAGCCTATTTGTGTAGCGAAGACGCAGGTCGGCCGCCCGCTTGAAAAGCCTTCAGGCGCCAGCATCCAAATCACCAATAAATCGATTTAAGTCTATACTGCGAGCTATCCTGTTGAGCTTTGAAGAAACTTCTACCTAATCCTCTGCTTCCCGAATCTATGAATTTCTGATCACAAACAAAAGGATCGAATCTAACAAGTTGGAAATCACGTTTCTAGGCGGGGCCAGAGAAGTGGGAAAATCGGCTCTTCTGGTCAAGGGTGAAAAATCTAAGATCGTATTGGATTATGGCGCTCACACCGGCAGAGAGCCAGCATTTCCGATGCACGTCAAACCGAGAGAAATTGACTCCGTTCTTTTAACTCACGCCCATCTTGATCATTCGGGGGGTGTGCCTCTATTCTATCTTGGAAAAGGCCTTGAACTAGTGACGACAGGAGTAACGCTCGAGATGTCCGTGATTTTGCTCGAGGATTTTATCAAATTGTCTGGCTTTTATCTTCCATTTGAGTACGAGGATTTGCTGACCATGACGAGAAAAACTCGGAGAATTTCTCTAAATGAGACTCTCGAGATAAATGGGGAATTCAAGGCTCGCTTCCAAAATTCAGGTCACATTCCCGGAGGGGGAACAATTATTGTGGAGAATGACGGAAAAAGAGTATTGTACACCGGAGACATTAACTTGAGAGACAGCCAACTTCTTAGTGGCGCGGAGCTTAATTTTGGCGATCTAGACGCGGTAATCACAGAAAGCACTTACTCCCAGACAGAACATGAGCCGCGGGCGAAAATCGAGGACGATTTCGTAAGCTTCGCGAACGAGGTTGTTGAGCGCGGGGGAATTCTTCTTGTTCCGGCCTTCTCCGTTGGTCGGGCACAAGAGATAGCGTGCCTCTTGCGAACAAGAAACTTCACTCACCCGGTAGCAATGGACGGGATGGCACTTAAGATAAATGATGTTTTGTTCAGATATCAGGAGTCCCTTCGCGATCCCGTGCTTTTTAGAAAAACTCTTGAAAACGTGGACATTGTCAGCGGCTGGTCCCATCGCAAAGAGCTCATAAAGACTCCCGGAGTGATCATCTCGCCTGCGGGAATGCTAGCCGGGGGCGCATCGGTATTCTATAATCAGCAACTTGCGAGGGAAGAAAGGAATGGCATCTCCATTGTGGCATTTCAAGTCCCCGGAAGCCCTGGGAGGACTCTGCTAGATCGTGGATTGACTGTGATTAATGGTAAGACTGTAAAGGTTAAGGCGGAAATCAGAAGATTTGATTTTTCAGGGCATGCTGGAAGAAGTGAACTCTTTGAATTGTTTGAACATGTCGGGGGGAATCCGGCTGTGTTTGCAGTTCACGGGGATGGCGATTCATGTGAAATTTTCGCGCGAGAGATTCATGAGCGCTACGGTTTCACTTGCAGTGCACCTATGAACGGCGACAGTATCGTTGTCTGAGAAGAGTTTTACAGCTTCGAGCAAGCCGCGAAGCAGAGAAATTGCGATTCTCCCGTTTGAGACCTATGATCTCTCTGAGTTTAGAGATAGTCTCGAAGCAGCGGCCGTTATGTATGGATTGGAACCGAATTTCGCAAGCGACGCATATCTCACTTCGGACTTTTCTAACGCCGAGACTCAAAGGAAGCAACGAGATGCCGTTCGAGTGATCCTATCCGTCAAGAACATTCTTAGAGCAACAGGGGAAAAGTCGAGATACGCTCTTGTTGTTACAAAACTTGATCTCTTTTCAAGCAAATCAAATTTCGTATTCGGTCTTGCAAATCGAGATCTTGGAGTCGGGATTTTATCAACAGCAAGACTCACGGAATGGAGTGAAGAAGTTACTCCTTCGCAAATGAAGGAAAGAGTCCTAAAAGAAGCTGCACACGAGATAGGTCATTTGGGCGGCCTAGCTCACTGCGAGTACGGAACCTGCCTCATGGCTTATTCCGAGACCGTCGAGATGGTTGATCAAAAACTTCCAATACTGTGCGATAATTGTAAAAGAAAATTAAGGTCTGACGGAAGATAGCTTGTAAGCTACTCCGATTCGTCTTCTTTCTTATCCTTATCCTTATTCTTGCCGCCGTCCTTTTCCTCTTTCTTCACCGCATTGAACTCCACAACTTCAATATCCTTGAGATTTTTGATCAATTGTTCAGCTTCGTCTGCGTTTGTAATGTAGGTGTAAAGGAATGCCGGGGTTCTGAGTTTGAGCTTAACGGCCTTATCTGACCTGACGACCCTGCACTCCAGGGCCTTTGATTTTAGCTCTTCAAATTGTTCCGCGCTCGTGATTAGACGTGGCATGCTTCTTTCTTCTTCCGCAGATAAAACACTCGCTCGAAAAGTGGCTTTAAGTCTAGCTTCTCGGAAACGGGATTGATGCTAAAGAAATGTTTAGGATTCAGAAATGAGGCGCGGCATTCTACGCTCCTGTTCCTTTGGTTTCTCTTCGAATTGAGCGCGTTCGGTGGAACCTTCCATGGCAGTTGTTGAAGAGACGCCACCGGATACGACCTGGGAAACAGCATCAAAGTGCTCCGTGCCTACAAACATCTGGTGCTTGACCGCAGCATAGCCGTCACCAACTGATTCGAATTCCCTTTTCTGCAATCTCACATAAGCTGGCATTCCTTCCTTCACGTACCCGGACCCAAGTTCAAACATGGAGTGGTTGACAACGTGGAAACCGCCAAGGTGATGAATTGAAACTTGTAACCATGTTCGAGAGCTCTTTTGGAAGCCCTTGATCGTTTCAGGACCCAGGTTCTTTTCCCAGTGAAACGAAGGCGAACAATTGTAAGCGAGCACTTTGTCGGGATAGACTTTGTGAATTCCTCTGGCGAATCGTCTCGCCTAATCGAGGTCAGGCTTTGCTGTCTCGCACCAAATCAAATCGGCATATGGAGCTGAAGCTATGCCTCTCGCGATTGCTGCCTCCCACCCACCACGAATCCGAAAGAATCCTTTTGGAGTTCTTCCTCCAGCAAGGAATTCCTGATCCCGCGGATCGATATCACTTGTAATTCCTTGTTTGTTCAAAAATCAGGGAGCACACCTCGATCAAGTTGCACCTGATGCTGAGCTCTCTTTTCAAGGAGCTCCTTTTTCTTCGAAGAAAACCTTCCCACAAGGTCTGCGGTGAATTCGAGAGTCTTTGGAGTCAAAATCTCCTAAAAGTTCTTTCCCGTAGGAGCTAGAATCTCGAGCTTGCCTTCTGCGTTGAGGGTTGTAATGGTTTCTTCGAGTTCCTCCACTATCAAAGTAAATACAAACAAGTCTAGAATAATTTCATACGAAATAGCTGAGCGCTTTACTCAGCCACTCGCTGAATGCCCACGTTCACTAAGCCCACTGTTTCATTCAACCATGAATAACACTCTGGACATACACGAGTGTTCACCTCTTGAACAAGAGGCACATCTTGTGCACAGAACTTGCAATCCATGTCGAAGGCATAGCTTTCACGGTGGGTTATCATGAGTAAGGTATGGAACCCTCATGAATTTAAGAAATGTGGAAAATTCGTATTGAACTATCGAGAGTAAGAATTCGCACGTAATATACATATTATACGTATGTTACGACAAGTTTATAGAATTATGGCTATGCGGAGAGTCTATGGAAGTAAGGAAACTACAGACAACCGCCGCGGGCACTTTTATTCTCACGTTACCAAAAGACTGGGCTGACAAACTGAAGTTCAAAAAGGGAGATCTTGTGTCGCTCGAATTAGAGCAGGAGAGCATCATCGTGACTTCTACAAAGTCCAAACCTACTTCGCAAACGCGTTCACTTGCCATAGATGATTTCAAAGACCAAAAGCTCTTGGAACTGTGTATCACCGCCTCCTATGTGCAGGGCCATGATGTGACAGAGGTAATATCCAAAGACAAGATACTACCAGACCAGAAAAGATGGGTCAGGCATGCCGTCGAGGGCCTGATCGGTGTAGAGATCGCTGAGGACTACGCAAACAGGATCGTACTTCAGAACCTTGTCGATCCATCACGCTTTGATATGGAGAAGCTACTGGAAAGATTCACCGACACTTCAAAGGCGGTTTTCGATGATGCAATTAAGGCTCTCGTAAAGAACGACTTTCGTCTTGCAGAAGATGCATTCGAAAGAGGAGAAGAGATTACGAAACTATACAGACTTCTAATGCGTCTGGCGTTGCAGGCTTCTCGTAATAAAAAGCTGAGGGAGGATATGAATCTCGGGGATTTTGCTAATGTACCGGTAAAGATAATTGCGATCAGGGAGCTCGGCAGAATGGCCTACTATTCTATGAGGATTGCTCAACACGTTGGAGAAATCGAGGTAACCCTCGAAGAAAACATGATTTCGCTAATTCAAAAAATGACGAAGATCACGATTGAGATGCAGCAACAGTCTTTCACCGCGCTGAGAACGAAGGATCTCGGGCTCGCAAGCTCAGTTATTGACAAGATGGTCAGCGTGCGTAAGCTTTACGAGGCGGCAGAAGCCATTTCGATGAAACAGTACGATCAGAGGACATCGCTAGCTCTCTCCCTGATAGTAAGGGACATAAGGGCAATCGCAGGCTATACGGTAGCTCTTGCAGATGACGCAGTTTTAGGAATCTTCGCGTGACCTGCTTGCTGACTGATGAAAGATATCTGGTCGGTCACTCTCTGAGTTTTGTTTCTTGCGCCTTTCCTTCCAGATTCTCTTTGCAATTCGTGAGCGTTTCAATCTCAATTTCTCTTTCCTCCTCGCCTCTCTTTCCTTCTTTCTAAGAGCTATTTCTTTCTGTTTTCTATCACGAATCTTCTTTCTTTCAGCTGCCATATCCAGCTTAACTGTCTGCATCAATTCATTGTAATCCGGAAGTTTAATCTCCGCCTCGAAGTCTTTGCAAAACTCCCAGAGAAACTTCTTCCCATGCTCCACTACGCAGACTTCACCCAATTTTTCATATCTCTCACAACTTTTGCAGTTAGTTCCGCTATTTTCTTCATTGAGCTGAATTTCCATTTTCTATCGAGCCTTTTAGCAAAAATCTCATATTCGTTGAGATTGCAAGACTTCTCTTGAATCTGTCTCGCAGATCTCCTTCGAGCCTGTTATCAGTCGTTGCCCATTTTTGATGACAAAAGTATCGAAGTTACTACACGTTTTCTGACTCAATAATGTTGAGTGAAGGACGTTTGGCGGCAGACACAGATTAGTTCTACGAAATCATACATACTACATGCTGACGCCTTCGCGCATATGGGTGGGAGTAAGCCCTAGCAGTTTCAGTGTCTACATGCTAATATGAGGGATACGGTCCTTAGTAAAAACAGCAGGCCGACAAGCCAAATGAGATTAAAGGACCCGCCAAAAACAGGTTGGAGTCACAGCAAAGCTAGTTGGCACATTTTCATTTGGTTTGTTTATCTTGTCGTTGTAGCAGTAGTGGTACTTCTGTATCACGTCGTTCTATTCATGCATGACTTTGCAGGTCTTTTAGCGTTCTTGGTTCCTTACACTCTAATTGCAATATTTTATTCTGTCGATTTCTCAAATAAGGATAAGCCTTTGGAAGGACAAAGATCCAAAATCAAGATAAGTGAATCAAGAATAGGTAATTTATTTGCGATAGTTTGGGGGGTAGGTGTTGGGTTCTTAACAGGTGCACTATACAGCTATCTGGTGCTAGGTAAAGTTGGGTTAAAGGAGCCGTATGTATCACTGACTGCAATCATGAGCGTTATAGTATCGTTTCTCGCTATTGGATGTTTCCTCTTGGGTCAGAGGATATTGAATTTCAAACAAAAAAACAAAAAAGATCTAATGATCACAAGCAAAGTGGTTTAAGGAGAAACCCATCTAACTTCAGAAATACTTTAGAAAAAAAGCGCCTTCAAGCTTCGTTTATAGCATAAGCTTTCTTCGTGTGCTCTCAGTCATTCTGAGTATGCGACTATGAGCATAAACTATGTCTCTCAAAGTGTCTGTACCTCTTACTGTCTATCTACAAAGAAAGAGAACAAGAGAACAGGCGCGAAATTCAGTGAGAGCTGAAAGGATTGATAGCTTTTTTGTGAGAAGCGACAAGAGAGAGTGGGTTGAGAATCGAAGTTATTCGGTTCATTCGTAAAGAGGTTTACTTTATTGGAGCAACAATAAAGATCGCAATATCCCAAATTATATGGCTCGAAATGCTCGAGCTCAAATCCTTAGTATGGTGATAAGTGAAGCCCCAAAGGGAGTCCGCAATAAATGTAGTGATGACCCAAAGGGGATTCAAAGAAACAACATGAATCATTGAATCGCAAAATGACGAAAGAAAAACTGCTCCCAGCTTTGACTTTTGATTTCTGATTTTGCTCGAGAAAAAATTCTGCAAGGTGCCCCTGAAATAAGATTCAAAACCAAAGCCATCGAATAATAAGATCAGGACCTGAAGATAGAGAGGGTGCGTTCCAATTGTGCTGTAAATGGACGTCTCACTCGACGCTTGGATTCCAAGCGGATGAAAATTATTGATCAAGTAATTGCCGCCATAGAAGATCAAATAGAGAAGCGCGGCTGAAATGACACCCGTTGCAATAGATTTTGCCGTCGGTCTGAAGAGGCCTCGGTAGCTAGTAAGCCAAAACGTAACCAGCATCATTATGGGGGTTGCAACAAAGACTCCAATCAGGAAATACATAGACACGGGACGTAGAAACAGAATGACCATGCTCAGGGCTACTGTAATCAAACCTAGGGTCTGAAGCTTGGTCGAGCTTGACTTGTTCGGAGATTTTCTCGAACGCTCTAAGGATTTGGGTTCACTGGACAATAGAAGATTTCCCACTTTTTCAAGCAGGGGTGGACAGTTCCTGATCCAACATTTTGATAAACTCGTCGAACTGATCTTTTTTTATCCTAGAGCCTGCTGCGTGCGCGTGTCCGCCACCTGAAGCTTGGAGTCTGTCGGAGATCCTGCCAACTATTTTTCCCAAGTCTTGCTTACTATCTTGGAGGCTTCTAAGAGAGATTTCATAGTGTTCTGGCCCGTCTTCTCGGAAAGCCACGCCAACAGGTACATCAAGGGCGCCGATGAGAAAGTTTGCTACATTGCCGGTAGAAGATTCGCGCGTCTTAAAGTAAGCAAAATTCTTCATTTTCTTTCCGTCTCTGTGCGCTCTTTCAATCAAAGCTGCAGAGCTTGATGCAAATTCCTGAGCGTAATGTGAGGCATTGTCAATCTCGTGGGGAAGTTTTGATTTTCCGCCGAGCTCTTCGGCAATTTTTACGAGTACCGGGTTTGCCACTACTCCATCACGACCGATCATTGCAATGGAGAAAGAGAGAACCGTTGCCTCGTAAAGAAGGAACTGGCGGTCAAAAGAAGCTATCAGTCTTTTTGCAAAAGGTTGCAGATCCATATAATCTGTGATTGCGCCACAGCAAGCAAGTACTTTCATGTTTGGCGCGGAGGCTAAGTCTTGCTCAAATTTCCTGTACACAAGAACTGCGGCGCACTCCTCGGTCGAATGATAGAGGTCGACCCCGGCATTTTTGATTTTCTTTTCGAATCCAGGATCCAAAGGATGGTGGTCGATATAATGTACTTTTGCGTAACTAGCAAGCCTTTCTAATTCGCGCAGAAATCCCTCGAAGGTTGTCTTGTTCGTACCAAGGTCACAGATGTACACTTCCTTTGCAGTTTTGACGTTCGCTAAAGTCTCGACCATCTCTGCGTAATCTGTCAAGGTTACTCTAGCCTGAGTTAGATAATGGATAAGTGCAGCAGCAGAAATTCCGTCCGCGTCTTTGCGGTGCGAAACGACCACAATGCCGTTTTCTCGGGTGTCTTTCGGGGGGAGAGAGCTATCTTCCCTGCGAACTTGGGCAAGGGAGCTTATCTGTTTTCAACTCCCTTTTTTTGGAATTCTTGGTGCAACGCGTAGCTGAGACGGAGTATCAACGTCTTGGAAGACGAGCCGATCTTTGATATTGATAAGAGTAACATCTCGAGCATGAGTCTTCACAATGTCTTTAGCTCCCTTATCTCCCGTAATTTTTTCCAAAAGAGGAAAGACTTCGTCTGAAAAGATTACTGGGTTTCTGGGTTCGTTTTCAAAAGCAAGGCACGCCATCTTGGAGTGAGGTTTTGTTTTCATCGAATTGATGAGAAGGTCAATATGTTCTGGGGACAGGAAAGGTTGATCAGCAACCATCAATACCGCGGCATAACAATCACTTGGTAAATTGGAAATCGCTGTTTTGATTGACGAAGACAGCCCGCTCCTATAGTCTTTGTTCAGTAGTACCTGGGCTCTTCCGGGATCTAGGTCCCTCATTATCTCTGACGATTTGTTACCTAATACCACGAAAACATAATTCGCCTTTGATTTGTTTGCAATGCTGACCGCATTTTGGATTAGAGATGTGCCGACATTTAATTTCGCGAGTTGCTTTAAACTTCCAAATCTCGAAGACAAACCAGCCGCGAGTACAACGCAAGAGATTTTGTTTCGTTTCACTTTCTCGGATGAAAGTGAGCCCTTATACTGTCTTTGTTTATTTGAAGTCAAATTAAATTATTCGGGGAGGAAATTCTTGCAAAAATATTAGCTAGAACATCTTATCCGCCAGTTCGATACATGGGACGAACATGTTTCAGTTCGGCCGAGGCCTTCAGCAGAGATTCCACACCAGGAGCTTTGA
Organism: Nitrososphaerales archaeon; assembly: GCA_030041355.1. Taxonomy (GTDB): domain Archaea; phylum Thermoproteota; class Nitrososphaeria; order Nitrososphaerales; family CADDZS01; genus JASHOD01. Next base: position 171,060 of record JASHNZ010000019.1, read on the forward strand.
GTTTGACGGTTCTCTTCAGAAACTCCGCGATCTCCCGGTCAGTCGCTCCGTTCCTAAGTAAGCCTGCTACATCGTATTCGTGTTGATCAAATAGACAGGGAACAATCTTGCCGTCGGCTGTGAGCCGAATTCTATCACAGTCGGAACAGAAGGGCCTGGTAATTGAGGTGATGATTCCAAATTCTCCGCCGCCGTTCACAAATTTGTAATTAATTGCAGTGCTACCCGGCTCACGTTCTAGAGGCACAATCTGATACCTGTCTCGAATCCTTGAGAGTATTTCTTCGCCAGAGACGACCTTGTTTATTCCCCACTGCTTCTTGCCGTCGAAGGGCATGTACTCAATAAAGCGCATGTTGAATCCTTCATGATATGCCATTCCTGCAAAATCGAGAATTTCGTCGTCGTTGTACCCCCGGATTATAACTGCGTTGATCTTCACATTTTCAAATCCAACTTCTTTGGCTCTTCTGATCCCTTTCAGAACTTTGGCATGAGAGTTCACCTGCGTAACGAAGGAAAACCTTTCGGGCTTAAGGCTATGAAGACTGACGGTGACAGATTGAAGCCCGGCTGATTTGAGATTACTCGCCTTCTCTTCCAGAAAGAAGCCGTTCGTCGTTATGCCAATTCGGTGGATTCCCTCGACCTCCGTAAGCTGACTGATGAGTTTCTCGATATCCTTTCTAATCAAAGGCTCACCGCCAGACAATCTGACCCGATCGACTCCGAACCCGGCAAAGATCCTCACCAGTCGGGAAATTTCTTCAAACGAAAGGATCTTTTCATTCGGAATCCATTCGGGAGTCTCCGGCATGCAAAAATTACATCTGAAATTGCACTTGTCGAGGACGGAAATGCGTAGTTTCCTTGCTACTCTGCCGTAGAAATCGACTAGGCGAAGCTCATTCTCTTGGCTATCGTGCAAGACGGATTACGGTGAAAATTGATGAAACCAATAATAAAGTTTGAGCCCCGAGACCCATTATTAATGTGCATTTCTCTTTAGTAATGAAAGTACCATCTCTGGTTTCGCGGGGAGCTCTAGGAATCTTTTGGCATCAAAGGTAGAAAGAGCGTCATCTATTGCATTTGTGATCGCGGCCGCTGTGGGAATGGCGGCCCCTTCTCCCAATCCTTTGAATCCGCCAAGTGTAAGGGAAGGAATTTCGATAGAGTCAACGAAAACTTCTGGCATTGAATCCGCAGTTGGCAGAAGATAATCAACGAAAGTCGAAGAAGCTAGTTGTCCGTCAGAATCGTACGCCAGCTCTTCAAGCATTGCACCACCTATTCCATGTGCGAGAGAGCCATGTACCTGTCCGTGGGCAGTCAGTGGATTAACTAGAACACCACTATCGTCGACAATGAAGTACTTGAGCAGTTTGATACTTCCAGTTTCCGGGTCGACCTCAACAAGTGCAAGATGAGTTGCGTAACTGCAAGTCGTTGGGGCGTCCGGTTCGTAAAAGGAGATGACGTCCAGACCCGGTTCCAAGTCTTCAGGCAATTTACTCGAGAGTCTCAGAGATACATCAGCTACTTCCCTGAAGCTGAGCGATTTGTTGGGACTTTTCTTTGATGAAATCAAGCTTTCATTAATTTGTAAATCCTCAGACGACTCTTTCAACAAGTGTGCTGCGATCTGAAGTACCTTCTCTCTCATTTTCCTTGAAGCCTTAATGCAAGCCCCGCCAGTAGTCACAGTACCTCTGCTCGCCCATGCGCCGAAACCGTACGGCGAGTGCATAGTATCTCCTTCCTCGACAACAATATCTTCGAATTTGACGCCCAGTTCATCTGAAATTATTTGAGCAAAAACTGTCTCGTGCGCCTGACCTTGACCTGCCATGCCCAGATACGCTGTTATCTTTCCTGAAGGATCGGCACTTAACCTACAGGACTCCCATCCACCCACTGCCCACCCCAAAGGCCCTTGGAGTCTCGAAGAAGCGGGCGCCGTATATTCAACATAAGTCGCGAGGCCTAATCCAACAAATTTTTCTTCGCGCAGAAGTTTTTGCTGTTCCTTTCTAAGCTCATCATAGCGCGCCAACTTCAGTGTCCTTTTGAGTACATCCTTGTAATTCCCGGTATCATAGAGAACGCCAATCGGTGTCCTCCATGGAAGCTCTTTTGGGTCGAGCATGTTTCGGAGACGAATCTCCACTGGATCCAGACCGAGTTTTCTTGCGGCAATGTCCATCATCCGCTCGACCACGTATGCGGCTACTGGGCGGCCAAAACCTCTGTGGGGCCCACAAGGCGCCTTGTTCGTAACTACGCACCAGAGATCAAAGTCATAATATCTCAACCTGTACGGACCAGGGATCGATGCACAGGTGAGCATCGCAGGCTGCACCTCCGTCCAAAAGGTACCTGAACTTCCAAAATCGGCAATGATCTTGTCACGCACAGCCAGCAAGGTGCCGTCATTTTTGAAGGCGCACTCTACATAGTGGACCTGCTGTCTTTCGTGTCCTGCAACGAGCAAGTGTTCTTTTCTATCTTCGATCCATTTTACTGGCCTTCCGAGTTTCATTGATAGTATTACTGTACTTACTTCGTCCTGAAAAACTGCAGATTTTATCCCAAAGCCTCCTCCAACTTTTGGGGCGATCACTCGAATTTTATTTTCAGGAAAGTCAAGAGTTTGCGAAAGAAATGTTCTCAGGACATGAGGAAACTGAGTCGAGGCATAAACGAGAAGAGTCTTTTCAGTTCGGTCGTAACTTGCGAGAATTCCTCTTGTTTCTATCGGAGTCGGCGAATATCGGTTGCTTTCTAGCCTCTCTTTGAGTATACATTCAGCTGATCTGAACGCCTCGTCGGTTCCTTCGGTCCTGTGCTGATCGTGAAAAAGTACATTATCTTTCCACTCTTCGTAGAGAATCGCTTCACCTGGTTCAAGGAGTGACTTTTCTGCGTCAATTGTCACCGGCAGTGGCTCGTATTCGATACTGATTAGTTCAACAGCATCTTCGGCAATTGCCCTTGACGTTGCCGCGATTGCGACGATTGGCTCTCCCACGAACCTTACTTTATCTGTCGCAAGCGAAAGTCTTTCCGGAGTCCTCATTCCCGGTTTTTGCATCCAGTAGACAAGTTGCTTTGCGGTTTCTCTGCCAGTTAGAACATAAACAACACCTTCAAGCTCTCGGGCCCTCGTCGTGTCTATGCTCTTGATTCGTGCATGCGCATAAGGACTCCGAAGAAAGGCAGCATAAACCATGTTTGGAAGCTTTAGGTCGTCTGTATACCCGCCCTCGCCTCTCAAAAGCTGAAGGTCTTTCCTTGGTTTGATGCTTTTTCCAACCATCTTTTGTTCCGATAGCGGTTCGCGTAAGGCTTCTGCAATTGTTTCTGACAAAAACGAAGACCCGATCAGGTCAGGTCTCTACTCCCAGGGCGAGCATTAAAAATTTCTGGGAGAGTGCCAAGCTAACAATTTCAGTGAAGCGTAAAAGCTCGAGCTCTATGCCTCAGCTTCGATCTCTCGAACCGAGGGTTCGGCGGCTAATCCTTCCTTATCCGCAGAGATTGCATATTGTGCAATCTTGTCGGCAATACTATTTGTGGTCGCAGCTTGAGCTCCTTTGAACTCAACCGTGCCGTTTACTTCATGAACTAAAAGTTGACCATCTTGTTTTTCCATAACATCCACTCCAAGAACGCCTAGTCCGATAGTCCTAGATGCTTTTAGGACCGTATCCTCTAATTCCCTGGTCAAGGGGCAAGCCTCAGTATGACCGCCGAGTGCCACGTTTGTTTTCCACGTATCCGCAGGCGCATATCTATACACTGAAGCAACTATATTCTCTCCGACTGTGATGCATCTTATGTCTCTTGGAGGTCGATTGATCATTTCCTGAACATAGAATATTGACTGAATTGAATCTCCCTGTTGCTCGCGAAGCTCAATCAAGGCCTCTGCAGTCTCCCTGTCCCTTACGGGCACGACTTGACGTCCCCAACTCCCAACAATGGGTTTCATCACACATGGATAGCCCATTGATTCGATGGCCTGCAAGGCAGATTCCGCGGAAAACGCTACTACTGTCTTCGGCGAAGGAACATTGTGTCTTGAAAGAAGCAGGCTCGTCGCCAGTTTGTTACCGCAGATGTCCAACACTTTTGCGGAATTGACCATCCGTACGCCTTGAGCTTCAAGGACCGAAGCAATATTCAGCCCTCGATAGAAACTCACGCACCTTTCCAAAACGACAGCTGGAACCGCTTCTTCCGGGGTATCCAGACTGAGGACTTGGAGCTTGCCGTCTATCATCTGTACACTCGCGCCTCTCTCTTCGAGACGACGCGATATTTCCTTCTCCTCCCATCGGATCCTGTCGTATAGGATCCCAATGGTCTTTTTCTCGCTCACTTCACTATTCACCCCAGTCTTCCTTTACACTTTCAGCTACTTTGATCGTAACGGTTCCGTTGTTCAACGATGCGATCTCGTAATCTGCTCCGCAATCGGGGCAAGAAATAATCTCGCCTACGACGACGTCATCGTTAATTTTCATCTTTGCCTCACATTCTAGACATTCTGCTTCTACCATCTCTTACTCTTTCACCTCCTCCGCTATTTTGTTTCGATTTTCACTTTGTACAATCTTTGCTACGGTTTTCTTTTCGCTTGGTTTGGTCGCATTCCCGATCTCATGATCGACCTGCTGCTTTAGTGTGTCCTTGGCAAGAATTACTTTCTTTTCCAGCTGGTCCAGTTTTATTTTCTGTTTTGAAACTAAGAGTGCGTGCGCATTGCAGCTCTTCTTAGTTAGTCTTGGGTTTGGCGATCCGATGCTTCGACGCCTAGAGAGGGTTGCCTTCGGACTAAGGATCTGCGAGAGCTCGTTCTTAGACAATGAGATTCCAAGAATTGAAGCGATTTCTTTGTCGGAACTTTGCGTAAAGACCTTTTCCAGGTGCCCGAGCGATTCAGCATGTCTTACTAGTGCGCCAACCCGAGCATGAGCTTCCCTAAAAGGCACGTTGTACTTTGAAACCAAGTAGTCAGCGAGCTCGGTCGCAAAGAGTGTGTCGTCGCTCTGGACAGCATTCATCATGGTTTCTCGATTGAATGTCAATTCTTGGATCATTTGAGGAAGAAGATCTAGCGTGTCTCGAGTCTTGTCGACTGCGCTCCAGAGGTTTCGAGTCAGTTCTTGGAGATCCAAATTATAGCTAAGAGGTAAAGCTTTTACCACGCCCAGTGCGCCAACCAGATCCCCCACAAGTTGGGAGGCTCTGGCACGAGCGATCTCAGGAACGATCGCATTTTTCTTTTGGGGCATCATGCTGGATGTGGCCGCAAAATTATCAGAAATTGTAGCAAAGGAAAATTCCTTGCTTGTCCAAAGCATAATCTCCTCGGCAAGCTGGCTAACGTCACTCATAATCTGTGTGCAAACGTAGATACTCTCGATGGCAAAATCCCTAGTCGAGACCGCGTCCAGCGAATTCTCAACCAGTCCATCAAAACCTAGATGCGATCCGACAGTTTTCCGATCCAAAGTAAATCCAGAGGAGGCCAACGCTCCTGCTCCCATAGGCGACTTGTTTACTCGAGAATAACACTGGAACACTCTCTCCAGATCTCTCTCCAGCGCTTCTTCATGAGCCATCAGCAGATGACCGACAGTGACAGGTTGAGCTCTTTGGAGATGCGTATATCCTGGCATAACAACCGAGGCATTTTCAAGAGCTTTTGCAATAAGGACTTGTTCAAGATGAATCAGTCCCAGAGCTAACAGAAGTAGCTCTCGCCTGAGCTCAATCCTTATCGCAGTTGCGACTTGATCATTTCTGCTTTTTCCTAGGTTTAACATTCCGCCAATCTCCTTTCCAGCATTCGAGATGACATAATCCTCAACATTCATGTGTACATCCTCTAGGAAGGGATCGAGTTTCAGATCTCTTGGAACTTTTCTAAGGGCGGCAAGCAGTTGTCCGGCAGAAGATTTCGGAATGATCTTCTGTTTGGAAAGCATGAGCACATGTGCCATGTTGACCTCAATTACTGCTTCAAGGATCCGGGAATCAATGTCAATTGAAGAGGTGTACTTTGCCGCGCTCTTAGAAAATGACCCTAGCCTCGCTACGTGAATTACATCTGCCTCTTTCTTCACTCTAGTCCGTTTGGGCGAAGTGGGCAGTTTTATCAAAAGAGTAGAACTCAATTCCTTCAGTTGTTCCTTTTGAGACGGAGTGGTAAAGCTAGTTTCCGTTCTTTCTTGAGGCGTTGGAATATTTTCTTGCCAAAGGAACTGCCTTGATCTTCCCATTGGTTTTCTTCTCAAGCCTCTTTTCGTTTGCAACAATTGAAGGTAGTCCCCAGAGCTGAATGAACCCGAGGGCTGCATTTTGATCGAAGGTGGAAGTCCTACCGTATGTGGAAAGCTTGTGCTGATACAGAGAGTTCTCAGACTTGCGTCCGACTACTTTCATAGTCCCTTTGTAGAACCTCACCCTTACAGTTCCGCTTACTCTTTCTTGGGTTGTCTCAATGAACGAATCCAGTGCAATTCTCAAAGGCTCTTGCCATAGACCGGCATAGACAAGCCAGGACCACTCCTGTTCGACCTTTGATTTGAAGGCTAATTCATGCCTGGTCAAGACTAGTTTCTCGAGATCGCTATGCGCATTTATGAGTGTCAAGGCTCCGGGACATTCGTAAACCTCTCTGGACTTTATCCCGACAAGTCTATCCTCCATATGGTCGATGACTCCGAATCCGTTCAGACCAGCCTTCGCATTCACATAGTTAATCAGGTTCACTGGATCCGTCTTTTTCCCGTCAATAGAAACCGGAATCCCTTTTTCAAATTCAAGATCAAGGTACTCCGGATCGTTCGGAGTGTTCTCCAGAGGAACGCACCATTCAAAGGCCTCCTGTGGTGGTTCGACAAAAGGATCTTCAAGAGGTCCGCTTTCAATTGATCTGCCCCAAAGATTCTGATCTACAGAGAATATCGACTTCGACTCAGAAACGGGGATGCCATTTCTCTTGGCATATTTTATCTCGTCCTCACGGTTCAGATTCCATTCTCTGACAGGCGCGATAACCTTCAGCTTGGGGTTCAGAGCTTTGACAGTAACATCAAATCTCACTTGATCATTGCCTTTTCCAGTAGATCCGTGAGCGACTGCGACCGCATTCTCCTTTTCAGCAACCTCAACAAGCTTCGTTGCAAGTAGAGGTCTAGCGAGCGCAGTACTTAACGGATAAGCTCCTTCGTAGAGACTATTGGATCTGATGCTCTTCCAAATGTAATTTTTTACAAATTCCTCTTTCGCGTCAATCGTGTGGTGATTTACGGAGCCAATCTTTTTTGATCTCTGAGCTATTTCGGATAGATCCTCTTTTTGACCAACATCGATCGTGCAAGTTACAACGTCAAAGCCGTACTTCTCTTTGATCCACTTTATCGAGACAGATGTGTCGAGGCCGCCGGAGTATGCAAGGACAACTTTTTCGGACACTTTGTGAAATCAAAGGAACTGGCCTCACAAAAAGGCATATATAATTTACGGTCAACGTTTGCTGATACAGGTCATAGATGACCGATATTGGTCAACGAGCAAATTTCGATCTCAAAGACCGTAAAACAGGTAATCAATAACGACCTCTCTTTGCAAGATGCGCTGACTAGGAGGTACGCGAACTACACGGCAATCGCGAGGATCATCAAGCCAAAAGTCGAGAGGGATTTAGGTAGAAAGATCAATTTCGAGTCGCTTGTTACTTCGGTCAAACGTGTTAAACCCCGATTCGAGTTGGCCCAAGCTCGAGGGATTGAAAACGTGCTGGCCCAAAGCGTAGTCAATGTGCGAACAGATGTCGCTAAACTTAGCATCGAGAAGTCAAAACGATCTTTAGATTCTGCAAGAAATCTCATGGCTTCTTACCAAGAGGAATTTTTGCAGATTTCAGAGAGCAATGCCGCAATTACGATGGTATTTGATCAGAAACTACTTCCTAGGGTCCACAAGCATTTCAACGATGATGATATACTGGACGAACAGTCAGATCTAGCAGCTGTAATAATTCACAGCCCCGTCGAGATAGTCCGAACTGCTGGTGTGGTCCTTACGATCTACGCAAAAATTGCAGAAAACCACGTGAACATTGAAGACACTGTTAGCTGTTTTACGGACACAATTATCGTAATCAGGATGGGCGAAGTAACGAGAACCTTCTCCACGCTGACAGATCTGATTTCGGAAAACAGAATGAAATTAAAAAGGCACCCGATCAAAGGAGAAATACCAAAATGACTCAATCAATAGCTAAAGAGGATTCGAGAATGACAGGTAAAACAGATCTGCTTACTCTCGAGGAGTTCAATCCTGCGGAATTCAAGAGTCTCTTGGATTTGGCGGACCGGTTTAAGCTCGAAAGAAAAGAGCGAATGTTCGGGCATCAGGTCCCGGGAACGTCTCTGGCTCTTATCTTTGAGAAACCCAGTACTAGGACACGCGTTTCCTTTGAGGTGGCAATGTTTGAGCTCGGCGGGCATGCCGTAGTCCTCAATTCGCGAGACATGCAACTTTCTCGTGGAGAGACTCTGGAGGATACTGGAAGAACTCTTTCACAGTTTTGCCATGCAATTTGCGCTCGAGTGAACTCGCATGATACCTTGGTGAGCTTTTCGAGATCTGCTGACGTTCCGGTCATTAACGCGCTCTCAGACCGATATCATCCTTGCCAATCCGTGGCAGACATTCAGGCTATCCGAGAGACAAAGAAGAACCTGAAGGGTCTAAAGATTGCCTGGATCGGCGACGGCAACAATGTCTGCAACTCTCTATTGATAGGTGCAGCACTCACCGGAATGAATGTCTCGGTTTCTTGCCCAAGCAAATTTGTTCCTTTGCAAGAGGCTTTGTCCAAGGCACATGAAATCTCAAAACTCACAGGCTCGGTCCTCGAGGTCATAGAAAGTCCGAAAGATGCCGTTAAAGGAGCAGATGTGGTCATGACGGATACTTTCGTATCCATGGGGGATGAAGAGGAAAAGAAAGAGAGGCTAGGGGTTTTTCTTCCAAATTATCAAGTGAATCGGGAACTCTTTTCGAAAGCAAAGGCGGATGCAGTCTTCATGCACTGCCTTCCTGCGCACAGAGGTGAGGAGGTCACTTCTGAAATTATCGACGGACCACGATCTATCGTGTGGAAGGAAACTGAGGATAGGTTGCATGCGCAAAAGGCTATACTATACACTCTTCTCAACAAGTACGCGATAGAACCCGACAGCTCCTGATAGACACTGACGACCGAACTCCACGAGCTGTTACGCAAGGAAAGGTTGGTACGTCCAAGTAGTAACCCTCTTTCTGTTTTAGGCGGGATTCAGCTTTGCGGCCTACCTGGGCCTCTTGCGATGAGCGTCATCGTTTCCCTGTTTGGCCTTGGTCCTCGCGGGGCAGCCGTTTCATTCCGCTCCAGGAATCTCAGTATTTCTACCTCATCGTGTGATCTGGTTTGGATATCGTTTCTGTTCTGGAGCCAACCATCTCTGATTATGTCTCTCGACATCGCGATTCACCGCATGGACAGAGGAGTTTCCTCAGAAGTACTCCGAGACCCGCTCGCTTGCTCGTACCAATTGCGGCTAATGTGCAATGAAATGATAAATCTTTAGCCTGTGGAGTCCGAGATGTCGAGCTAACTTCTCGTCTGCATATTTTGCACCATTTGCTCTAGGTTTTTTGTTTCTCAATCTTATTTGATATATATTGGAATCTCATCTCTCGTTAATAGCTTAGAGATCACTTGGCATGCAGACCAAGGACAAGAGAAGAGCAGTAAGGGACCTGATATCAGCATTCGCTAGAGACTTTCCTCGCAAGAATCACGTCATACTAGTGGACATGACTACTGGGAGCTGGAGAGTTGACGAAATGCTGACGCAGGAAATTACTGATATTCGCAAGGAAGTGGATGATAATAATGATACTTTCCTGAGCTTTGATAGACTCAAAAGCATGTGTAGATTTGAAAAGGGAGGCATGTGCGAGGCGACTCTTCAAAGGTGTGAAGCGCACATGTGTCCATGCATGGAAATAGAGAATCCTGATTCTAGTCCTGGCTCCGAATGTGCCAACTTGCTCCTATTATATTCTCGCAACCATATGTGACCTAACCCTATCCTCGCTTCCAAATCTCTAACGCGTTTTTTCTTTGAAAGGCTGCTAAAGATGGCCTCGGTTATCTGACTTCCGTTTATGTTTGCCTAACAAATGAAAAGATCCTTCAAGCGAAGCTCTACTGCATCCCACCATAAATTGCACATTTTTGCTTGGCATTTTTGAGAAAATTAGCTTTTGAAAAACTGTTGTGCCGACTCCGGAAAGTAGGCTCGCTCAAGTTCAAGAACCTCTCCAATATTATTTGCTTTGGAGTAATCTTCGAGTGCATCACGATTCAAAGAAAGAAATGTAGGGCCCCATTTGTAGATGGAAAGAATCCTCTCCGAATAGGACTTGAAGTCCATTATGTAAAGAGCAGCTGCGACCGCCTCCAGCGAACTCAAACTTCCCAATTTTGAATAGTTTGTAGGATTTCCCGCCAGAAGAGCCGGCAGCTTGCGTTGGTTTCCTTTGAAATGCTGAGTAAAAACCGGACCTGCTCGGTTCCATGAACAGTCAATAACAACTAGTCCGTGGTCTTGAGCGATTTCTCTGTCCTTTCGGAGGACAAGGGTATTGCCGGCCGGATTTAGGACTATGGAATCCCTTGGTATGCTCTCTCTTTTTGTTCCTCTCGCAAATCCGAATTTCCTCATTTTTGCGGACGTGCATTTCGCCGGATCATCTTGACGCATTTCAAAAGTCAGAATTCTGGGGAGCTTTTCCAGATCGCGTAAAGCAGATTCAGTCATTAATTCTCTTCGCCCGTAGTAGTCAATGAATATGATTGCTTCGGAGAAGCGTATGAACCTAGTTGCTGTATCGAGTCTAGTTTAGGCAAAAGTATTTATCACTAATAACCAAGAAAAATGCCCAAGTGACAGGACGATCCATGTCGACCGCATTCGTGTTGATCAACGCCGACCTTGGCGCAGAAGAGGAACTCGTTAAAGAAATAAAGAATACCGAGCATGTGAAGGAGGTGTACATTGTCTACGGGGTCTACGACATAGTCGCGAAGATTGAGGCGGACACGATGGAGAAGGTCAAGGAAACTATTACTTGGAAAATTAGACGCCTTGAGAAGGTAAGATCGACTCTCACAATGATTGTGGTAGAGTCCGAAACTTAAGCGAGGAGCCTATCGAAGATCGGCGTTACAGGCACTGTTTATTTGTCTGGTATATCCTCAGTTTCAGTTGCGTATTGAATCAACCATCTAGCAATCGCAAATCACGATCTGGAATCTTTCATATTGGAATCGATGATACAGATTCCAGTGACGGGATGTGCACAACTTTTCTGACCTACAAGCTAGTAGAGATCCTACTTCGCAAAAGTATGACAAGACTGATCGATTACCCGAATCTGATTAGGCTCAATCCGAACATCCCATGGAAAACTCGAGGGAACGCATCCCTCGTACTTCGCCTTGAGACAGAGTTGAGCCGACAGACACTGTTCAGAATCTGCAAAAGTGTCATTCATAGATACGCGACAAGCGAGCGGGCAAACGCGGGCCTCGCAATCTTTGAAGGTGCCGAAGTTCCCGACAGAGTTGTAGAGTTTTCAAAGGGAGCTATGTTCACAGTGCAGAGTCTGACCGAAGCAAGATCGATCATGGAAAAAGAGGGACTTTCGTACTACGGTCTGCGCGCAAAACAAGGGCTTGTGGGAGCTCTTGCTGGTATTGGAAACGAGCTAAAGAGTGACTATACTTTCGAGCTCATCGCGTATCGAAAAAATTGCAGCGTTAGGAGAACTCTTGACAAATCAAGAATTATTGGAATGGATCGCGATACAAGGCCATTAACATTCAACTGTTACGACGAGGAAAATGATCGCGTTCTTATAATGCCGCACGGACCAGATCCGGTTCTTCTTGGAATCAGAGGTGAAACACCGAGAGCCGTGAAGGAAGCATTTCAAATGCTTCTCCCGCTAAACAATCTTCTTGGGTACATGATTTTCAGAAGTAATCAAGGCACGGGAGAACACTTGCAAAACGAACTTGATCTTTCAAGTCCGAAAGCTTACACCTCTGGAAAAGTGAATGGGATCGTGTCATCACTTCCACGCGTTGAAAAAGGCGGTCACGTTTACTTTAATCTAAGAAATGAACAGGGAGAAATTCCATGCGCCGCTTATGAACCAACAGGAAAATTTAGGATGAATGTGCTATCACTCTATTTGGGCGATGAAATCGAGGTAGCTGGAGGCATCAGAAAGAATACGCCAAAGCACCCCAAGATTCTGAATTTAGAGTATGTCATTCCTCTGAAACTTGTGTCACATTGGAAAGAACAGAATCCCAAATGCCCCCAATGCATGGGTACCATGAGCTCAGAGGGCCGAAATCAGGGCTTCCAGTGCAAAGAGTGTGGGTTCAAGTCAAAGTCAGTTTCAAAATTGAAAACGAGGGTTGAAAGGCAACTAACAGAAGACCGGCTCTATCTCCCTGATCTTAAAGCACACAGACATCTGACAAAACCGTTGCAGAGATATATTTACGAAAAATCAAATTCCGGGAATTCTGCCATTGCGAGAAGGGGGGAATTCTTGGAGAACTGGATTTTGACAAGCTAAAGCGTCTAATAGGGAAAGTGATGAGAGCTCTCTTTGACTCTCATCTTCGCTTTCCTCTACTCTCTCTTTTCGCTATGCCTCTTGCTGTGGGGATGATGCTGTAACGGCAGAAGCTTCAGACTCGATTGTGACTGATGGTACAGGGGCCGGAATTGTTGTTTCCGAAATGTTTGGTTGTTTTGGGCTCCTTCTCTTTCTAGGAACTGCAGTTGAAGAAGTGCCTAGAGGTTTCTTAGTGCTTGATCTAGCTCTCCGCTTTGGAGTTGCAATTATTACCACGGGAGATGCAGAAGCAGCAACGCTGCTAATCGCAGAAATCGCACTAACGTCAGTGGGTAGGGAAGGACTAATGGGAGCTAAACTGTCTTCTGGAAATGGTGGAGGTGCTTCCTGAATGGGAGCGGTTGATGTTGGACTTGTTTCCTCTACAGTTGTCTGCTCAGGCATATGTCTCTGTGGAACTGCTGTGTCCTGGATTGCTTGAGAAATTTGAGTATCAACGGTTGAGGGACGTTTGCTCGACCCGAACCTCAGGGCCCGGAAAAGACCAAAGTAAGCTGCGATTGCTGCCGCCGAGGCGACAGCAATAGATCCCGCCAGCACGAGGAGTGTTGCGCTCACTCCTAGGAATTCCATGATTTGTCGAGAACTCTGAAAGTCTCGACAATGAGATGTGGTTGAGAGTCAAAATCACTTGACAAATCGGCCTCATTTAACCTCAATGAGACAATTTCTTGGTTTAGTGAGACACGCTAGATACCTTTTGCATGGCCCTGACGATAATATTACAACGATTCAGCCCGAAATCCTTGATTGTTCTGTGTAAGGAATATCACATTTGGGAAAAAATGGCTATCAAAAAGGAATCAAGAGCTTCCCGCAGAACTACAAGATACTTGTCCTCATCTCAATAACCATAGCGCGGGCAGTTTACGCTCTCAATTGGTACACCTTGTCACCAGATCTGTCTCAGGTCTCAAAAGCCTTTGCGGTATCTACCTCAAATCTCGGAATCCTCGAAGCGGCTTTTCTTGTAGGCGCGGGCCTATTTCAGATTCCATCCACCATAGGATCAGCGAGGTGGGGAACAAAATCACTCTGCGTGGGAGGAATGCTTCTCATTGGGGCTTCGAATTTATTCGGCGGCCTTGCCAATTCGTTCGCACTTCTCGTCCTTCTGAGATTTACCCTCGGCATAGGAGCATCGATGTTTTTTGCACCTGCTATCGCCGTCGTAGGACAACTCTTTCGCAATGAGAGGCAAGGCCTCGCAATCGGAATATACAACTCCGCCTTCAGCATAGGAGGTTCATTTGCCCTTTTCGGTTGGGCGTACGTTGATTCTTTCTTCACTTGGAGAGGCGGCTTGATAATAGGTGCAGTTCTTGCGGTCGCTTTGGGAGTCGAGAACTACATTATCATTCGGCGCTCCAACGAGGAACCCGGCAAGCTTTCAAGGGCGATCGAAGCCGCCAAAGGAGTTCTGAGAAACAAACAGGTCTGGCTACTGGGATCAGGAATTATAGGGGTCTGGGCTGGGTACTATGTGATCGGCCAGTTCCTTCCCTTCTTCGAAGAGACCGTGAGAGGTGTTAGCGGCAACACTGCCTCACTCATGGCGGCTCAAATATTTCTGTGGCCAATACCCGGGGCAGTTCTCGGAGGGATTCTATCAGACAGATATCGAAACAGAAGGCAATTCATGCTGATTCCGAGTCTCGTTTTTGGAGCCGGAACCGCACTTCTCGGATTCTCCACTTTCGATGAAACTTGGCTTATTCTAGTAATTCTTGGAATTGCTGATTCCTTCATCTTTACTGCACTCTATGCGAGCGTCTATCAAATGCCAGAGCTCAATTTTGACCAGAAGATAATGTCTATCGCCCTAATGAATTCTATCGAAATTACCGGCGCATTTTTCGGACCAGTCGCTTTCTCCAGCGTAGCTTCTTTCTCTTACTCTTATGCGTGGCTAGCCGTTGGGATCCTAATAATTCCCTTTTGCCTCGCTCTTGCAGTAGCGCGGGAGCCTTTCAAATCCCTGCAAAAAAAGGCGGGATCAGTTACCTGATTCTTACCAAGATTAGCGCTATAGATATTGCAAAAATCATTACCGTCAAAGCCTTTAGAGATTTTTCAGCAGGTGATATTAGCTCCTTTGAACTCGTTGGAATGGTTTCACCATTTACTAGATTGATCGATTGGACGGCATCGATCTTTCTTCGAAAGAGACGAGCTTGCGTACTAAGCGTCCTTTGAACGTAAGTTAATAGACCGATCCCAAGTGCCATAACGAGAGAAGCGATGCTTATTGAAAGCGAGTTTACAAAGTATCCCGTCAGAAAGGGAATCGAACCCCAGGAAAGAGCGAATACAATGTCAGTGTGGAATCTTTTCTCGAACATCTCCAGATTGTAAGCTACTGCGAAGAAAGACTCTATGACAACGAAAGGCAGTATGAGGATCGATAGTTTAGCAACAAAATAGGCTCCAATTAAAATTGCGACTGAAAGCGAACCAAATCCGATAGAATAAAGCCACTTCTTTGAAATTCTCGTCCTGAGAGGGTTGCCCATAGTTTCATCCAGCGCGTGAGCTCCTAAGCCCAGGCCCAGAAAAAATGCAACTAGAACCCAGACGGAGCGATCAATAAAGATCACAGGTGACATTGCTATCCCAATGAGTACGTAGGACAGATGCCACAGAGTGTAGGGAGGGTGAAGTAAATTGATAAAATCTGAAACAATCCCATCCTTTGCGCTAGAGTACCAAGAAGGCTTGAGGGCTGTCATTACTTTCGCTTCATTTTATTCCGGAAACTAGAGCCGTCGTTCCGTGAGTCATTCTCTTAACCGAAGACTCGTTGAGCCCTATGGATTCCATGGTTTCCTTTATCCTTTCGGGATCTCTCGACTTTTCAATAGAGTTTGCCAAATAGAGAAAGATGACCTTCCAGTGCTTCGAAATGACTAGCCCAAAGGTAGGAAGTACCCTAAAGATGTAAAAGCGGTAGAACGGCTTGAAGAGGTGCCCTCTAGGGCGAGCGAAGTCTAGGCTCATTACAGGTTTTCCTTTTTTTGTGCACCTTCTCATCTCACTCAAGGTTTCCACTTGACTGCTTACATTTCGTAGTGCTAAGCTAATTGTCGAGGCATCGAACACATCAGGTTGTAAAGGTAGATTTTCTGCCCGAGCCAAGATAAAATCGACATCAAAAATTCTGTATTCCCGAAGTTCTAACGCATGTTTCAGCATCTCTCGAGTAACATCGATTCCAACAACGTAAGCTCCAGTCTTCGCAAAAGAATAAGTCACCAAGCCCGTTCCACATGCGATGTCCAAAACCATGTTTGATACGCGTGACTCTGCTTTTTGAACCATAGATCTTCTCCAGTAGTTGTCTCGGCCCAGACTCAGGATCTTCAGAAGGAAATCGTACTCGTCGGGACCTTCAGAGAAAAGGCGCCTTACGTAATTCACCTTCTTGTCCGGCTCTGCGGCAGTGTCTGAAGGCTCGCGGGTGAGCTGGCTTCGCGCGATGGCGAAACTGTCAGTCTTCAAGTCTCAGTTCACGTCATATTGTGAACCCATGCTTTCATTTATGGATAAGGAAAGGTTTCAGGCTCACGGCTTGAAAAAGCATTAAATTATCACTCAACAGCCGAAATCCTAAGCTTTTCCTTTCAAGGAGCTTTTGAAAAAAATTTGGACAAGATTGGCATAGGATTCAATGCAGATGTACCAGTACCACTTATGATTCAATATGCTACGACTGCTGAAAGTCTGGGGCTGGACAGCATATGGTTACACGAACATTCTTTCGGACGGGACGCCGTATCTTATCTTAGCGCAGAAGCTCAGAGCACTAAAAAAATCAAGCTTGGAGTTGCCTGCCTTAGTAGTTACACGCGGCACCCAATCGTACTAGCGATGTCGATCCTTACCCTTCAGGAGGCGAGTCAGGGCAGAGTAACACTGGGACTGGGAACCGGTTTCCCAATGAGGTTGGACGCCTTAGGGATAAAACATGACAAACCCATCGGCGCTTTAAAAGAGACTATTGACATTTGCAGAGCTGTGTGGAACGGTGGCAATGTCACATTCGACGGCAAGACATTTTCTCTAAAGAATGTGAAATCGATAGTGGGAAAGCCCGAGACGACTATACCGATCTTTATCGCGGGTTGGAAGAAACAGATGCTTGCTCTGACTGGCGCTATGGCAGATGGCTACGTCGCAAAGGGAGGGGAGTCTCCACAATCTCTTTCAAGAATTGTCTCGGGAATTCGGTCTTCTGCGGAAAAACACAGCCGGAAAATGAGCGATCTCGAGATCTGCGCTTATCTTCTAACATTCGTCGGCGAAAACAAGAGTCAAGCCTTCGAAGTTGCAAGGAAAGATCCTTTCGTCAATTACATGCTTTCTGTTCAGGACGAATATTTGTACGAAGAGACAGGAATTTCACCGGAGTTAAAGAAACCCATCGCAGAAAATTTCTTCAAGGGTCGGCTCGACGAATCATCTAAACATGTCACCGAGGAAATGCTTGATTCTTTCACGATCTGTGGCACAATTGACGAAGTAGGAGATCGAGTCGAAACATACGTGAAATCCGGCCTGACACTGCCTATCCTACAACCAATCAGCATGAAACAGCAGGATGTGTCCTCCGTGCTTAACGCAGCAAGCACGCTTATTTCTGCGCGGATTGATAGACCAGTTCCACCTTGGTAAGCAATACAAGGAAACGACCTACCTTCCAAAAGTATCCCGCAATTTATCTTGGAAGAGACTAACCAGAACCCCTTACAACATTGTAAGGAAGCTAGCACGCTTTTCCAACAAGAGCATATTTTACTTGAGGCTTCCCTTCGACAAGCTCGTCGACTTCGGCTATCGTTCCCCTTCTTTTCAAATACTCTAGATGAGCCAGAGTTTCCATTATCGCGGCTCTCCTCTCCCAAGGTCCCAGAGTTTCCCAACTTCCGCTATACCATTTTAGCTTTGTTGAGATTTGATAGCCCGACATCAATTCATCCGCCGATTTCCTCAATACAGAAAGAGCATCTTCTAGTCTGTCATTGTGATGAGCTTTGATCTCCCCTGCTCTCTTCTGGAGAGCCGAAAACAGATGCTCATGGCTAGGCAGAACCGATGCCACTTCCAATTCCCTCACTTTGTCCAGGGATATCAGGTAATCTCCAAGTGGGTCGCCACGATAGTAAGGGCCAAGAGAAACGTTCGGCGTTATAGTCGGGAGAATGTGGTCGCCGGAAAAAAGGACTTTCGACATTCGATCGTATAGACAGATTGTTCCCACCGTATGACCCGGCGTTGGAATGACTTCGAAATTCCATTTGTCTCCAACCCTTAGGTTCTCTCCCCCCTCAACGATGGTCGTAGGCTTAGGAGGTCTGAAAAAGTGAAGCATTTCAGCTGAAGCATCAAGAATCGCGCTCAATTCTTCATCAGGGGTCCCGTGTTCTGCGAGCCATTCATGAAGCTCCGTAATGAATCCGTTGTACTCGTCATAGCTGTCCAAAATCAGAGAAGCATCCGCGCGATGGATGATAAGTTTGGAATTTGGTGCTAAATCTCTAATTTGCTCTGCGAGTCCGAAATGGTCTGGATGGAGGTGCGAAATAACTGTTGTTTTGATTTTCCCTATGGAAAACCCGATCTCGGAAAGGGAGGACTGTAACGCGACGAATGCTTCCTCGCTGGGCCACCCGGCGTCTATGAGCAGATTATCATCCGCATCTTTGGCAAGGTACGCAAATACGTAACCAAGCGATCTGATTGGTATTGGAAGCCGGATCTGGTAGAGACCGGGAAGGATTTCGACTATCCTGTTTGAGCTCAAACCTGAATAATTCACCTTAATATCGGAAGTCTTGAAAAAAGCTAAGTTCTATCCTTGCGCTCTCTTCTCACTAGATTCTCAATAAAAAACTCGCCCGCTCGATAAGAGGTTCTTACAAGAGGCCCCGAAGCGACAGATTTGAAGCCTAGGGATTCTCCGATCATTCTAAAGCGTTCAAACTTTGATGGTGGCACATATTCTTCAACGGCGAGATGCCAAGAAGAAGGCCGAAGGTATTGCCCAATTGCAAGTATGTCCACATCGATTGACCGCAGATCCTTTATTGACCGAATTATTTCCTCATCTCTTTCGCCCAGACCCAGCATGATCGAGGACTTCGTGTAGATAGAATCATCCATTTCCTTTACAGCTTTCAAAACTTTAAGCGATTGAGCATAATTGGCTCTTCTGTCTCTTGCGACAGTTTGGAGCCTTTCCACAGTTTCGATGTTGTGCGCAAACACATCCGGGTGAGCCTCAACAACCTTTCTTACCGCAACCAAATCACCTTGGAAATCTGGAGTAAGAACTTCAATCAACATGTCAGGACAGTTCTTTCTTGTCTCAGCAATAGTCTTCGCGAAGTGAGCTGCCCCGCCATCTCCAAGATCATCCCTATCTACTGAGGTTAGAACAATGTAGTTCAGATTCATCTGTTTTAGAGCGTACCCAATTTTCTGCGGTTCAAATTCATCGACGACCTGCTTTGGATTGCCACTTGTTACTGCGCAAAACCTGCAACCCCTAGTGCAGACATCGCCCAAAAGCATGAAAGTGGCAGTTCCGCCTCCCCAGCACTCACCAATATTCGGACAATGAGCTTCCTCGCAGACAGTGTGGAGTCCGAGATTGTCTGATAATTCCTTGATCCGCTTGTAGCTTTCGCCTGAGGGCAGTTTGACTTTCAGCCAATCTGGTTTCGGAATATGAGCGGAAGCTTGAGCCAAGCGAATCTCCTCTGTTTTCTAGTTTTGCTCAATTAATGCATATCTCTGACTATAACCACAAAAACTAGCGATGGCTCACTTTACTAATCTCACATAAATTAACTGCAATTCTTATAAAAAAAGCTAATAACGGATTTTCGCATCTGTGTCTGGCAGACTGTTTTATGCCAGCTATCAAGATCAATTCCACTCCTCCCGGTCCCAAAGCCAAGAAAATTGTTGAGGAAACAAACAGAGTTCTGTCGCCTTCTATCGCCAGATTTTACCCGCTTGTTATAGATCACGCTCACGATTGCATCGTGGAGGATGTAGATGGAAATAGCTACATTGACTTTAACTCTGGAATAGCTGTGCTTGGAGTTGGATCGACAAATGACAGAATCGTCAAAGCCGCCACGGAACAGTTGAAGAAATTTACTCATTATTCTTACACCGATTTCTATTATGAAAACATAAACGAACTTGCTGAGAAACTGATTGCCATCTTTCCATGCAATGCGAAAAAGGAAGCGAAGCAGGTCTTCTACGGAAACTCTGGGACAGAAGCGAACGAGGCTGCAATTAAACTCGCTCGATACGCTACCAAACGACCAAGGTTGATGGCATATACGGGTTCATTTCATGGAAGAACCACGGGCGCCATGTCGCTTACCGCCAGCAAAATAGCTCAGGTCAAAGGTTTCTCCCCTCTTCTTTCCGGCGTAGAGCACGTGCCTTATCCCTATTGTTACAGATGTCCTCTAAAATTGGAATATCCGGATTGCGGCTTTGCTTGTATCGACTACATTCAGGAGAATTATTTTGACAAATATGTTCCACCTGAAGAAGTAGCGGCATTTTTCCTCGAACCTATACAAGGGGAAGGAGGATATGTCGTTCCACCCGACGATTATTTCAAAGAACTCTTCAAACGCTTTGGGAACTATGGAATTTTGTTCGCGGATGATGAAGTTCAAAGTGGCATGGGCAGAACAGGGAAGTGGTTTGCAATAGAGCACTTTGGTGTAGTTCCGGATATGATCGCTGTGGCAAAGGCTCTAGGCGGAGGCTTGCCGATCGGAGCGTTGATCGCGAGAGCAGACCTGATGACATGGCAACCGGGGTCGCACGCGAGTACATTTGGAGGAAATCCTGTTGCAGCAGCTGCTGGCTTGGCGGTCATCTCTGAAATCGAAGAAAAGAAACTGATGGATAACGCCACAAGACAGGGCGAGTACATGATGCGGATCTTTCACGAGTGGAAAGAAAAATACGAGATCATTGGAGATATTCGAGGAAAGGGTCTGATGATAGGGATTGAGATAGTCAAAGACAAAAAATCCAGACAATATGGCAGCGCCGAAGCGAGCAAAATTACGGAAATGGCTTGGAAGAGAGGCGTACTTTTGATCTCTTGTGGGAGATCTACTTTGCGGGTAGTGCCTCCCCTTACGATAACAAGGGAACTTGTTGACGAAGCTCTGGAAGTAATAGAAAATGCTGTTGCTGAAGTTAACAAGGAAACTGTTTCTAAACGAAATAAGTTGAACTAACACTTGGCCCTGATGGACTTCTCTATTTCATTTTCTGCGCAACAAAATAGAGACTAGGAGATCCTGCTTGATAGGCTCCTCCAGGCGAAGATAAAACTTGCTGGACTTTAAAGCCAGTGTCCCCTAGAATTGATTCCAAATCTGACTTGGAGTAGAAGCGCAGTCTAATCTCATCGTTAATCAGTTCGGAAACGCCTTCTCTTTCGAGCAGGTAATAAGCGTGCCAATCAACAAGATCTGCCTCGATCTTTTTGCTTAGATTTGCTCGAATTATGTTCGATCCGGTTTCATCATCAGAAAAGAAAGCATCAATGAATGGCGAATTTAGTAGATTTTCCTTTATGCCCTCAGCGTTTTCGACGTCGAAGATAAAGAGGCCAGAGGGTTGAAGGATTCTTCCTATTTCGCGAAATAGCTCTTTTGTCTGCGAAGGATTCAAGCCAGCAAGGCTCCAGTACATGCATATCGCGCTATCAAATGAACCCGACTGGAATGGCGCTTTGAGAAAATCGGCTAGAAGAATCTCCCGTGAAGGTGCTAGGTTGTCAAGCTTTGCACATGTTATTCTCACCATTTGCGAACTAGAATCCATTCCCACGTACTGCCGTTCTATTCGTAGTTTCAACAATCTCTCCAGATGGCTACCCGTTCCGCAAGAGACATCTATCAGCCGCTTCGAATGACTTGATTCAAGAAGAGTCTCGATCCATTTGGCCTCTTTCCAGTAATCTCTATACTGGCTCTCGAGTCGATCATAATACTTGGCAAACTCACTATAGAGTTTAGGCGATGCGGGCAACACAGGTTGATGGTTTACCGAAGATAAATCACTTTATCGGCAAAAGTCGTAATTCGCTCGCCTTTGGTTTCTAGGCATGGCTTGCGGTATCAAGTGGACTATTTCTTTAAGTTCTCTGTTCAACCATCAGATCCCGGAATACAGTGTATGGGAGAATGCTATTATCAGTCCTGCCCTAACATTCCCACAACGAGAGTGTTTTTATTCTAAATACATCCCTAGGGGGGCAGGCATGTAAATAGCTACATCCCAAATAGCCATTGTTAGCTTCTAGTGCCCTAACTTTCATCGCTTTATATGAAAATTGAAAAACGGTGGAAGGCGAGTCCATTTGTACAATGAAGGATCATGAACTGTTGTTGCTGCGACTATACCATCCAAATGCTTGTAATCAAACGATTCGAGACGAACACATTTTCCCTGAAGCAGGGGTGTTCCAATTCAATCGCGAGCTTCTTCCCTTCTTACCCTTCCTCAAAATTCAGAGACGATATCCAGAATTCACTACAAGAGCATCGTAGAAAGAGGCAGAAGAAAAAAGAAGAGCAGATGGGCTCTCTCATCCTCTTGCCTGTATCTACTAGTTTGCATCCGCAGGCGTTAGTTAATGATGCTCTTAGCTCTCGGGGGGGGCCCATTTTTCGGGCCTCCCTTCTATGTCTCTCTGGCTCTCTTACTCATAGACTCATACTCATACACTCATACTCTCGTATTGTATAACACACGCACATAATTAGAGCAGTATGCTCCCTAAGAAGAGCATCGGTTAAATCAGTGCGTCAAGAAGTTTATCCATTGGCTCAAAACAAATCCCACAAAAGAAAATGTGTATGTTTCGACTTCAATCCTCCGGTTAGAGTGGCTCTGCTGATTTTTTTGCAAGAAGAAGCTAAAGGACTAGGTTACAAAGGAAAAGAAGCATTAAGAGGGGAAGGATAGGAGGAAAAAGCACAGATCGCGGGATGAAGAATTCTGAGCAAAGCGAAACGCTCCCCGACATCGACTCTTTGTGGGACTATCAGAATCCGACAGAGTCCGAAGTGCGATTCAAGGAATTGCTTTCGCGAGCCTCGGCCAATTCCGAATATTATCTACAACTGTTGACCCAAATCGCTAGGGCGCAGGGGCTACAAGGAAAATACTCTGTAGCTCACAAGACATTGGACGGAGTTCTGGAAAGGCTCACAGAGCGCGACGTGGTTGCTCGAACCAGATACCTGCTGGAACGAGGGCGAGTACTAAATTCCTCAGGAAGGCCGAATGACGGAAGGACCTGTTTTGTTCAGGCTTGGGAAATCGCTTCATCGGCAAGGCTTGACTTCTACGCGGTTGACGCGGCGCATATGATTGCAATTGTTGAAAATGTCGAAAACCGAATTGCTTGGAATTACCGCGCACTCGAGATGGCGAGTGCCTCTAAAGATCCTAGAATCAGAAGATGGATTGGGGGCCTCTACAACAACCTGGGTTGGACTTATTTCGATAGGCAAAATTACCAGAAAGCGCTAGAGCTGTTCCAAAAAGCACTCGCAGTCCGCGACGAGCAGCAAGACCTTCGAGAGATTCGAATAGCCAAATGGTGCGTTGCCAAGACGATGAGGTATCTCAATCAGGTGGCTGATGCACTAGACCTCCAGTTAGCCCTGCTAAGCGAATGGGAGCAAACGGGCGCGAAGTCTGGATATGTTTACGAAGAAATCGGCGAATGTATGCTGACTCTCGGTAGGCAGGATAAGTCAAAGAAATTTTTCGCACTCGCCTACAAGGAACTATCAAGAGACTTATGGCTTGCAGAGCATGAAGGGGGAAGGCTCGAAAGGTTACGCGAGTTAGGGTGAGGCTTGAACCCTTCTTAAATGCGCTTTGCCAGAAATAATGTGGTTCTGAAATTGATTCTTAATTCAGGTGTATTTAGGGCATATGCGCATACACATAAGCACAGAGACAGACACAGGCACAAGCAGGCACACAGGCAGGCAGGCACCCACACGAGCGGGGGGAAGAGCATATGGGGTCGGCCGGATTTGGACCGGCGATCACGAGCGTTCTCGTTTGGAATGGAGCAATCCCGAGGCTCGCATGTTGACCAAGCTACACCACGACCCCTCCCAGGGAAGACTTATTCGAAGTTTGTGGTTTGCGCTTTATGGATTTTTCTTGTATGCGACTGTAACTCCATCGCGGAGTGGGATAATCGCAGCATCAAGTCTCTTATCGGAATATACAAGCTCATTGAATTTTCTGATTGTAACTGTTTCAGGAGTCTTGTCTTTTGAAAGTGCGACGGCTCCTCCCCAGAGAGTGTTGTCCGCGAACAAGAGGCCTCCTACACGAAGTGCATCTACGCACGAATCAAGCAAATCAACATAGAGAGTCTTGTCTCCAACATCTAAGAACACCACCTCGAAGAGCCCTTTGTTTTTCGCCACAATTTCAGGTACGACTCTTCGCGCGTCGCCAGAAATTATCTCGGCATATTTGTCAACGCCCGCTTTCCTGAAATTATTTGACGCGCTCTCCCGCATTTTTGGATCTAGTTCTATGGTTGTAAGCTTCTTCTTATCGCCTTGAAGGGATCTTGCAATCCAAATTCCCGAATAGCCTGTGGCAGTGCCCACTTCAAGAGCCCTTTCAGGTTTAGCGGATTTCAATATCATTGATATCATTCTTCCAACTAAGGGACCAATGATAGGGACCGATCTCTTTTCTGCATCTTTCTCTATTTCGAAAAGTACGGGGTCGCTCTTAGAAGCGAGCGAAGCCAAATAGCTATCGACTTTTTCATTAATGATTCCGATTTGATAATCTGGGTCACGCGGCAATTTACTTGATCATCTAGAATGGGTATTGAAAAAATCTCAAGCGCATATGTGGGTTATTGATTGGTCTAGGCGCTTGACGCCTTTCTCTTGCGCTCGGGTTGCGGGCGTTCCTCAGGAAATCTCGAGAAGTGCTCGTGAACTATGACCCACTGAGGCGGAACCGGTCTATCAATCAGCGCAGAAAAATCCGTGGTCTCATCTTCCTTCCAAAGAAAGACCATCGATACGCGAGCCTTGGACCTTGCAGGACTGCCTTCGAATCGGTAATCGTTTACAAAAAGGCCCCCGGTCTCCAAATGGAACGTCGCAAGAGCTACCGATTCACCCAACAACTCGATTTTCAGTTCCTCGATTTTATAATTGAAATCAGTGATGTTAGAATATGTGAGTTCCTCATGCATGAGCGCCTGTTTCAATGACTGTCGCTTGTACGGAGAGCTGTCATCGAACTTGGAGAAAAGCTCCTCGTCCGGATAGTGCATGGCTGCAAGGACACCAAAATCTCTATTCTTCGCTGCATCAAAAACTCGATAAATTGCATTCTTGACCTGTCGGCGAAGCTGTTCCTTGGTCCACTGATGAGTACTCATTCGTGATCATATTTCCCAAGATGACTAAGAGACAATCGGAAAACTCATGCCGGCCGGATTAGCCACTTCTGGTTGCGCACATTCCAACTTAATAATCCTCTCTGTGAATGTTTCAAACAGGATTAATGCTCTCCCGTATGCGGTAAAACCTCTTAACCATTAAGGCGCCGAACCTGAATAGACTCATCTTTTGCTCAATTACGAAGAGACTGAAGATCAAAAGCTTCTTCGTGAAACTATAGGCGCGCTGGCAATCCAGTTCGGAGATGAATACTGGCGCAATAAGGACACTTCTGGGGAATTTCCTCGCGAGTACTTCGAGGCCCTGGCCAGAGACGGTTGGTTTAATCTCAATGTGCCCCAAGAGCTCGGCGGTACAGGCCTGGGCATGGTCGAGACCGCCATAGTGATCAATGAGGTGGCGAAAAAGGCTGGGATGGCCGCGTCGGATATTCTCATGGCAATCTGCGTATTCGCCATTCAAACCATCAAGAGTTTTGCAAAAGGGCCTCTTAGGGACCGCCTGTTACAAGAATTGGCACAGGGCAAACACATCATGTCTTTCTGTCTCACTGAGCCCGGCGCTGGCGTGAATACACTTGACATTGCCACGACTGCGACCAAAGATGGAGATGGTTTCATCATTAACGGGGCTAAAATCTGGATCACGCTGGCACATGAGGCGACAATAATGAACGTGGTCGCACGAACAACACCGAAGCATGAAGCAAGGAAGCGGACAGATGGCCTCACCATCTTTCTCGTAGAAACGAACAATTTGAGACAGGGGAAAATCAGAAAGAAACGTATTGATGACTTATCGATGCGATCTCTAGGTTCTAACGAGGTTTTTTTCGACAATGTCTATGTTCCTTCTGAGAATATTATCGGTGAGCACGACAAAGGTTGGGACATACTACCAGCTTTACTCAACGCAGAGAGAATTTCCACAGCCTCGATGAGCGTAGGATTAGGTCAGCTGGTCTTAGAGAAAGCTTGTGATTATGCGAAGTCGAGGCAGGTCTTCTCTCGGCCCATTGGCTCAAATCAGGCAATTCAGTTTCCCCTCGCAAAAGCGAAAACCGACTTGGAGGGTGCTTGGGCAGTCACTCAGAGAGCTTCTTGGGAGTTCGATAATGGACTCGATTGTGCGGTGGCTGCAAACGTTGCCGCTTACATGGGAGCGAGAGCAGCCTTTTTCGCTTCTGACAGAGCGATCCAGACCTACGGAGGGTTAGGCTTTGCGAAAAACTCGGACATTGAGAGGCACTGGCGAGATAGCCGGCTGTTTAGGACGGGCCCAGTGCCAGAAGAAATGGCACTAAACTTTCTAGCTCAACGGATGCTAGGTCTTCCTAGGAGCTATTGAATCAGGTTGGACTTCTCGATCGACTACTCCATCAGGGATGAGATGAGAAAGATCTCTTCAAAGTACGATCTAGACTACTGGAGACAAATAGATCAGAAGGCACAATTTCCGGAACAATATT
The DNA here is from genome assembly GCA_030041355.1 of Nitrososphaerales archaeon. Lineage (GTDB taxonomy): Archaea > Thermoproteota > Nitrososphaeria > Nitrososphaerales > CADDZS01 > JASHOD01. The sequence goes on from JASHNZ010000019.1 coordinate 197,826, forward strand.
GGAACTCGCTTGCGAAGGCTGGACTCTTCGGAATAGTAATCGAAAAGAAATGGGGTGGTATGGAAAAAGGGTTTCTCGATCTGTGCATTGCTGTTCAAGAGACATCCGAACGTTATTCGGGTCTCGGTTCCTATCTTTATCTAAGCGGCTCCTTAGTTTCATCGATCTTTTCAAAGCATGGAACTGAAGAGCAGAAGACGCAATTACTACCCAAGCTCGCTAGAGGGGAGCTCAAGATTTCGATTGCTCTCACTGAAGAACTGTCCGGCTTTGACGCCACAGCACTGCAGACAAAGGCGACAAAACTAGCTGCCGAGCGACATTCGTTGAGCGGATCTAAGACATTCGTTAACAACGCCGATTTGGCTGATTATCTGATCATCTTTGCAAGAACCTCAGACGTTGATCATCAGGGCAAAAAATCCTCTGGCATATCGATGTTTCTTGTTGACGCTCATAATCCAGCAATCAAGAAAAGGAAACTTGAGAGATTGGGAATGAATTTTGTGAATAGTTTCGAACTCAATTTCCTCGACCTTGTGGTAGGGGGTTCAACCCTTATTGGAGAGGCCGGAAATGCCTGGCGCAATATCGTTCAGATTTTTGGTTTGGACCGCATCTTGACATCTGCCTCGCTCGTAGGTACAGGAAGGTTGGCCCTGAATCAGGCTGCCGACTGGTCGAAGAAAAGAACTGTTTTTGGAAAGGTCATTGCGGCAAACCAAGGAATTCAATTTCCACTCGCCGATTGTGCCGCCCAGCTTGAAGTTGCCGAGGCGTTGACTTTCAAGGCTGCTTCACTTGCCGATCAGGGAAAAAGCTACTCAAGTGAAGCAGCCTATGCTCTGCTTTCCTCTTCAACCGGAGCTACGGCGGCGACAGATCGGGCTTTGCAAACTTTTGGCGGGCACGGATATTACAAGGATTATAATGTCGAACGATTCTGGCGCGATGTTCGAGCTCATAAGGTGCATCCAGTATCGGAGGAATTGCTTTTGGCAACAATTGCCGAGAGATCCCTTGGGCTACCGAAGTCCTATTAGAACTCTGATAATGTGGGAATGAAAGCCTCTTGTCGCAACCGCCCTCGCTGACCCTGCTAAATAAGCTTCACAACGAGATTGTTTGCTGCGAGAAGTGTCCTAGACTGCGAAAACATTGCAGGCACATAGGAAAGACAAAACGAAAGAGTTTCATGGACTGGGACTATTGGGGAAAACCTCTACCCGGATTTGGGGATCCTACCGCGAAACTATTGATAATAGGCTTAGCACCAGCTGCAAATGGGGGAACTAGAACCGGAAGAATGTTTTGTGGAGATAGCTCGGGCGACTGGCTCATTAGAGCACTTCATGAAACTGGATTCGCAAATCAGTCTACTTCCACTAGTCGGGACGATGGCCTCGAGCTAATTGGAGCCTACATCACGGCGGTCGCGAGATGCGCGCCGCCGGAGAACAAGCCGACGCGAAAGGAGATTGCAAATTGTCTTCCTTACCTGCGAGAAGAGCTGAGGCTCCTCAAGGATGTCAAGGTGGTGCTAGCCCTTGGTCACATCGCTTTCAACGGATTTCTAGAAGCACTTGAGACCGAGCACTCTCCTCAAACAAGAATGAGACCGAAATTCTCACATGGTTCAGCTTATGATCTAGGAACTGGGCTTCCAAAATTGTACGCATCTTATCATCCCAGTAGACGCAATACTCAGACGAAAATGCTAAGTTGGGAAATGTGGATCAGAACATTCCAAGAAATCAGACATGAGCTCGATGAGGAAAGTGTACACTCTAAAGAAAAGTTGACAATTACAACTTCATATTTCCGTTGATTTTAGTCAGACAACTGTCTATCCGTTTATATCTCGTTCTTGCCTCATTTATCTTAAGTTAATCTATATGGAAGGAGAAAGTGAAAACCAAATTGCAATCTAGTGAAGTTCAGTCAAAAGAATTCAAAGAAATTCTCTTTGAGCAAAAGGACTCAACGGCTGTCTTGTATTACAACCGGCCTGAAAAACGCAATGCCATGACGTACAATATGGTTCAAGAGTTCGCGCGAGCTTTTGACATGCTAGCAGATGACAAGAGCGTTAGATCGGTAATAATTGCGGCGAAAGGCAAGACCTATTGTGTCGGAGGAGACACAAGTGAGTTTCTCACCAACACGCTTGAGCAAACAGAGAGATTCCAAAGAAACAATCTGGAGCTCTGGAGAAAAATGGAGAAATTAAGAAAACCGGTGATTGCCGCAGTGAACGGTTACGCAAACATCGAAACTATCCAGTCCGTGGATCTGGTCATTGCATCCGAGGATGCAAAATTCGGCCTCCCTGAGACGGGGATTGGGATCTCTCCTGGGGCAGGAATCACGGTACGGCTTCCACGAGTGGTGGGAAAGTACATCGCCAAAGAACTACTATTCTTAGGGGAATGGGTCAGCGCGGCCGAAGGCTACAGGATGGGTTTTGTAAATCGCGTGGTTCCGCCAGAGCGATTAATTGAGGAATCGCTTTTGATTGCTGGCAAAATTGCAAAGAAAGCTCCTCTGGCTATTGGAGCGGCCAAGGCTTGTGTGAACTTCGGCTCCGAGATGCCTTTGGATGATGGCATGGAATATCAGCTGCGAGAGTCTATCGCGATGTTCCACACGAAAGATCTCAAAGAGGGAGTAACAGCTTTCTTTAAAGAAAAGAGAGAACCAAAGTTCATCGGCGAATGAAACGAAATCCGATTTCTGAGAAGAAATGAAACTGCAAGACTTCAGTAAGATCGTTCAATTGATCTTTGTTGTTTACTTTAAAGCAGGATTCAAAAGCTTGTATATTGTTTCAGGAGCGGCTATCGATTTTTCCAAGACAACGTTGAGGCTTCGAAGAGCATCGTTGACCGCGTTGATTACGGCAACGTGGGCCGTTCCTCCTCCTTCGCCTACCCCTTTTGCTCCAAGCGGGGCGAAGAGCGAGGGTATCTCAATGTGACTCAGGTCCATCGAGGGCATATCAACCGAGGCCGGTGCGAGATAATCAATGAACGTGGAAGATTCAAGCTGTCCTTCGGAATTGTACTTGAATTCTTCAAAGAGAGCTGCGGCGATGCCATGATTTGCCGCGCCATGGACCTGCCCATCAACGACCAGAGGATTAACAACGCGGCCGGCATCATCCACGATCACGTACTTTAGGATCTTGAACTTTCCCGTTTCCTTGTCGAGCTCGCCCACTACTCCGTGGCTTTGATAAGAGTATGTTAAAGCCAGGTTTGCAATCTTGTTTTCATTCGGGGCCACGAGACCATTGTAGTAGACATGGATCGCCCACAGTCCTTGGTCCATTCCGGATGGCAGCATAGCAGGCATTCCATAAGCAGTCCGAGCTAAGCGCTTGAGTGAAATATTCTTTGAAGGATCGGTTTTTGATTGGACGTTGCCGCCCGATAGCTCCACATTCGGAACATCCTCTCCAAGCAGATGTGCTCCAATCATGAGGACTTTTTGCTTGATTTTCAAGCAAGCTCCATAGACGGCGCCAGAACCCATCGCAGCATAACGGCTTCCATAAGTTCCAGAGTGCATGGTGTAGGGATGAGAAGATGAGTCAAAGCCTGTAGCCACATGTACGCTTTCTATGGGCACGTCGAAGACATCAGCAACGATCTGGCTTGAAACCGTCTCATGCGACTGACCTTGTGGAACAGTTCCGAGCTTCACAACAAACCTGCCGTCAGGCGTTAGTTGCAAGAGACAGGCCTCAGTATTACCAATTAGTGGTAATCTCGGGTTCAGCATCTTTACCTGTCCAAAGTTCGGAGCGCCGGAGTCGAGAGTAGTTGCTAACCCGATACCAATGAGCCGTCCCTTTTCAAGAAGTTCTTTTTGCCTTCTCCTCCACTTTGGATAGTCCAGAGCCTCAAGAACCATTTGCAGACTCTTTGGATAATCTCCATCATCGTAGACGCAGCCATTTGGCGTAGTATACGGCTGGTCCTTCCTTGTTATGTAATTTCGTATCCTTACTTCGGAAGGATCCAAGTTCAATTCCGTGGCGACTAGATCCATGACGCGCTCGATCATGAAAAGATGAGGGGCACGCGCAAATCCTCTGTTCGGCCCGGAAGGGCACTTGTTTGTGAAAACTGCATACATGTCGTTTTGAATGTGTTTGATTTTGTACGCCCCGGGCACTACTTGGGCCCAGACCGTCAACCCCGCTGGCTCGTGACGAGCAAAAGCTCCATCATCATCAATACTTCTGATTTTTAGTCCGAGGACCGACCCGTCATTTTTTATGGGAACTTCGACATCGAATATTCGCTCTGCCCCATGACTTGAAGCAAGGAGATGCTCGCTCCTTGACTCGACCCAGCTAACCGGCCTCCCAACTTTCATCGAGGCCAGAGAAGTCAAGATCACATAGACGTAATTCGTGATTTTGCATCCGAAACCCCCTCCGATGTCCATCGTGATGAAACGCATCTTATCATAAGGAAGACGCAGCGCGCTGTTGAACTGCGGTAGCATGAAGGAAGGCTCTTGGTTGTTGCACCACACAGTTAGGTATCCTTCCCGCGAATCGTAATGAGCAACGACCGCATTCGGTTCGAGGGGAGTTGAACTGAATCTGTGGAAGTGAATCTTTTCATGCAAAATGCGATCAGCTTCGGCCATGGCCAGATCAATATCGCCGTAATCATAGAACACATGAGCCATGACATTCGTACCAATTTCCTCATGAATTAGGACATCTTTCGAAGCAAGAGCTCTTTCGGCATCGATAACCGGTTCAAGCACTTCGTACTCAACATTAATCGCTTCAATTGCGTCTTCGGCTATGTACTTCGAGTCCGCAATTACGACCGCGATCGGTTCTCCGACGTACCTTACTTTGCCGTAAGCGATAGGATAATCCTTGACATTTGAGGCGGGAGGCACCGTCATTTGAGGAAGTGGGTCAGACATTTTTACAACGTCATCGGGAGTGAGAATGTCCAAAACTCCCGGGATCTTTCTCGCCTCCGCGAAGTCGAGGTTTTTGATTTTTGCGTGAGCCCAAGTACTGCGTAGAATCGCCGCATAAGCCATGTTTGGAAGTCTAACGTCATCTACATAGCGACCGTTTCCTCTGACGAGACGAGCTGCTTCCTTAGTCTTGAGAGGTTGTCCGATAACGTGCTTTCTCTCCTGCTTATGCACTTGGACTGTAGTTGTTGCGGAAGACACTTTGCACACTTCCCCAATTTTCGATAAGCTTTCCGTCCGTAGCTTAATGAATCATACGGTTAGTCACACGATCTTGGTGGTGCTTAAACAATTGATTCTCGATCTTGAACATTTAGAGCATAGAAAGGCGCAGATTCACTTTAATTTGATAATAGGCGACAACATGCCCTAAACTATTCTCGGGGAATAACCTTTTTGGACAAGTCCAATTTCTGTAAACCATTCAATGCTATGGCTTGGTTTCATTGATTGATTAAGTATGCAAACTCCCAGCAACGCGAAAGTTAAGGTTGCAACCCTGTTCGAGCGGATGTTATCCACGACTCCGGGATAAACTTTTGCGTCTACTTGAGGAAACATTTCTGCATCATTGGAAAGAAGCATCTCTCTTTGAGGGCGAAACGAGGATTTGTGCGTAGAGGCCATGAGAATGCTGCATGCTTCGCCTTCTATATACGGGTACGTCGAATAGCCATTGCTTGATTTTAAAAACCGCAATCTGCCCTAAAGCTGCTTCCCTCCATGACCGATCATTCGCTCAAAGAGTCTTTGATGTAGCTTATCCAGTTCTTCATTAAGCCGCATCAGGTTCTTGTATAGCTTTGCCTTGATTTTTACAAAATCCGGTTGCGGAAGCTGAGAAGCTTCATTTTCTTGGGTTTTGTTAAATCTCCGGGTGATTTTCACGCTTTTCTCGGTTTTGTTAAATTTCGGGTGATTCAGTCCTTTCCTCTGTATGCTCTTCTGTAATTCTCTATTGATAATACTCCTATTATCACCAAGAATCCAATGAATGCAATTATGAGAATTGGAATCAGGTAGTCTATCATGGCTTTCGCCTAATCACATCTGAGCAGAACTCGTAATTAAGAATATTAGGCGATTATCAAACTTGAGAACGTGCAGCCGTATTGGGATAATTCAGAGGGCAATAATGACCTTTCAAGGCGATTGCTCAAAGAGTATTTTTCTTGAAAGGTGAAGTGGAATCCATCATCCGAAATAGATCGGCGATTTTCATCACCCGAAGAATTAACAAAACCTTTTCTTGTACCGTATATAATCCCCCTATCGGGTCGTTCTACATACACCAGTTAGAAAATAGCCATTGCTAGGCTAGTGCCCTAATTACTCTAAATACCATCATTTAAGGCCTATAACCCCCTCTATCGTTCCTCCAAATTGCCATTGTTTGCTTTTTTGAGCTTTTACTTATTGTCGTGTAGACTTCAGGTTGAGATCGGTATCAGTAGACATTGTCTATGGATTACTTCGTAGTGCTCTGAACAAGCCGCTCCTTTTTCGGAGCTCGATACAAAAAACTCTTTCAGAGCTATCGGAGAGCACGAGAACTCAGTTGAAGAGGTCTGATTCAGGCAGCTAAAGCTGCATGGTACGTTATATTCAAGGAACTGCAAAGAACGTTCCAGTCTGACTTCCGAGCGCACGTCGAAACCTTTCAAGAGTTTTGTCGACAAAACTGGAAACTAAACAGAGAATTAACGCGGACACAAAGTACCGCCCAGACAGGATCAATAAAGGTTAGCGAACAAAGGCCCATCTTGCCCTACGCATGAGAAAGTAGAACAACCTAAGAAAGAGAGATTTCATTATTGCTAGACGAATAGAGAGCTAGGCATTATTGGATTCATAATCTTGGTTTCGGGAATCATATTCTTGGCTATTATAGAGATAGTTAAGCTTCATCACCCGTTTTGTAACGGCTTGTCAAATCACCCCTAGAAGAAACAGAACCGTGTGTACACGCTCCGCAACGGTGCGCATTTTCCGGATGAACAAGGCACTGTGCAATGAACGGGACAATTAAGCAAGTTCCGCCTCACCGCCCAAAGAAGCGCGAAAACCAACAGTTCAACAAACTGTTTGTGGATGCGCACATTAGACATGATCACAATTGAGTTTCTACAGGAATTGCATAGTAAAAGCTCGATCTGGCAAGTTAATTGCAAGATCTTCTGTCAGGAACTGCATATCTTCCGCAAGGACTCCTTCCTCAGTCTGCACGAAGTCCTGTCGCCGATATTGGATTAGCTCTCACGAATGGCTTAAATTGAGAAAACACAAAATCCGCAAGCAAGATTAATTCTTTTCCGGTGATTTCAACTGACCCTCAAAGACAAATTCGAAATTATTGGTTACGGAGAGACTCCGGTCAGCCGAGCGAGAGTCGACAAGGGCGAAGTCAAGCTGTCTTGCCAGGAATATTTTGCCTGGGCTGCCGAGCTAGCTTTGAACGATGCAGGATTGCGAAAAAAGGACTTTGATGGGCAGGGAGCTGCTGTCTTGGGGACGGCGTATCCACATGCGGAAATTTGGTCAGCTGAAGTTATACAGGATCTTGGTTTCAATCCTGAACTATTGATCCGTTCTGATCACGGAGGAATGGGGGGAGGCGCTTTGCTCTTTCAGGCGGGACTTGCAGTTACTAGCGGAGTCGTTGACATGGTTTTGTGCGTCGGCGCCGACACGCCCATGAATATAACCACCCCAGGAGCAGTCAGAACTTGGAGATACGAGGCTGAATTTCAAAAGCCGTTCGGAATGATGGGGCCCAATAGTCAGTTTGCTTTTATTTTGAGGAGACACATACACCAATACGGAACGAAATTCGAGCAACTCGGAAAAGTAGCCATAGTGCAGCGGGATCACGCTATCAGGAATCCGCAGGGCTATCTCAAACAGCCATTAACTATGGAACAATACCTATCCTCGCGAATGATCGCTGACCCCATCAGAATGTTTGACGCCTGCATTCCAGTGAACGGAGGCCTCGCGTTCATTGTGGCGTCGACTGAAAAAGCTCGCCAGCTCTCAAACAAGGAGAAACGTGTGAAAATTCTTGGAATCGCAGAGTCTGACAATTTTCTAGTTGGGACCAGGCAAAGACCAGACATGACTTTCACTGGAATTTTTGATTCTTCCAAGAAGGCGTTTGAAATGAGCGGAACCAAACACGAAGAGATCGATTTTGTTCAGATGTACGATGATTATACTATTGCCGTGATTATGCAGATAGAGGACTCAGGATTTTGCGAAAAAGGCTCCGGGGGAAAATTCATCGAAGAGCATGACATTTCCTTCAAGGGAGATTTTCCAGTCAACACAGGAGGAGGACAACTGTCGTCGGGCCAGCCTTCAATGGCTGGAGGCATGATTCCTCTCGTTGAAAGCGTGAGGCAGCTTCGGGGAGAGGGAGGAGAAAGGCAGGTTCAAGACGCTGCACTAGGTTTAGCGACAGGCATAGGCGCCATTGGCTATGGAACCAGTCTTGCGAACAGTATGACCATCATACTCGGCCGCTAAAAGAGTGGGATCGAAAATTGTCCCAGAGCCAAGGAACGTCCTACGCAAAAACTCTTCCTGAACCTACTGCGCTCACAAAGCCTTTCTGGGATTATTGCAAAGCACACGAGCTAAGGATGCAGTTTTGCACCAAATGCTCTGAGTGGATCTGGTATCCAAAGGCGCGGTGCCCGAGTTGTGGAACAAGAGATAAGATCGAGTGGCGCAAAGTTTCAGGCAACGGTACAGTGTACTCTTATACCGTAATTAGGCAAGTGATTGACAATTCGCCGGCATTTCAAAATGATCTTCCGTTCGTAATCGGGCTGGTCGAATTGGAGGAAGGCCCGAGAATTTATTCCAACATAACAGGCACATCTACTGACGATGTAAAGATCGGGGATGGAGTGACGGTTTATTTTGAGGACGCAACGCCTGAATTCTCCCTTCCCAAATTTAGGAGAGTTTAGTACCCGGCATTCTTGTCCACCAGATCCATCAGATTTTCCCCTTTTTCGTAGCGCTTTAGGTTCTCTCTGAAAATCTCCAGGCCTTGTTGAAAATAACCTGCGCTCCACCCTGAGATGTGTGGTGAAACAATTACGTTCTCCATTTCCCAAAGAGGAGAATCCCTGGAAAGTGGCTCTTCCTCAAAGACATCCAGCCCTGCACCGGCGAGCTTGCCCGTTCTCAGAGCGTCAATCAGATCCTTCTCGACAACGGTCTTGCCTCTGCCCACATTCACGAAAATAGAGCCCTTCTTGGCTTTTGAAAATATACGCGCATTGAAGATCCCGAGAGTCTCGGCAGTCAGTGGTAATGTATTCACAATTACGTCGCTCCTCGATACGATGTTAGCAAGTTCCTCGTTGCCATAGATCTCGTCAACGTAGTTTGAATACTCCGGATCTTTTGGCTTTTTGGCCGGAACACGCTTGACTCCAATAGTTTTCATTCCAAACGCCTTTGCCTTCTTAGTGGTCATGAGACCGATACTACCCAGTCCGACGAGTGCCATGGTTTTGTCAGAGAGGACTTCCATCTTCGGTCTCCCCATTTCTCGCAGCCCAACCCATCGTCTTTCCTCCTGATTCATAATTGCTGTCTTTAATCCCCTCGTGAGAGTGAGAATCAATGCAAAGATGTGCTCTGAGATCGGCACCGCATGAATTCCGGACACGTTTGTGAGGAGGAGGTTTTTGTTGTTCTTGACAGAGTCAATCTCTAGATAGTCCTCGACCCCGGCGGTGAAGACCTGAAGCCACTTGCAATTAGTAGCGGAGGAAATTACATCACGGCTAGGTCCAAGCATGACAATGATCTCGGCTTTTCGAGCGAGTAATAGTGCCTCATCCTTGGAAGCACTCTTCCTAAAATCGAATTGAGGGAATTCCTGGCTTAGGTTTCGAAGAGCTTCATCGGGAATAAAATTGACAGTAGATAGAACTAGTCTTTTCTCCTCCGGCAACGAAAGCAAGATCTCCGAGTCCGAAAAAAAGGATTGCTAGACCCGAATGACGGATTTCAGCTTAATATGGGCCCGCCTATCGTTTACCAGTTATCCGCCTCCGGCAAATACAACATCATTGCCTCGGCTAAAGCAGAGAGAACATCACGTTTAGAGAATTCAGGCACACATTGAATAGTTAGAAGGTTTGCAAACGTTTTTTTCCTACCAGTAGAACAGTGTTGCTTAATTTGGGAGATACCCCAATTCACACACGGCCTCGAGAAAGGACCTACTCTGGCCTCGATGAAGAGAACCAGAGATTATTCAGTGAACTTTCCATAGATGACTGGCTCGCAAAGTTTGGACGAATCTATGGCAAGCGACACGACAAGCATACAACAGAATATATGATCTCAAGATTAGTCGAGGAAGTTGCCGAGCTAGTGAATCCGATGGATTCCCAAGACAAATCTCGAATTGCTCCGAATTTGGCCGACGTCTTCTCTTGGACATGTTCCCTTGCGTTCAAGCTCGACATCGATCTTTCATCACTTGCTTGGCAGAAGTATGGAAAGCATGCGCCCCATCCTTCATGGTCTCAGCCCAATCAACCGTCTCTTCAAGAGTTTTCGATGCCACAGACGTTGAGGGACTGGCAGGAACTGATTTCGAAAGTATACCAAGAAGAGAATCTCAGACTCTCTCCCACAAACTCTCTTGTGGCGATGATGAAGGACGTGGGAGATCTTGCGATGCTGAACAGAAAAAGAGCTCCTATTGATCAAATCACTTCAAAACTGGCTGCTATCTTTGCATGGACACTCACAATCGCCCAGCTACTGCAACTCGACCTAGCTACAATAGTACAAGAAAAGTACGATGATCACTGCCCCATGTGCGGCCAACAAATCTGTGATACGGATGTTTGCCATCCCTTCAAGACGATGTACGTTTCTTTCTCAAGCCAGACATCTGATGAAGAAAAATATGTCATCCTGGACTCTGCCGCCAATTTTGGTTTTAGGACGCTCGTAAATTCTGCAGTAGCGATCGAGAGCACTCGCGACATGTCGGCTTCACTTGATCTAATAAGCAAGAGTGACGCTGCCTGCATACTTCTTCACCCCGACGCATCAAGAAACGCTGACTACGGACAGGCCTTTGAGACACTAGCCTGCTATTCCATGCTTTCTAAGGGCAATGTGTGGGTTTTCGGAAAGGCCGAAACAATAGGCCTTGCAGAATATTTGGAAAGTACTTTCGCTGATGAGAAAATTCAAGTTATTGCCTATCACGATGCGAACAATCTCAAGGGCTTGTTTGAGAATTGCTTGCAAACCCTCCGATTGAAGAGATCGAGAATTGCTGAGGGAGAACAGATTATTTGAAAAGTAACTCATTCTTCAAGCAAAGAATATAGTCGCAATTAGGAAAGAAACCGAGAGGCTAATGCAAAATCCAGATGCTCATCTCAAAGCGGAGAAAGAGGAGCTTAGGAAATTAATCGTTTCACGCTGCATCGAAATCAAAAAGGAAGGTTTTACGCTTGCTTCAGGAAAAGTAAGTAATCTCTACATTGATATGAGGCGTCTCACCCAGGATCCTCTTGGAATCAACTTAATCGGAAGACTTGTTCTGGATAAGATCTATGAGCTGGCTCCAGACGCTGACTGCATAGGAGGCTTAGAGACAGGCTCGATTCCAATTGCAACATCTGTTTCCCTGCTTAGTCTGAATCAAAAGAAGGAGTTGAAGGCTTTCTGGGTGAGAAAGCATCAGAAAGATCACGGACTCCAAAATCTCATAGAAGGAAATCTGAACAAGGGAAACAATGTAGTTATCATCGATGATACGATCACCACAGGGGGAAGCTCTTTGATCGCGGCAGATGCCGTTCGAGATTTTGGTGCAAGGGTTTTGTATGCTATCGGGATTGTTGATAGAGGAGCCGCAGAAAATTTCCGAAAATCGCAGTTACCCTATTTTGCGTTTTACTCCGAATCTGATTTGCAACAGGGATGACATCGAGCTCGCTAAGCGGTCTGATGTTGTGCAAGGGAAAATGGATTCACAAAGGATTGTAATTGCTGTAGATTTGGATTACTTCTTCGCTCAATGTGAGGAAGTCAGGAACCCGGAACTTAAGAAAAAACCCCTTGTCATCTGCGTTTTTTCGGGTCGGACCGAGATCAGCGGGGCTGTCAGCACGGCGAACTACGTGGCCCGAAAACTGGGAGTTAGATCGGGCATGCCAATTGCCAATGCGAAAAAACTGTTATCGCAAAATAAAGAGTCGGTGTTTCTTCCAGTCGATCAGGACTACTATCAAACGGTCTCTGAGAGGTTAATGCAGACGATAAGATCCTTCTCGGCGATTTTTGAACAGGTTTCGGTTGACGAGGCCTTTATCGATATCTCGGCTGTCATCGGCAACGATTTTGAAGTCGCGGCAAAGTTGGGCAAGACCGTGAAACAAGAGATCTATCGGCAAGAGAAACTTACTTGTTCTGTTGGCGTAGGTCCAAACAAGTTGATGGCGAAAATGGCAGCCGACTTCGAGAAACCTGATGGTCTTACGATAATAAGGCCTAACCAGGTCAAAGCCTTCTTGAAACCGATGCCCGTCCGAAAACTCTTAGGCATAGGCCCCAAACACGAGCAAAAAATGGAACAACTCGGTATAGGCACAATCGAGGATCTATCCAAATTTGATACCGGGGCGCTTTCCGACGCATTTGGGAAAAATTTAGGTCCACACTTCAAGAATTTGGCGCAAGGTTTGGATGACGATCCAGTAAGACAAAGGCCTGTTGAACAGCTGAGCCGGATTGTCACGCTTAAGGAAGATGCTGACTCTTTTTGGTTTGAAGAAGACTTGAGGCCCTTAGCTGCTGATATTTCAGACAGACTCATCTCCTTGGGTCTGAAGTGCCGGGCGATCGGCATAGTCGGAATTACTTCGGAACTGAAGACGAGAAGCAAAGCCAAGACTCTAACCCATCCAATAAATTCTTCCGTACTGATTCTAAGAAATTCTGCGGAACTGTTCCGCGATCTTTTCAGTTCGCTGGCAACAGAGCATGTCAGACTGAGGCGCGCTGGGATCCGAGTAAGCGTTCTAAGTTCGGAGGAATTAGGGGAAGAAGAGTCAGAGGAACAAAGCACTCTGACTAGTTTTCTGTCTTCTTAACTTATAGCGCTGATATCTCGGCTGGGGCCGGACGCTTTCTTGTTCTGATAAGCTAAGTCGCTTTGCATGAATGGTTTTACTTTTTTCATTGCGTATTCCAAGTCCTCTTTTGTTATTACCAGCTGATCAAGTTTTGACTTTGACTCCTCGTCGCCCTTGAATTTGCCAAGGAATGCTCTGATTGCATTCATTACCGCATTTTCTGCGACAGCCTGAATGTCTGCTCCGCTATACCCTTCAGTTTTTGAAGCAAGATCGTTGATACTGATATCTTTTGCAAGCGGCTTTTGCCTCAGATGAATCTGAAAGATCTCCTTCCTAGCCTCAAGATCAGGCACTGGAACGTACAGTAGCTTGTCGAATCGGCCGGGCCTGAGTAGCGCTTGGTCGATCATGTCTGGACGGTTTGTTGCCCCGATTACGGTTACGTCACGAAGTTCCTCGAGTCCGTCAAGTTCAGTCAGAATTTGGCTGATCACCCTTTCTGTCACCTGGGAGTCCCCCATTGAAACTCCCCGAGTGGGAACAATTGAGTCAAGCTCGTCCATGAATATGATGCATGGAGCAGCTTGTCTTGCCTTATGAAAGACATCTCTCACACCGCGTTCGGATTCTCCAACCCATTTCGAAAGTAGCTCGGGACCCTTGATACTGATGAAATTGGCTTCACTTTCGTTTGCCACTGCTTTTGCAAGTAGGGTCTTACCGGTTCCTGGAGGTCCATACAGTAATATTCCTCTCGGGGCTCTCGTATGGGCATAGTCGAAGATGTCCCTGTACTTGAGAGGCCATTCAACTGATTCTTCTAACTCTTGTTTTACTTCCTTTAATCCGCCAATATCAGACCAGCGAATATCCGGTACTTCAACCAGCACTTCACGCATTGCGGAGGGTTCGACTTCGGTTAGAGCGCCCTGAAAGTCGTCCATAGAGACGATTATCTTGTTCAAGACCTCCGCGGGGATGGATTCCTTTTCAAGGTCTATCTGAGGCAAAACACGCCTCAACGATCGCATCGCGGCTTCTTTTGCGAGAGCCTCCAGGTCTGCTCCGACGAAACCGTGAGTTGATGCGGCTAGTTTCTTGAGATCCAGGCCCTCGGCGAGAGGCATACCTCGCGTGTGAACTTGGAGGATCTCTAGTCTGCCTTCTTGGTCCGGCACGCCGATCACGATCTCTCGATCAAAACGCCCAGGCCTCCGCAAAGCAGGGTCGAGTGCGTTAGGTCTGTTAGTAGCCGCGATTACAACCACTTTTCCTCGCGACTGCATTCCATCCATTAAAGACAAGAGCTGCGCTACAACTCTCTTTTCGACTTCGCCAGTTACTTCCTCTCTTTTTGGCGCGATAGAGTCAACTTCATCAATGAAGATTATGCTTGGAGCGTTCTTCTCTGCATCCGCAAAGATTTCGCGTAACCTCTCCTCACTTTCACCATAGTATTTACTCATGATTTCAGGGCCAGAAAGACTAATGAAATGCGCGTTCGTTTCATTCGCTACAGCTTTTGCGAGAAGCGTTTTTCCTGTGCCGGGGGGGCCGTGAAGGAGTACCCCTTTCGGAGCTTCGATACCCAGTCTCTCGAATAGTTCTGGATGTTTCATTGGGAGCTCGATCATTTCCCTGACTTTGACTATCTCGTTTCGTAGCCCTCCGATGTCCTCATAGCTAATCGTAGGTAGATTTCTTTGAACCGGCCTTGCAACTTGATCGCTGATTTGGATCTGCGTGTTCAGATCTACTATTGCCGCTCTTGTGCTGGGGACGACCTTGGTCACTACTAGATCGATGCGCCTCTTCATTACATTAATCGTGATAATGTCTCCGCCCGAAACTACTCTGCCGTCAAGAAATTGAGAAAGATATTCCTCTCCTCCAGTTATTCGAAGAGGCTCGGTAGGTGCAAGTGTTATCGACTCAGCTGCTTTCGCGTCTGATTTGCGCACGGTAACCTTATCATCGATTCCAACTCCCGCATTATTTCTGACGTGACCGTCAATCCGAATTATACCTCGGCCTGCATCGCTCGAAAAACCGGGCCACAAAAGAGCAAACGTTTTCCTTTTGCCTTCGACCTCCAGGGCATCTCCTGAGACCCATCCCATTTCCTGGATGACCTGAGGATCTATTCTAGCGACTCCTCTGCCAACATCTCTGCCTTGCGCTTCTGCTACTCTTAACTCGACTTCAGATTTTTCTGAATTAATTTTATTCTCTTTTGGCATTTTGCGACCACACTCTAGAGTTGTTTAAGCGTAAATTTTCTTTAAAAAAAGAAAGATCGACCTCTAGTCGATCTTGATGCTTACTCCCTTGGGCTTTGTCGAGCCTTTCAGTTTCAGCTTGACTTCCAAAACTCCGTTGTTATAAGTGGCAGATGCCGTGGAAGTGTCCACAGGCTGGCTCAGAGGTACAGTTGTATCGTATTTTCTATCTCCCCGCTCTGCTCTTATTGTCAAGGAATTCTCCAAAGCTTCAAGATGGATATCCTCTCTTTGAATGCCTGGCATTTCCGCAACGACTTTTAGCTCATTGGTTTTGGCGTCCACTACGGTATCCACGAAGGGCTCGCGAGAACCCACTTGAAGAGTCCCCCGGTTCGTAGGTTTAACATTTCCAAATTCACGAAGGTGAGGCTTTCCATCAGGACCAACTGTAACAGAGTACCCATAGTAAACTGCCCCTCCACCAGGGCCTTGAGAATCCAGTGAGTAGGCTGCCTTGAACATACTCCTGATCATATTATCAATGTCTCCGAAGGTTACTCTAAAGTCGAAAGGATTCCAGAAGTCATCCTCGTCTTCCCAATCATCTTTATCTTCTCTCCTACCTCTTCTCTCTGACATTTTTTCATCACTCTTAGAGTTACTCACTCTAAGTTAGTAACCTGAATTATAAAAGCGTTGTGCTCAGATGCAATCATTTGCATCAAGTTGGCTTGTCACACGCATCTAAATTAGATTAGAACATTCAAGGACGGACCGAATCGCCATTGCCTAGCGGGCAATACTAGAACTGCATAGCCGAGCCCTTGAAGCCACAATCATTGCAGATCATCTTGGCTGACTTCTTTGAAGCTTTAGCCAGGCCAATATTGTGGCTGTGACATTTCGGGCATTCCCAGTCCCCTGAACTAGTTAGAGGCATGCTTACATTTGTCCGGTCTAATACGATAAATCCTTTTCATTTCACTCTTCGCTCGCTGCTGCAAGATTTTTTGACTGCGGCATACGTTTTCTCAAAAGCTTAAGGGCTTCACTGATCTCCTTTTCCCTCGTATCTAGCATCGAAGAAAGCTGATCCACATTAGGTTGCTTCTCTCCGCCGATCGTCGAATAAAGGATATGACGGTGAAGTTCCTCCGCAAATGAATCTCTAATTGCCTTGTGTGCCGCGCGTGTTAAGCGTTGTTTCAACCTCAGAAGAAAGATCTCTGTAGCGAAGGTTTCTTTCAGCGCAAGATTTACTTCTTTCAGGAGATCGTCACTCTGCTGAAGCAACTCAATTGGCTCTTCTTCTTCCACAACATCTCTCACTTTTTTCGAAAGGGCCTTGAGCTCTTTTTCTTCGACTTGGTCTTCGCGGTCTAGACGTGGAATGTCTTGAAATACGAATTGTACCGCATCACGAGTGATCCCAACCTCCAAAACACAGGATAGATTCAATTGGAAGTACTTTCGCTTTGGCGCAGGAAAGCTGCTTTCCTGTTCGTAGGAAGTAATGAAACCATTCCTTTCGAGGATTTCCAAATGCTTTAACACAGCTTGCTGGCTAACCCCCAATTCTTTGGATAGCTGGATGAAATAGCGCGGTTCGTCAGCCAGGAGCTGAAGAATCCGCCGACGAGTATCGTTCCCCAGAACGTCTAAGAGAACGTCAACATTATTAAGACTCAATGACTTCCTACAACTATACCCTAGAACAAGGTACAGACCTTACTATGTGCCGATAATTTTATATAATTTTCGGCTACGGTTAGTGTCTCGAGGTTAGTATCCTTCAGGGTGAGTGAAAAAACATGAGTCAAATAACAACACAAGGTGGAACGCCAGTTCTAGTTTTGAAAGAAGGAGCTTCCGAAAACAAAGGAAGAGATGCGCAACGAAACAACATCTTCGCCGCCAAGTTGATCGCCGAGATTGTAAAGACGGCGCTTGGTCCGCGTGGAATGGACAAAATGCTAGTCGATACTTTGGGTGACGTTACGATCACAAATG
This sequence comes from Nitrososphaerales archaeon, assembly GCA_030041355.1. Lineage (GTDB taxonomy): Archaea > Thermoproteota > Nitrososphaeria > Nitrososphaerales > CADDZS01 > JASHOD01. Next base: position 215,200 of record JASHNZ010000019.1, read on the forward strand.
ATGGAGCGACGATACTCAAAGAAATCGATGTTCAGCATCCTGCGGCGAAAATGATTGTGGAAATAGCGAAGACAACGGATAATGAGGTGGGAGACGGTACTACTTCTGCCGCCGTTCTTGCCGGAGCACTACTTGAGAACGCGGAAGAGTTGATTCGCGACGATGTTCACCCTACAATAATCGTAGACGGTTATCGAAAAGCTGCGAACAAGGCTCTTCAAATTCTCGACAAGATTTCGATCAAGGTCCCCCCGACAGACAGGAAATGGTTAATCAAAATAGCTAAGACCAGCATGGCTTCTAAGCTGATCAGCAAGGAATCAGATCAGCTTTCAGGGCTTGCCGTCGATGCGCTGCTTGCAGTTGCCGACAAAGTTGGCGAAGAGTACAGAGTGGACATCGATGACGTGAAAGTCGAAAAGAAACCCGGAAGCAGTCTAAAAGAGACCCAGCTGATCAAGGGAATCGTTCTTGACAAAGAAGTCGTCCATGCGGGAATGCCAAAGAGAGTTGAATCAGCAAAGATCGCCTTGCTAAACTCACCACTCGAGATCGAAAAGACAGAGTTTGACGCAAAAATCAACATCAGCGATCCCCACCAAATTAAGCAGTTCTTAGATGAGGAAAACACCATGCTGAAAAGTATGGTAGATAAGATCGTGGGGTGCGGAGCTAACGTTGTAATTTGTCAGAAAGGAATTGATGACATTGCCCAACACTACCTTGCGAAGAACGGAATTCTAGCAGTCAGACGAGTCAAGGAGTCAGATATGACTAAACTCTCAAAAGCCACTGGTGCAAGAGTTGTGACCAACCTCGACGATCTGACCGAGAAAGACCTTGGCAAGGCTCAAGTCGTCGAAGAGCGCAAAGTCGAGGAAGACAAATGGGTCTTTGTGGAAGGAGCGAAGAATCCAAAGGCCACTACAATCTTGGTTCGAGGAGGAACACAACGCGTCACCGATGAAGCGGAGCGTAGTATGCATGATGCCCTCATGGTCGTCAAAGATGTCATAGAGCACCCCTCAGTGGTTGTCGGGGGAGGAGCTCCAGAGGAAGAAATGGCATGCGAGTTGCGTGTGTGGGCAAACTCTCTATCTGGCAGAGAACAGCTTGCAGTGCAAAAGTATGCTGACGCGTTAGAGTCAATCCCGCTAACTCTTGCTGAGAACGCCGGGATGGATCCTATCGACACCCAAGTGGAATTGCGCGCAAAGCACGGGGCAGGCAAGAAGTGGTGCGGCGTAAATGTCTTGGCCGGAAAGGTATCGGATTTAGAGTCGGAGGAGATATACGATCCTTCGGCTGTTAAGGAACAAATCCTGAAGTCATCAACAGAGGCGGCAAGTATGATTCTGCGCATCGATGATGTCATTGCGGCTGGAAGATCTAAAGGTCCTCCAATGCCACCTGGTGGAGCCGGCGGAGCAGGCGGCATGGGCGGCATGGAAGACTAGAACCTGTTCTTCCTTCAATAGACAGAGTTCAGCTTGTTGCTGAACTCTTTCACAATTTTTGCCTTCGAACTTTCTTTCGATTCTCACGTTTGTATTACGATCTTATTGTGCACTAAACTTATCCTATCAGTCCTTAGAACTGCTTCTATAATTGCTCCTGACTCCACTGCTTGCGGCAAGCAAATCGCTAGGAGTGATTATGCCCACGATTTTCCCTCTTCTCGCCGTGAGGATTGCTTGTGAATGCTGTAGGAGCATAGCAACTGCAGTAACTGGTATTGTTTCATCGACGACCGGGAACTGCTGCTCCATTACCTCAATTACAGGTCTATCATAGAAGGCCTTAGGATCATTGGCACTCAAAGATGCATTAACGATCTGGCGCTCCGATATACTTCCTACGCAAATCTCTTCTTTATCATCACGAATTGGGAGTTGAGAGAAGCCATATTGCTTCATCTTCTCGGCGGCGTCCCTCACTTTGTCGCTTCGCTTGATCCAGACCAGATCTTTCTTTTCAATGTCTTTTGCAAGGCCCGTCCTAGGCTGCTCAGCTCGGTCGAGAAATTCGAAGATTTTCCTCACTACATCGTATGACGGATGAACTCTGCTGCTTTCTATTTTTGCAATCAGGGATTGGCTAGTTCCTACAGAGCTTGCTAGTTTTTTTTGACTTATGCCCAGTGCTAGTCTTCTTTTCTTTATTTCGTTAATTGGTGGGAGAAGCAAACTTTACGTTTACCCATAACTATTGAATTCTGATTGGAATCGGTATTCCTATTAGGATTTTAGCATAGTTTCTCTTTTTGTCACTACAGAACGTTGAGAAGAAGGGAGACATCTCCTATGAGATCTCCATCTAGAGTCATAATCATTGCCTCTGAAACGCTTTTCAATGATCTTAGGATCGGAGCAATCTTCCTCTCCTGTCTTGCTGCATCCATCGCAGAACCCGCAACCACGAGCTCCAGATTGAATGCGGGCATTAGAATGATTTCCAAAGTGTCCTGATTTCTTGATATAGAGTCTTCATGCGACAATCCTCCCTTGAATATTTGATTCCCTCTTGCTCGAACGAAGACCCAAACTGGTTGACCTGAAAGCGGACTTCCCCTTCTCTGAAAGATTGGATGAACGTGGCCCATAACCAATTGCTCGCAATCCTGAAACTTTGGCAAGGGCCTAGTATGGCCATGGAGGATCAAGATCTTGGAGATCATTATCCCGTTTGAATCCAAGACGTTGACATCCGGGGGTATCAAGTGTTGGAGACCAGCATCATGGTTCCCCGGAATGACAGAAACTTGACAAAGATTGGTCATCTTCTCGAAGAATTTTGGAACATTCTCCCACTCATACTTGCTAATCCTGTCTATTCCAGACTTTACATCACCATTTATCAAAAGGTCTGTTACTTTATGTTCCGAAATTAACTCTGACAATTCCCCAATTAACTTGTCAAGCCTCGGCTGAATAGAGATTCCGGAAACTCGAAATTTCTCTTCGAATCCAATATGAAGATCACCAATAACTAAGTAATGTCTGCTTTGTTCGGCGATGATCAAGGCTCTGCTCTTGTAGAGCAGCTGAATATGGCTATGCCTTGACCTTGTAGACGCAGTGCGATCGGATAGAATCAAAAGTGGGAATTCCTAGCGAGGGTCAGGCCGTCTCATTGCCCTTATTACCTTTGTTACGAATTATAGTAGCCGGTTTGCGGAATTCAACTTTCTGATGAGAATTCCTAAGTAGATGTAGGAGCCAGTTGAGCTACTACAAATGTCCCCCGATCTTGAAAAAGCGAATGCTAAGAGGCAAGGAAAAGCACAAAAGGTTTTGAGTAATTTAGGCGTGAAGCTCCAGATTTTCAAACCAAGTGGGCGCGAGCTTTGGACCGTCGTGGGTACTGATGGGGACTTTATCGTAGATTATGACTCAACCGGTAGGAGACCCTCATACTGTTCATGCCAAGACTTTCATTTTCGAGTGTTGAGTGGAACTGTCTCAGAATGCTACCACCTAATCGCTCTAAAGCAGGCTAGAGCACATAGGCAGCATTCTACGATCGTTTTCTCTGACGAAGAATATGAAGGGTTTCTGAGGGCTTTGTTGCGCGATGTTTTCTCGCGCATTTCATGAAAGCAAAAGTTTCGAAGGATTCATGAGTACCGATGCAGTCCGGGCATCCTTTTCCAAAAATATCGACAGGCTCATCGCTATTCTGCACGTAAAAAATCTCAGGAGCCTTGGTATCCTTTGCGTTTTGCAGCATCAAGGATAGCCAGCGCTTGATGTTCAGCCAAACCAATCACGTCTCCGGCTGTTTCCGGGGTTACGTAACCCGCTTCCGAAGCGATTCTCTTCGCTTGGCGCAGACCCCTACCTAGGAGCAACGGCAAGCTCTCAGGCGTCACATAAGCAGCCTCAAGAGCTAGACCCATCGCTTCTCTGGCCGCTGTTGCAACATCGGTACGATACTGCTCAATGTCAATTGCGATGTCTTTCTGCAGAAGTAAAAGTCCCTCTGCTGAGGCCATATAGATGGACAAACCAGCCTTGATCGGTCTGATGTTCAAACGAGCAAGCAAACCCGCGAGCTTTGGAGAGATGACATCCCCGGGGTGAGCAACAACGGAGTCTCTGGAAACGAAGATGCTTCCAGCTTCTATTCTCGTCTGAACCCCTGCCTCCTTGAACTCGGAAAGAACAGGTCCTGGTGGGATACCCGTGCTGCCAGATGAAATCACAATATCACTTGTGGCGATGTCGCCTGCCCTCGCAGGAAGATTTACCTTGCTCTTTTCCAAAGACAGATAGAGCTTGAACGGATTCATGTTTGTGAATATGAGAGCATTTTGCCCGGTAAGGTGGGAAAAAAATTGCTCGGAGTTTTTCAGGCCCGCTTTGCTTAAGCCGAGTGCCGCAATCTTGTTCTTGGCGACGACCATTACGAGATCTCCGCGAAAGTTCTTTCGAATCAGCATAAGCTGACCTGCGCGAACCTTGTAGAGCTTTGATACTATTATTGTGTCATATTTTTTGGCAAGTTCCTCTATATGTTGGAGCATTTCGAGTTTTTTCTGAGGATAGCTTGTACGTTTCTGTTGCTCGGTCACTGTTTGAGCTTTACGCGCCAATTATACTCATGCCTCTTCTTCTAATTTTGATTTTACGAGCTTGCCCATCGTCTTCTTGAGCGTTAGTGATTGAATGTTCTTCTCGCCGTTGGGCAGCTTTCTTTCTACTTGAGCTATAACCGCCAGAGCGTTGTCCGCAACTTTTGCGTCATCAAGAGATTCGTCTCCGACCTTTCCAGCGACGCTGAGCGATCCGCGCGATCTTATTCTGACAGCTGTTCTGTACCGGCTTAGCATCGCTTCAAGAGGCGCGTTAGGTGGCACCGGAGTTGGCATCCTACCCTTGGGACCTAGATACGGTCCAAGGACTCGACCTATCTTTGGCATTAATGAGGTGTCAGCGAGAAAGAATTGATACTCACGAGCGAGCTTCTTTGCCGCCCTTTTTTCAGAGGCTAGTCTATCAAGCTCGGCATTTTCAATCACTCGATCCGCACCGGCTCGCTGAGCTCTCACGGCATTATCCCCAGTTGCAAAAACGCAAACTCTTGCCAAATCCGCGAGTTTGTTGGGTAAAAACACAACTTCATTTATGTTAAGGTCGGTTTTCTTCACATCAATATCCTTCAATTTGAATATCAGCTCGAAGGATTGCTGAAATTTACGCTGAGTATAATCAGCACCTCGTGCCTTGTTAATTTGTTGCTGTATCTGACTTTTTGATACCATAGTCCACACAAACCATTTTGCCGAAAATTACGTGCCCTCGGCCAAAGCTTCGTCCCATTTTCCATCTTTGACTTCGGAAAGGAAATCTTTTGCTGATTTCCCTTCAATTGTTACTCCCATACTTACACAAGAGCCCGCGACCTCCTTTGCAACAGACTTGACGGTGGTTCCATAAGACTGGGGTTTTTTTACTCCAGCGATCTTAATCAGTTGGTCTACAGTAAGGTTTCCGGCAACAGCGGTCTTTGGAGTACCGGAGCCTTTAGGTGCACCTGATTCCTTTACTATGAGAGCAGAAGCCGACGGAATCCCGACTTCGATTGTGAACTGTTTTGTTTCTGTGTCAACGCTCACTTTGACGGGAACGCGCATCCCCGTGTAATCCTTTGTTTTCTCGTTGATCTCCTTAACAATAGCCATTACGTTAACACCGAGCGGTCCGAGAGCCGGACCTAGTGGAGGTCCCGCGTTAGCTTCTCCGCCCACAACTAGGGCAGAAACTGATTTGGGCTCTGGCATATCAAGAGATCACACGTAGAAGGGTTCTCGTTAACTAATTTGGATTTAAAAGTATATGGCAGTCCTAACGTTCAGATAATTCAAGGCTGATCTGAGGAACCCGGCGGGTTGCCCGTGCTGGATGAACTCTGAGCTCTGCTGACGATCTTTATGGATCCAACTTCGACAGTAACAGGAAGCTGATACGGGGCATCTAACAGAATGACAGTCACCTCGCTCCTTTGAGGTTCCACTCTATTAATTCGAGCTCGCATGCCCTTGAAAGGACCAGCAATGATCTCAATTACATCATTCACGTTGACATCTGAGATCATTGATTTTTCGACCAGGAATTTATCAATGTCTGAATATTGGATATAACCAGGCACCATTCCCTTCACGTGTTTGAACCCTGAAATCGCATCTGAAACAGCTTGCGCGTTTGGAGCCTCAAAAAATACGTAGCCCTTTTGAGCTTCGAGAACGAGAATCGCTTGAACCTGAGGAGCTTTACCCTCTTGCTTGCGTTTTTCTAACCTATCACCAACAAACTTCGCGACGGTCTTTTCTTGTCCTCCTGTCGTTTTGACGGCAAATATTCTGGTTGTGACTGTTTGCGACATTCTTCAAAATCACTATTTTTCGGCATCGCTCCATCCAGGCGAAGGTTAATCCACAGCGACTCGGACAGTTAATCTGTTGCTTTAGGGCGTAGCAGTCGGGGCCTGGCCCATTGCCAACATCAACATCGCGGCTAGGAAATAAATGACAAACCCTATCGCGCCTACGAGTGCGAAGCCCAATAGAACGAGCTTCAAGTAGAGCATGAACTCTTGTTTGTCAGATTTTCTTGTAAGCTTAATTGTCCTGTAGGCTGACGTTAACCAACTACCTAGTCCCATCTCTATCACTTATGGAAAGAAGCGCAGAGTCTTTAAACCGAAGTGATCGTATTTAACCTTGCTTACATGGCAGGCAAAAGCCATATTCGCGCAATCCAAGTCCGGGCTCTCAAGCTGATAGGATTTTGGTAAAAGCTTGGTCGGTCTCCGAAATTCTTAACGCTAGGGCTAGTTCCATCCCTCTGAAGTCTGAGACGGTTTCACTTACCGTAACCTCGCCTCCTTACCATAATGCTATTGACTACAACAAGCATGTTCAAAACGGAGGATGGTACAGAGGAAATCTGGATTCTCCTCTTCAGGAGTACCTCGACGCGATGAAGGAATCCTTTCTTGAGGTCTACCGAGTTACGAAACAAAGCGGTTTTTGCTGCATTGTTATAGGAAATGAACTGTCGAATGGGACGATAATTCCACTTCCCCATCTGATAACAAATCTCCTCTGCACAGGAGACAGCTGGCGCTTTCACGAGGAGATAATCTGGAATAAGGTAACGGGAGGCCTCGACCGCTTTGGGGTCACGATTCAAAGACCTTTCCCTACATATTATCGGGCAAATATAATGCATGAACAAATCCTGATTCTTCGAAAGGGAGAGCTGCAGCATACTCAAGACAAAAAGAGCAAATTCATTATCGACGAGCTTATGAAAAAGGATACAAGCAACTCTATCTGGAATATAGCGCCGGTTCCGCCGCGATTCATTGATCATCCATGTCCCTTTCCTGAAGAGATTCCTTTGAGACTTATCACTCTGTACAGCAACAAAGAGGATTTGATCCTAGATCCGTTTCTAGGCTCAGGGCAGACGGGGAAAGCTGCGAAGTACTTGGAGCGGAGATTTTGTGGATTTGATCTTCAATGGGATTATTGCATTTTAGCTAAAAGGCGAATTGAAAACGAGGAAATGCACCTAAGGGCATCACTGATTGCAAAGTGGGAAAAACTTCCGAAAGACAAGCGGGAAAAATGAGATAATGGAAGACGTGCTAATCATGAATTCCCAAAATGATCCTGCCGGCTCGAACATCTTCCAGAGACTCCTTGAGAATTATGACTTCCGAAAAATCGAGAAGACCTTTGACTCGTTTCCTGTTTTCAGGTTGGAGAATATCTTTGTTGCTTCATGTCAAGAAGAGGTTATCAGGTTGGGAACCGAGCTTGACGAAAGTTTTAGATCAGAGAACCTACAGTATGTCTTTATTTCAAAGCACCGTGCTGAAAGTCAAATTCCCACTTTAACGGCTCACTTTACTGGTAATTTTGGAGCAAATGATTTCGGCGGAGAGCCCGGTGAAATTGCAAAACATTCGCCCTCCATGCTCAAGAATTATTTCATTGCGCTTAATTCTCTGAGGGACAAAATTCCTAGAGAATATGGGATCAGCTTAGAAGCTACTCATCATGGCCCCACCTCTCTGGCAAGGCCTTGCATGTTCGTGGAACTAGGCTCCAGCGAGCCTCAATGGGAGGATAAAAGAGCGTCATTATGCGTAGCCAAAGCGCTGATGCATAGTCTCCACAATGGCAGGAAATATGATCGGTGTGCTATCGCGCTAGGGGGTACTCATTATCCTGACAAATTTAATCGCCTGCTATTGGATAATGAACTTGCCGTCGGAGTTACAGCTCCAAAATACGCCTTGAGCCTAATCGATGAAAAGATGATTACTCAGATGGTTGCAAAGAGCCAAGAGAAAATAACGCTTGCAGTAGCTGACACGAAGGGCCTCGGAAAGGAAAAGAATCGCATTCTCTCTCTCGTAGAAGAAATCGGCCTCGAATTGGTCAAAGTTTAGGATAGAATGTTGTCAACAAATTGTTCAACATTGAATGGCATCAAGTCGTCATAGTCCTGACCGACCGCAAGAAAGATGATCGGTCGCTGAGTTACCGCGGCGATTGAAAGTGCGGCGCCGCCCTTTGTATCGGCATCTGCCTTTGTTAGAATCGCTGCGTCAAAGTCCGTGAAGTTCTTGAATTCTCTCGCTTGCGAAATCGCATCATTGCCCGATAATGAATCTGCGACAAATATTTTCAAATCGGGCTTCACAACTCGGACTATCTTTTCCATCTCCTCCATTAAGTTCTTGCTCGTCTGTATTCTTCCCGCTGAATCGATCAAAACCACTCCAACCTTGTGAGCTTCCGCGTAAAGTTGTGCATCCTTAGCAACCGCTGCGGGATCTGATCCGTACGATTGTGAGATTGCTTTCAACTTCAATCTATTGGCATGTTCAGTGAGCTGTTCGATTGCCCCAGCTCGGTGAGTATCTCCGCAAGCTAAAACTACCCCGTAACCTTTGTTTTTCAACAAGTAGGCAAGCTTCGCGACAGTGGTCGTCTTCCCAACGCCGTTTATCCCCAAAAATAGGATGACAAATGGGGAGAAAGAATCTCGCGTATTTTTGTCAAGTTTGGATTTTACAAGCGCAAGCACATCCACATTTGGTGTCTTCGAGAAAAGGTCTCTTATTGCATCTTTAAGCTGCGTTCTTACAAAATCAATTTGGTCGTTACCTCTACGAATCTTTGTATCTTGAATCCTTCTCTTAAGGCTGGACGTTATGTTTTGAATGACCTCCTGCGCCACATCACTTTCAATCATCGCTAGCTCAAAATCCCAGAGTATCGAATCTATCTCCTTCTCGGAAAGACCAGTGTGCGTTGCAAGTTTAGAGAGCGAGCTGAATGCCGATCTTAGTTTCTCAAACATTCGTTCTCACTTGTCGTTCGAAATTGAGGGAAAGTAGCAAAAATAGACCCGTTAGAAGGATCTATTTTGCAGCCTCAGTAATTCTTTGGATGGTTGCTCGTCCAACATTGAGTCTTGAACCTATCTCCTTCCGCTGGCTCTCCAAGGAATTGATCGCCTTTTCAAGATCCTGGCGCCTCACTTGGAGAAAACTTCTCGCGGACTCTAGATTCTTTTCTATGGCAACACCGGCTCCAACGCTTACGATCAATTTGTCGAGGGAGCCAGCAGTCGCAAAGATCAAAGTCCCGCCGCCGACAGGGACAAGTAACTCACTATTTCCGGATTTGGATAATACTTCGAGGGCCTCAAGTGCTGCACGAGTGTCGAGCAGTGCACTGGACACTGTCTGTTGTCTGTTCACGACCTCCTGGTAGTAAGCTTCAAGCATCCTGACCTCGGCGACTAGTTGGTTGAATTGGTCTTGAACCTGCTGCTGTTCTTGAGCTTGTTGAGTCACTTCTGACGAAACAGGTAGCCGGGAAGCTCTTCTAGGCGAAGAACTATTCTTTGCAGAGTTAGACAATTCAGTAGCTTGCTCCTTGGTTTCCTATCCATTCCTTGCTATTATTTATTGGGTGACTAATTATTGCCTTCAACCACCGAACGCGCGACCGATTATAACTAGTTCTCCTCCCCGAGTTAAATTGCCTAAGAGAATGCTTTTGTTGTTTCCCACAAATCCTGAACCGACGAACGGCATACCTCCGTTTACGGTCGCGGGTTCGGGGTCTACCTTCAAGGCGATCCTGAGCGCATTTATGTCGCCTTCGGTCGCAATTGGATGAACTATGGAACCGGCATTCGTTGCACATACCATAGCTCCCACCTGGACATAGTTTGAAATCCTTATTCTTCTGACTGGAACGCCCAATACTCTTTCAATTGCCCTAACGCTTTCATCGCCAAGAATATCAGAAACTACCGCACCATTATCGTTTGCTGCAATCAGATTGCCAACTGAAGTAAATCTAGAATTCAATTTTTCGACTTTCATCCCAGTTGATCTCTTCAAGGTTTCGATTTCTTCGTCTTCCGCAAGCCTAGAGACAAGAATGCCTTTGTTATTCATCACGAGAAGGGGTCCTATCAGTCTGGTGCCCGCTATGCTGATTTGGATAACCTCAGCTCCAAGCAGAGGTGCTATTTTTTCTCGCTTTGTCGAGGCAAGGCCTCTTGGAACAAGGCAGAAATTGTCGTTAGCCCTGAGAAATATTCCGATATTGGGACTGCGATAGATGTCAAAGAGATGTATTTCAGCTGGCACTGAGGAAGACTTCTCCTAGTTCATATCGCATGCAATCTAATTGCTACCAGTATGACAAACGGCTACGCGAAGCATGATTAAGGTGAGCGAATCCATCGCATCTTCGTGTTGTCGCTCTTTTATCAATTATTTTCACGCTCTGCCAAAATCACTAATAACGTGCAATTCGCGACTTTGTTGAGTCTACATCCTTTGCGCACTGGCTCAATCGGCAACAGAGATGCTGAGAACTTAATCGGCACACTTGTGGAGCCTAAGAAAAGCACTCTCGCGAAAATTCGCGCCTCGCTACTCTCGCTAGGGTACGTTGAGAATGCGGATTATGACGCAATAAACGTAGAATCATATGTATCATACGCGTTATCTAACATTCCCAGATTTATCCTAAAACACAAGTGGGAGCTCGTGGTTATCTTAATCCTTCATGACCAGACGGAACTAAGCGAGCTTCTCGAGAGATTTCCCAACTTCAAAGAGAGACAATTTGAGCAAAATCAAGATGATGCGGCAAGATGGGTAAAATTGGATCCGTTTTCCGAAATGCAATTGATAAATGAGCTGGCCAACTTCTACGGAATGCCAAATAATAGAGAATAAAAAATTGAGTTAGATTTTCTGTAAAGTAGATCGGAAACCTCCGATCGTCTAGGCGAGAAACAAAAACGGCCCCGTTCCAAATATATTTGAAAGAAAATACCTTTGGCATGTGTGCGGGGCCATGCTTAAATAAGATTTCAGAGTGAGAAGCCGAGGGTTCTCGTTTCGGGGACTAATTCAAAGCCACTCAAGCTAATTCTTGAAGACAATGAAGTTTTTGACGGGTTCTCTTTTGGGGCAGAGTCACTTTCGCCTACCATAGGTGAAGTTGTCTTCAACACTGGAATGGTTGGCTATACAGAGGCAATGACTGATCCTTCGTATGCTGGACAGATTCTTTGCTTTACATATCCGCTCATAGGAAACTACGGTGTCCCAAATTATATTCGAGACGAAAACAATATCCTGCTTAATTTTGAATCGCACAAAATACAAGTAAGAGGCGTAATCGCGAACTCAGTTTCAAAAAAGCCTAGCCATTTTGAATCCGCGAAAGAGCTTTCAACTTGGATGAATGAAGAACAGATTTCGGGAATTGAGGGCCTTGATACGCGAGAACTTACTATGCACCTGAGAACGCGTGGAGTTATGATGGGCGCGATCACAGACTCCGTTAAACGAGGTAAGGAAGCTCTCGAACAAGCGGCGGACTATTCCTCCCTGTACTTTTGCTCTTCGGTTAGTACGAAAGAAAAAATATCATACGGAAAGAATGTCAAAGGTAGGATTGCCCTCATAGACTGCGGCGTAAAACAGAATATCATTAGATCCCTTGTGTCGCGAGGCTTTCTGGTCACGATCTATCCTTTTGATATAAGCTACCAAGAAATTCAGGAGAGCAAACCTTCAGGTATCGTACTGAGCAACGGACCAGGCGATCCAAAACTTTGCTCGCCCGCCATTAATTTGGCTCGGGAGGCAATTGATAACTGCATGCCAGTGCTTGGCATTTGCTTAGGAACTCAGATAGTCGCGATTTCGCAAGGAGCAGAAACTTTCAAACTCAAATATGGACACAGGGGTCAGAACAAACCTTGCATCGACCTCAAAACAGGGAGGTGCATGGTAACAAGCCAGAATCATGGTTTTTCGGTGGACAGCGATTCACTAAAGGCAACAAAGCTGGTACCTTGGTTCATGAATGCGGACGACCATACGATAGAAGGATTACTTCATGAGACCAAACCGTGCCTTTCGGTCCAGTTTCATCCCGAAGGTTCGCCAGGACCATTGGACCCATCCTATGTGTTTGATATTTTTTCTGAGAAAATTCTCGAAGTGAGGTCTTAATGCCGTTAGATCGCGCAATTAAGAAAGTCATTGTGCTGGGAAGCGGTTCGATCAAGATCGGCGAAGCCGGTGAGTTCGACTACTCCGGTTCTCAAGCTCTCAAGGCACTGCGCGAAGAAGGGATCCAAACAGTGCTTGTAAATCCTAACGTTGCTACTATCCAGACGGATCCTCGCCTTGCAGACAAAGTATACTTTCTCCCCGTGACAGTTGAATATGTGGAACAGGTCATCGCTGCAGAGCATCCGGATTCGATCTTGCTGAGCTTTGGAGGACAAACTGCGCTCAATTGCGGAGTCGAACTTCAGAAAAAAGGAATTCTTTCAAAATACAACATTCGAGTTCTTGGAACTGCTATCAGAGGAATAGAGCTAACGGAGGATCGAGACTTATTCAAAAAGACGATGCTTGCTTCAGGCATCCTTGTTCCTACAAGCGAAGCAGTCTACTCTGTTGAAGCTGCAAGAGTTGTGGCGAAAAAGATCGGTTACCCGGTCATTATTCGCGTTGCATTTACTCTCGGAGGCAGAGGGGGAGGGGTCGCATTCAACGAGTACGAGCTTGACAACATAGTCGAGAAAGGTCTTGCAAACAGCATCGTACATCAAGTACTGATAGAAGAATACGTCGGATCCTGGAAGCAAATCGAGTATGAGGTGATGAGGGACAATTCGGACAATGCGATTACAGTTTGCAACATGGAAAACACGCTGGTTATGCGTGTTCACACCGGGGACAATACTGTAGTCGCTCCATCCCAGACCATTACAAATCAAGAGTATCACTTCCTGCGCCAGGTTTCAATCAAGGCAGCGCGAGCCTGCGGGATTATAGGAGAGTGCAACATTCAATTTGCCCTCGACGCGAAATCCGAGAGGTACTATGCGATAGAGATCAACGCTAGGCTCTCCAGATCTTCTGCTTTGGCGTCCAAAGCAACTGGCTATCCAATTGCGTACATCGCAGCCAAGATTATTTTGGGATACGATCTTCCCGAATTGAAAAACAGTGCGACAGGAATTACCTCTGCATGTTTTGAACCGGCTCTAGATTACATCGTCGTGAAGATGCCGAGATTTGACTTTCGCAAGTTCGAACGAGTTAGACGCGAATTGGGGAGCCAGATGAAATCTGTTGGGGAAGTGATGGCCATCGGAAGATGCTTTGAAGAGGCCCTCCAAAAAGCAATTAGAATGCTTGACATTGGAAGGGACGGCTTGCTCGACTACAAACCACTTGGCTCGATAGAACTCGTGGAAAACGCTCTCGTCCATCCAACTGATGCAATATTCTTCCACGTCGCTGAAGCTCTTTCGCTTGGAATGTCTGTTGAAGATGTCAACAGATTGACTTGGATAGATCCTTGGTTTATCTCAAAAATCAAAAACATTGTTGATACTGATCAAATTCTCAAACTGAGGGGCAAGGACTCACTTGACAAAATCGACAGGGAATTGATGCTGAATACGAAGAAACTCGGATTCTCTGACTCTTGGATTGCAAAGAGACTCGGGATTCCTGAAAAGGAAACTAGGGAGCTGCGCAAATCTTTGGTCGAAGGACCTTTTGTCAAGATTGTGGATAGCCTTGCAGCGGAGTGGCCAGCACGGACGAACTATTTGTACGCAAGCTATGATGGGAGATCAAACAATGTGACTTTCGGGTTGAATTCTAAAAACGCCGAGAAGAAAGTAATCGTACTCGGCGCGGGATGTTATCGGGTCGGAAGCTCGGTGGAATTTGACTGGTGCACGATGAATATGGTTTGGGCCCTTCAGAAAAGCAGCAGAGAGGTAATTGTGATCAATTGTAATCCAGAAACCGTCTCGACAGATTACGACATGAGTGATAGGTTGTACTTCGAAGAGCTCACGCTGGAGCGCGTTCTTGATATTTATCAAAGCGAAAATCCAGAAGGCATTGTCTGCTGCGTCGGTGGACAGACTGCAAATAACCTTATTCCTAAATTGGCATTATACGGTGTCCGACTCTTAGGTACAAGCGCCGGGGATCTTGACCGTGCGGAAGATCGGGCCAAGTTTTCGAGACTTCTCGACGAGCTTGGGATCTCTCAAGCAAAGTGGATTGAAGTAAAGGACAAAGAGTCAGCTCTTGAATTTGCTAATGACAACTATCCGGTTATCGCAAGGCCTTCATACGTTCTGAGCGGTGCCGCAATGCGTGTGATTTGGACGGAAAGGAACTTGGAACAGTTTCTCGAAAACGCGGCTGAAGTTTCCCCTGATTATCCTATGGTGATTTCGAAATTTATCCAAAGGGCCAAGGAAGCTGAGGTTGACGCGGTCTCAGACGGGCAAAACGTTTTGATCGGTGCGATCATCGAGCACATCGAAAAAGCCGGTGTGCACTCTGGAGACGCGACGATGCAGATTCCTGCGAGCGGGTTGTCCGATGAGACTCAAGCGAAGATAAGAGACTACACGGAAAGAATCGCCCGCTCTCTGAGAATCAAAGGACCCTTCAACGTTCAGTACATAGTTAGGGGAAGTGAGGTCTTGGTTATCGAGTGCAATTTGAGGGCTTCCAGGTCCATGCCATTTGTTTCTAAAATGAAAGGAATCAATCTAATGGAGGCTTCCGCAGATGCGATCCTTGGAAAATCGATCGGACAGTATCTCGAAAGGCATCCCCCGCTATTCAAAGTCGGAGTCAAAGTTCCGCAGTTCTCTTTCATGCAACTCGAGGGAGCAGATCCTTTGCTTGGGGTCGAAATGCAATCGACCGGCGAGGTCGCTTGTTTTGGAGAGAATTTCTTCGATGCTTACTGCAAGGCTCTGGGCTCGTCTGGATTCAAAATACCATTGAGCGGGAATGTCTTTGTCACAGTCGGAGGGACTGAGCTCAAGAAGAGAACTTTGAACTCAGTGAGAAAATTAGCTGAAATGGGCTACAAGATCTCCGCGACAGAACATACAGGAGAGTTCCTTTCAAAGCATGGGCTTTCAGACGTAACCATTCTTTACAAGATAACCGAGAAAGAAAGGAAGCCCAACATCAGCGATGCACTTGCAGAAAGAAAACTTGATCTGATCATAAACATCCCGAGCAGCATGGCTTTGGAAAAGTTTGCAGACATGGAAGAAGACGAGTATAGAATCAGGCGCAAGGCAGTAGAGCTGGGCATTCCCGTGCTCACAAATGTCGAAAACCTCGATGTTTTCGTGAAAGGTCTCTCTTGGCTAAAAACCAGAGAAATCACAATTTCTCCTTTGACAGCGCAAAGACAAGACAAATAATTTATCAGATGCTGATTCTGAATTTGTTGGCACATCATTGAAAAACGCATAACCGAAAACAAAAGATGGCTTATCCTGCGCCTGTGCGGAAATAGATTCGAGAGCGCTTCAAATAGCGACTATATAGTAAAAATCAGAATCAGATCCAAAGAACTATAGACGACTCGCGAAAAGACTGGCATAGTACCGTTCTATCAATTTCATGATAACCTTGTGTCGCATCAACAAACAGTTTGTTGAACCGTAGGATTTCTTACTCCTTTTCAGAAGGAGTGCAAAGTTGGAATATAAAGCAATTAACTGCTAAAGCAATAGCTATTTGATCTATTAGGGCGTGATGGTCTCGGCCCGTATGACTAGTTCCACGGAGGACTCTCGAACGAAACATTGGCTAAAGTTCTTATCCCACACGTTAGATATACAGCGGCGCACGTTTGATCGAGCAATTTCAGTTATACGGGATCTCGACCGCCCTGATGATGGTGGTTTGGCCAGTTTTATGGAGAATACGAAAGCTGACAATTCTGAAAATGATCATTCTTCTCTTCGCTCTTGACATAGTACTTACGGTCGAGGCCGCGCTCTACTCCAACATTGTTTTAATTGCTGTACTTCACATAATAACGATTCCCGCGCTCATCGGATTGATCTACGTTGACTTAGTGAATCAGCACAAGACTCAGTTCAAATGCTTCGTCTGCGGGAAACTGATCCAGGCAGTAGAGGAAATCGAGACAGTTAACCGAACGATGGAAGGAAAGCCGACCAGAGTAATCGTGCACACTAGTTGCATTCATCTTGAGAACAAGGAAAAAAAGGGAATCTCGAGCCGCGTCTTCAGAAAGGGTATACCAAAATAACGGGACTTTACTTGTACATTGCCTTTGCAGACTCTGCCTGATTTTGCTCAGCCTGAGCGTGTTTCTCGTACTGTTCTCCTATAGCACTCAATTCTTTGTTCAGCTGGGTCGCACTTTGTTCCAATACTTTAGTGTCAACTCTTAGGCCATATATCGAGTTTAACGCATCAATGATAGTCAAGACTGCGCCGGGATCAGGCAGCTCAGCTGAAGCCTGTGTCAATAAGGAAATTCCTTCAAGTCTTCTCGAAAGACATTCGTTCAGAATGCTACCTCCCATGCCCGTAATTAGGGCAGATTCGGCCACTTTGATCCCCTGCGACCTTAGTTGGTTTGATCTCGACTCGCCCGCCACACAAAAAGTTTCTCGTTCCATAGGCATTCCTTGGACCGGCACGCCATCGAGTATCACAATTTCGCGCGGATGCATCTTTTCGAGCCAGTCAAGAAGCGTCGCCCCGATCTCGTAAAGGCCAGTAGTCCCAATGGGTACTTCGCATATTACCGCGATCAGTTTTCCACTTCGCTCGGAATAAATTCTAAATGGATGGCGAAGCTTTGCCCCTACAAAAACGGCCACCGGAGGTATGTGTTGAGAACTTACATGGGCCACTTGATGTAGCTGCAATTGTTCTATCAAGTAACTGACAGAGATGATCCCCACGAGACTCGGCCCAACGAAACCTCCAAACACTAGAGGCCGATCGTAGTTCTCTTTTTCCAATTCAATTACGCGGGTAGGAAAGAGATGCTCGTACGCCAAAGGCTATCGGATTTCCTTTTGTGGCTAAGAGCCATATCAACTTTGGCCATGGGGGAAGTGCTCCGTTTAGTTAAGCATGTTTGTGGCGGATGAGCGAATTTCCTTTGCAGCCATGAAACGAGCTATTGTAGGATTATGCTGTGTACTAGCTAGATCTCTCAGGTAAAAAAGGGGATGCCCGTTCATAAAGGCTTTTAGCTAAGGCATGAAGCAATGGCTATTTCTGAAAATAGATAGCTCTGCCACCGTTTTTTTATACGACCATGAAACAATGGAGTTAGGGCGCTTCACAAACAATTGCAATTTGGAACCCTCGTATGTAGAAGCTAGGGGGGAGGGGGTATAAATACGGTACAAAAACCGGTTCTGTTTCTTCTATGAGTGAAAGAAGAAGCTTAGCTATATTTCTTAAGTAAACGGAGCAGGGGGGAGCCAGGCAAACAATTTGTTCTTTTGTTGAATGACCCCTACGCGTTAGAGCTTGAACCGGAAGAACCTGACCTGTTCTGACGGACTTTACGTCTCTGTTCGCCTCGGGCCAAGCCACCCTTACGTGCAACAGCCTGCCTGGTTTCAGAAGAGGCGGCCTGCAAGCCCCTCCTTTGATGGGGAGCTTCGCCTCCGGCTCTCGCGACCCTTTCTCTAGTTTCCCCGGAGGCAGACGCGAGTCCTCGCTTGTTTATTCGTTCTTGCTGAGCCAAAGACTATACTCAACCTTTGAAAGCTTTGGCCTTCGCTATATTTAGTGATTATGAAACTAAAC
The DNA here is from genome assembly GCA_030041355.1 of Nitrososphaerales archaeon. Taxonomy (GTDB): domain Archaea; phylum Thermoproteota; class Nitrososphaeria; order Nitrososphaerales; family CADDZS01; genus JASHOD01. The sequence goes on from JASHNZ010000019.1 coordinate 233,416, forward strand.
TCTAGATATTATGAATGTCCGTACCATGTGCGGACAATCTAAGGTATTTGGGGTTCCTAAATATCTTCTAATCGCTATTAGCTATTCCCTGAGCTTTGTACAAAGATTGACTATTAGGCTACTTTCGGAATTCGACGAACCGAAATTTTTCGCTGGACGCAGCAAGAGGATCACAGTAGAGTAAACGACGAAGGCCGGAATTTCATGAATATCCTCCGGTGCGAATTCATAGCAGGTATCGATATGAAACTTGGGTTCTGGAGAAATTGGGTGAATGGCTCAACATAATTGTTAAGATAGGGTCTTCAACAAGGATTCCCGATGAGCGGATCCGCTTTAGCAGGAGCAGGTAGGGAATACTCTGAACCGCAAAGAGATCTTGAAGGAATGTCCGTCGGAAGTCACGCGGCTTACATTTTCGCGGACTCCGCCGAGAAGCAACAACGATTATTTGGATTGGTCAGCGAGTCGCTAAGGGATCCCTCTGCAGCTGTACTCTATATTGCGGGAAAACAGGGCGTGAAAGGCATTCGCTTTTCGATGAAGGATTACGGCATCGATGTGGGCTCGATCGAAAGAGAGAAAAAGATCAAAATAGTTGATTACGAGGAATGGTACTTGACCTCGGGTAAAGTACCTTCTTTCAAGCCAATCGGAACTATTCGAGATCAGTTTAGCGAATTCGCAAAGGCGGCGGAGCAAGCTGGATACTACTATGTAACGATAATTTCTGAAACCGATTCTCTCGTCAGAAAGGGCTTCTTCAATCGTTATCGTGAGCTGGAAGTCGAGCTCGGTAAGAATATTGCAATGTTTAGGGCAATCTTCGTGTGCGCGTACGATGAAAGAGAGCTTGCGGCAGCAGGTTTGCGAGAGATCAAATCCGACCTCTCAAGCCTACACGCCAGCATGTTGGAGTGAAAAAAGCTTTCGAAATCTAGCCGCCTAAAAATCGGGTGGTAGCTTTCCGTTACCTCTGAGCCATTCCACCTGAGAAACGGTGTAACGCCAGATAATGTCGCATCTATCAGCCGCGAAATCCCAAGGCACAAGGAGCACAATATCTCCCAAGCGAATCCAGACGCGCCGACGTATCTTCCCTCGAATTCGCCCCAGTCTCGTCTTGCCATCGGCAGACTTGACCATCAGATGATCGCTACCGACTAGTTTAATCACTTGACCATACATTTCCCCATCCTGTGGGAGCACCATTTCCTTTAGCTGTGCTTCATTCAGAACTTTTCTCTTTCCCATACTTTCCTATTCCTTTCTTCGTCTTTCTCGCTTAAATCCATTTAGGACTCACATTTCGACCTTTTAAAGCCCTTGAGAAGACTTCGTGTAACTGACGGCACATAATTCTTCTGGATGCATTCGGCACTTTGGCAAACACGGGCGAAACTCTACGATGCTTGTATGTTCATTGTAACTATGTTGTCTTGGGTTGCATTGTTGATTACGTCGATTGAGCAAGTAACGGTACCATAACAGGGTGTGATGCTAACCTTCCAATCGGTATTGTTAGAGTTCATGGGCAGTGCAGTCCCATCCTCTGGTTCCAGCGAATCCGAATGAACCAGTTGAATACTTATGGCGTACGGAGCACTGATTGTAGCGTCAACGATGAAATTTGAACCGTAAGGGCCCGAGATTGT
>JASHNZ010000020.1 GCA_030041355.1 Nitrososphaerales archaeon
CCATTTCTTTCTCTGGAGAGAAGCGAGCTCACGATAGAGCGAGGTCCGGTCCATCATGAGATTTTCGGCTACATGAGTCAAGGGTTCTCCTGGGTGTCGACGAACAGCCCTCATCACCGCGAGCTGTGTGATGTTCATTCCAGACGGTTTGAGCGATGCATCATATGCGCGAGTTAGGACTCGCGCAGCCCGCCGAACACTGGTGCAGGCACACGGACGTGGGACAGTATCTATTTCCATTTCCAAGCACTTGTCTATCTGATGTATATCCATCTTTCGAGTCGAGGAGAACAGCTGTTTCATGTGATCTCCTCAGAATTTTGGCAAACACCCTACTCATAGCGGACATTTTTGAGTTACCAACCACCTCCAGATCGGAGTTCGTTGAATTGGCTAGCTCTTTAGCCAAGTTAACCACCCTGACTTGGGCTTCGTCCAAGCACTTTTTCGTAAATTCTCATTCGGGAGTAGACTCTCATAGGCGCTAGGTAAGGGCTTGAGAAGCTGTAATTCAAGACGTTAACGGAACGAGCTGCAGTACTCTTCGATCTAACGAACACTTTGACCATTTGTCATTTTCTTTTCGATTGCACATCGCCCTTACTGGATTTCCACATCTTCAACGTGTTCATGCCATAAGGTATTTGGTGGATGTATACACATCATTCATAAAGCTGTATATACATCAGGTCCTCCTTCCTGAACTTGAGAGAAATGTCCTACGAAGCAAAACTGCAGACGATGAACTACAAGATTGAGCCGGTCAACCTGGAGTTCGGAAAGTACGTCCAAGGCGTGAAGGTCGGGAAACTCATCTTCACCTCGGGTCAAGTGTCAAGCTGGGACGGTATGGAAATGAAAGGGAAGGTTGGGAAGGATTTGACAGTGGAAGAGGCTTACACGGCAGCGAAGATGTGCGCCCTCAAAAACCTCCAAGTCATAAAAACCATCGCAGGCTCTCTTGACAATGTCTCCCAGTTCGTGAAAGTCTTCGGAATGGTGAATGTCGCACCTGGATTCGACAATACGCCTGGGGTCATCAACGGCTGTAGCGACCTGCTTAGGGAGGTCTTTGGCGATGCAGGAAAACACGCGCGCTGCGCTGTGGGCATGACCATCCCGCTTAACTGGGCTGTAGAAATCGACATGGTCGTTGAAGTGAAATAGTCCCGAGTCTGATGGAAGACTTTGCAATCGATCATCTTGTCCCTTTCCATTATCTCTAACAACTTTAGCATTCGATGACTACTGCCTTTATCACTTTGCGCTCTGCCTTTCGCGGGCTAGCGACCAGTGTAATGCGCAAACTGTTTTATCTTCGCACGAGCTTTTAACCAATCAGGCGACACGAATTGTCAGAGGGCGAGCGTAGACTCGCTGCAATAATGTTTACAGACATCGTGGGATATACAGCCCTAACTCAGCTTGACGAACCTCGGGCGATGGAAGTGCTTGACCGGCACAATCGGCTCCTGAGACCTTTCTTCCCAAAGTTCCACGGCAAGGAGGTCAAGGCGATTGGAGACTCTTTTCTGGTCGAATTCGAGAGCGCTCTCGACGCCTTAAAATGCGCTACGGAAATTCAGTCCTACCTTCATGATTACAACGTCTCCTCCAAAGAGGAATGGAAGATTAAGCTCAGAATCGGGATTCATCTAGGAGACGTGATACACAGGGCAGGTGACGTCTTCGGAGACGCCGTGAACATAGCCTCCCGGATCGAGCCCATCGCCACGCCTGAGGGAACCTGTGTCTCCCAGCAGGTCTACGACCAAGTACAAAACAAGTTTCATATTCCTTTGGTATCACTCGGAGACAAGTCTTTGAAGAATGTGAACGTTCCCGTCTCTGTATACAAAGTTGTGATGCCGTGGGAAGAGCCTAGCGCGGCAGAAGGGACCAAGTATCCGACCACTAGAATCGCAATCCTCCCTTTCGCCAATTTTAGCCCTGACCCGAACGACGCATATTTCGCGGATGGCATCACAGACGAGATCATCTCGACAGTCTCGGGCATTAGCAGCCTCAGCGTCATCTCGAGAACATCGGTAATGGGATACAAGGGAACGACGAAGAGGACAAAGGAAATCGGAAAGGAGCTCGAAGTCGGGTCGATTCTCGAAGGCAGCTTCAGAAAAGCAGGCAACAGAATACGGGTCACGACCCAGTTAATTGACGCAACCGGTGACAAGCATCTGTGGGCGGGGAGCTACAATAGAGAGCTGCAGGACGTGTTCGCGGTCCAGAGCGACATCGCGAAGCAAGTGGCAGACGCACTGAGGGTCAAAATCCTTCCCTCCGAGAAAGAACGAATCGAGAAAAAGCCTACTGAGAGCACTGTAGCATATGCTCTCTACTTGAAAGGCAGATTTCACTGGAGCAAGCGAGGCGTCGAAGACATCAGGAAGGCGATGGAATACTTTGAGGTGGCCGTGCACGAAGACCCGAACTTCGCCCTTGGGTACATCGGACAAGCGGACTGCTGTCTGATATTAGGCAACACTTGGGGACTGGACTCTGAAGCGAATCTAGAGAGAACTAAAGTGATGGTGGAAAAGGCGCTGGAGCTGGACTCCGACCTGGCCGAAGCGCATGCCACGAAGGGTGCTATGCTAGCGTATGGATCCAATCTCCGTCAGGCAGAAGACGAGTTCAAGAATGCAATCGAACTGAAACCCAACTACGCCACGGCCCACCACTGGTATCAGCTCTATGTACTGCGCCCCCAACGGAGGTGGGACGAAGCTCTTGCACAGATTGAGAAAGCCTTGGAGCTAGACCCCCTGTCTCCCATCATCGTGGCCAATCTCGGCGGCTACTACCTCAACAAAAGAGAGTATGCAAGGGCAATCGAACCCTTCAAAAGGGCCTCTGAGCTAGGATTGAGTTTCGCTCATCTGCTCCTAGCCGCTGCCTACGGGGAACTAGAGATGTATGAAGAGATGAGACGCGAGTACGCAGCCGCCGTGGAGCTCAATCATGCGTCCTTTCCCCTTACGGAAAAGCTCGCCGAGGTGAGGATGGCGTACTATCAAGACGACAGGCCGACTCTCAGAAGACTCTTGCCCGAGCTCGAGGGAGAACTTGAAGGAACTAGGCAAGGCGCGTACTCGGATCAGTGCGGGTTGAACGCGGAATGGATTGCTGAGCTACACTTCCATCTGGGACAGACCGACGAAGGGTTTGAGTGGCTGGAGCGGTCTTACTCCAGAAAAGAAGGCGCAATTTGGCTCGTCTCTGTTGACCCAGATTTGGATGGCGTCCGCACCGATCCGAGGTTCCTCGACCTCCTAAAGAGACTCGGGCTGGAGCAGACTGCACAACAAACAAGTTAGGGCGTTTACAATACTTGAACTAAGCTCGGTTTCTTTGCGGTACTACGAACTCATCGGCAGAAATAGGATTTTCCATGTCCACTATCCGCTTGTCAAGCATAACCACTTCAGCGATCTTGGACGCGCTAAAAGAACGCATGCCAGCAGGTTGTTAGTTTTTTAGAGTGCTGTTCCACATTTGTTGCAGAACTTGGAATCAGAAGGTAATTTAGTGCCGCAGGGCTTGCTTATTGAATTGAAACTAGTCGCGCTTTTTTCTTTGAAGCACACAAAGATGTTCTCGTGCACGATCTTGATGTTGCTAAATGGCTTTTCGACCCTGTTCTGATCGAACCTAGGATCAGTCTTAGGCCAGACTAGAACTACGACGTTGTCTTCTCCAAAAATCCGTTGGCATAAAAGAAGCAGGGTGCTGTAACTTACAAGCCTTGGAAGGATTGGAAAGGGAAAAAATGCTCTTAGCTACACAAAGTTGGACAAAAAATCCAACAATGTCCAAGAGAATTGTGTTCGCATGTCCAGGTCTGTTCATAGGGACAAGTGACGGAAGTACTTGGATATAGTCGAGCCTATATATAGTCCTGCCTATACAAGTTCTTCAGTCCAAGATACGAAATTATCTCTTCGTCTATTTTCCCTTGAATTCGTAATTCCCTGCTTATTCGTACAATTTCATTATTTGGATATTTTGACTTCTTGAAGACTATCAAGGTTTCAGCGATTTATGATTCCTTGGCGTTAAAGAGACCATTCTCTACAGACAATTCGAGTTTCATTGTCACCGCTCAGGCAAATTGATGCGGCCGATTAGCTGGATTCCATCTTCATAAAGTGAAGAATCCCTTCTGGCTCCATTTGTAAAAAAAGGGAAGGCAGATAGTTTTTTGCCCATTGTTTGTGCTCGCATTCTAGGTGCTTACACAGCCGAATACGTAGCTCCCGTCAGTGCTGATCAACAGAATGTAGCCAGAGTTCACGATAAAGTCGACTTCGAAACCTGGATTGAATCCGTTCTGGAATAGAGGTACGAAGCTCCCTACATAGTTCTTGTACTCACCTGAACAACCTGCCTCAGTCGGATCAATTAGGCTTATGCCTGTGACCCTCAATTTCGAAGAAACTATGCCCATTATCCATGGCTCATATTCAGCAAGGTTAACGGTTGCTGTTTTCTGAATGCTCCAAGAGCCCCACAAGTAAGCTGGCCCCGCATCAATGTCGGTCTTGTATTTCAGAGCAGAGGAGAATAC
>JASHNZ010000021.1 GCA_030041355.1 Nitrososphaerales archaeon
TGAATTTAGGGAAGATTCCGATTTTCTTTTTTCCGACTATCTCGAGAGGAATCGCCAAGAGACTATCGTTCCAAGTGTTGTAAGCGCCACGGCGAACAGCCCAAGATACAGAAAGTCAAATCCAAGGCTTGCCATGCCCGGAGAACCGAGCAGCAGCTGGCGAGAAATGTCTGTTGCATAGCTAACAGGGTTCACTCGAACTATGGGTTGTAGCCAGCTAGGCATGAGCTTGGCTGGGAACATCGCGTTGCTCGCAAAAATTAGTGGGAGATTAAGCAGGTTTACTATCATCATTTGAGTATCCTGACTCGAAGAGCGCACCGCCAGCATCACGAATAGCGACGAGAACCCCATGACCATTAAGAAGATCCCTGCGAAGGTGCCAAGTACTCCTACGACTGTAAGATGAGAGACATCGAGCCCTAGCAGAACTGCTATAATGAGCACTGTGGCTGCTTGAGTGAGTCCTCGAAGTATAGATGCGAAGACTTTGCCAATGGGAATAGTACCCCTTGCGAGCGGCGTGCTCAATTCTTTATTCAGGAAACCCAGGCGCCTGTCCCAAACAACAGACATGCCGCTTTGCATGGCCATGAAGAGTGAAATGAAAGAGAGCATCCCCGCAGCAAGAAATGAGAAATAATCTGTTGTGCCAAAGGTCTGCTTCATTATCTGGCTTGAAAGGTAGTCGAGCTCAGCTTTCGGTATGTTAAGACCTGGTATGTTAAACGAGCTGCCAGTGAAGATCGCCCCAAAATTCATAGCTTTTCCGAACAACCCCAGCCATATGACGGGCTGGATTAGAGAAAGAATGAGGATGATTGGAGTCTTGTACCACTTCTTGAGTTCTCTGTTTGTAACCGCCCACAAACCGTGAAACGGGCTCTGGCTTACGGCAGTCTCTTGTTCAAAAGCAGACATTGCATTGTTTGCGTGTTTGAGTGAAGAGTCGTTTATTGATGATTTGGCTGCCAATTCCTCGTCTATCTCCTTCTTCCCATGAACATTCCACCTCGTCTCGGCATTCGAGTACTTGTATCGACATGCTCTTCTCTTATCGATCTGCCAGTATACTCAAGGTAAACCTGATCAAGAGAAGGCTTGGCAATTGAAATTCGCGTAACCTTTCCGCCAGCTAGTCTCAGTGCCTCCATTACATCCGGAGCCGTTTGTTCTCCAAATTCAGTCTTGATTCGGTAATCAGAATCAATCTTTCTAACATCGATAACATGTGGAATTCGGCTTATGACTGGAGAAAGGTCTGTTGATCCATCTTGCACTTCTACCTCTATTATGTCTCCTCCGAGGCTCTCCTTCAACTCTGTCGGCGAGCCGACCTTCAGGATTTTCCCGAGATCGATCAGGGCTATGCGATCACAGAGATTATCGGCCTCATCCAGATAATGTGTCGTCATGAAGAGAGTCATATGAAACTCTTCTTTTAATCTCCTGATGTATTCCCAAACTGCAGCTCTGGTTTGAACGTCAAGGCCTAGCGTCGGCTCATCAAGAAACAAGAGTTTGGGACGATTGATTAGACCTGAAGCCAGCTCTAGTCTTCTTTTCATGCCGCCGGAATAAGTGCTGACTTTTCTCTTTGCGTCTTTGCTTAGTTCTACAAGTTCGAGCAACTCGAGCGCACGTTCTTTTGAAATTTTTCTCGGAATGCCATAGAAATCAGCACAGAGCATGACATTCTCGACCCCGGTCAGATCTTCATCCGCCGTCGATTCTTGTGGAACAACACCGATGCTTCGCCGCACTGCAGATTGATTTTTGATCAAATCATATCCACAAATAGTGGCGTCTCCAGATGTAGGTCGGAGAATTGTTGTAAGCATGTTAATCGTGGTGCTCTTGCCTGCTCCATTAGGACCTAGGAATCCGAAGATCTCACCTTCGAACACATCAAACGAGATCCCGTCTACTGCATTTGTCTTGCCGTCGAAAGTCTTTGTGAGCTTTTCAATGCTCAGCACTTTTTGTCGCGCCGATGTCTGAAGGATTTGTTGGAGCTCCAGTTTTGACAAAAGCTAGTCACTATTCGTTTTCTATTCTTATTCTATCTTACAACCAATACATTACAATGAGCATGAGTGACAACGCCGCTTGATACGCTGCCCTGAATCAGTCTCTTGAATCCACCCGATCCACGCGTTCCGATGACTATCAGGTCAATTTTACTACGACCGGCAGCCTCGATTATTTCCTCGACTATGGATTTGTCAGCGCGGGTCACTTGGCTTGATACTTTGGAAACGCCGTGCTTCTTGGCAGCCGTCATGGCCTCATCTATGAAATGGTTGGCAGTACTTTCCTGCTGTTCATAATATGACTCAAGACCGGACGCTGGGGCACCGAAGGCAGAAGTTGTAATAAGCACACTTGGAGTCGGAATCACATTCAGGATTACTAGTTCAGCGCCATGTGTCTTTGCGAGGCCCATGCCGACATCGAGAGCCCGCTCGGCATTAGGGGAACCATCTATGGGAACTAGTATTTTCGAGGGAGTATAAGGAACCGAATTTGAGTTGGATTTCTTGATCAAGGTTTCCTCAAAACATATTCGGGTTTCACGTACTTAAATCACTCATACGATTATCAAAGTTGATAATTTCGTTCGTTGAGAAAAATGTTGGGCATCCGTAACAATAAGCGAAGGTGCTGCAATAATCAGTAGGAGAGACGTTAAGTTTCTTCCCTTTTTCGGGAACATTCCCCGCAAGAGACGATCTTTTCAGAGCGGGCACAAATATACGCTCGGAGCTTTGGTGAAATAGATCGTGATCGAGTGGCCCGCCCTAAGGACAAAGGACCCTGACGCAGGGCCCCCGCTGCTCCCGCTGGGCTGCCCGTCGATCGATATAGAGACTGCAGAGCCCCCGAACACCAAAATAGTTTGATCGAAAGGTTGGATCTCGCTGTTGAGCCCTGTCACAAGCTGACCATTGGTGTACGTCGTTCCGCTTGCTCCTTTGAATATTGAGGAAATGTCCACGCTCTGCCCCGGGCTTCGATTGGAAAGTGCGGAGCTCACAAATGAGCTCCATGATTGATCGCCCAGGTCGCAGTCCACAAAGCGAACATAGCCCAAAGGCCAGCCATAAGTCAGGCTGCTGTTTTGGGGAGCAGAGTCGAATAACATCGTGGAGGTAAAAAGACACCTGCGGAATTCGATATTATTCACGTACGCGTAATAGCTCGAGCCATAATCGTCGTCTATGAAATTATAGCTGTTATCGAACTCGCAGTCTTCGAAAGTTATGAATTCAGTTGTGCAGCCGCTGGCATTGTCAGCTCCCTGAATTTCGAGAGGCGTATTGGAGGAGTTGCTCGCTATGAAAATGCAGGAACGGAAATCCACATGAGAGACATTGCCCCACTGGGATCTTATAAAACACGCATCCGCGCCGCTGAGATCCGAACCTGTCTGATCTACGACACAGCCGTCCACTACAATCTGGTAGGCGCTGCCTCCAATATACAGACCCGCAGGCGAGCTGCTCGCAGAAGATGCAAATGAGATGTAAATGTGCCGCAAAGTAACCTGGCGAATGCACTCGTAGTATTCCGGGTCGTACCCTGCGCTGTTTGCGCCGATCATAGCGAGACCTGTAATCGCAAGATTGACGATGTCAAAGCCCTCTACCAGCCCGGTCGCAGTGCAAGAGCCCGCGGTGCCGTAAGAAACATTGCCGCAATTCAAGATGGTGTAAGTGCTAGTTAGAGCATTGGTGTTGATCTCAGTTCCATTGCCGAGCCATAGGTTGCCGTTATAGTTGTAAGAAGAACTGTCTGAAAAGGGGTAGAAAACGCCTCCGCTGTTGTAACTTCCGCTTGCATCCAGATCCAAAATGCAACCAGGCTCAAAGTACAGCGTTTGGTTATTACCCGTTGCAATCACGGAACCGGCGATGTCGTACGTGCCGTTGTTTACGCAGTAGACGAGACCACCCGTGCTGGCTATGGATTTTAGGGCTTCTTGAATCCCACTGGTCGTAGTTCCGGAAGTATCGGGACCAAAATCTGCGCCGTCGTTGATTATATCCGTCTTGCTCTTGCCGATCGCAGAAACCGTCACGAATATCTGTGGAACTAGATTTTTGAAAAGCTCAGCTTTAGAATTTGGTTGGCTAAACGCTGAGCTCCCGATTCCTCCCGTGATCCCATTGACAGCAATGAGCGTGCCAATACCGGCCAGCGCACCGGTCTTCAAGGCTTTGCGTCGACTAGAGTTAAATGGCTTCTCAGGCATTTCATTTGACAAGAAAACGAATTCTCTGAATCATAGGACGCATCCTTGGTTTCTATAAAAGATTACTGAAATTTGTAGAGGGAATAGAACTGAGCTCCGCTTTCTCTGCATCCTTAAAGCTTACATTGTTTGCGAAGTTCTCCGAGATCTTTGATGCTTCTAGAAGCGTCCAGTTGATCAAATGAAAGAGAGAGGAATAGCACTCATCGCGTCTTCCGGGATCCTTTACGGACTGGTTACAGTCGGAGGAAGCCTGCTTTCAAAAATCGGTTTCTCCGTTTTTGACATTTCATTTTTCTTCTTGTTTTTCTCAGTCCCCTTTCTTGCCCCCTTTGCGATCAAAAAAGATCCGAAGATCTTCTCGAAGATGAAAACGAATTGGAAATATCTTTTCACTTACTCGATGGTAAATCTCTTCATATTATTCACACAATTTGGTAGCCTGTCTCTGGGCCTTCCTCCGCCCACCGCAGCTTTGCTTTTGTACACTCAACCGATCTGGACCATAATTTTCGGCCGAGCTTTCTTCAAAGAAACAATTACGGCTCTGAGAGTGGGAATCATCGCTCTCGCGCTGGTCGGAGTATTTCTCGTAACAAATCCCCTGTCTTTATTTTCTCAAACTGTCCATAGCTCAAATTCTAACACTTCTGTTGCTGAAATTCTCGCGCTGGTCGGCGGAGTCTTTCTATCTCTTTGGATTATTTTGGGGAAAAAGGGAAGAGTGGAACAGCTCAAGGAGCCCGTATCTCTCACCTTTGCAGTCCGGACCTTTTCTGTCATTCCTATTGGAATAGTTTCCTTTGGAGCATACTTCTTTAGAGCAGGACTTTTCCTTGGACCCAAAGTCTACTCCTCTGACATAGTCTACCTTGTTCTGTTTGCAATCTTCGCTGGAGCCTTGCCCGATTATCTCTTTTATCGCGGAGTCGAAAAGGTCCTTGCGATTCAGGCAGGAGTAATTTTACTTTTGGAACCCGTCTCCTCGGCAGTGATCAGCGTGGCCCTTGGAATCACTATTCTTTCCTGGCTTCAGATAGTGGGCGGCGCGTTGATCCTTTTCTCCAATTATCTTGTCATCCGAGAATCAAGCCAGACCAAAGAAAAGAAAAGTGAGCAACAACTAAAAAGCTCTGGTGATTCTTGAAGATTTTGGAAAAAGCGATCAAGAGTGTGTTCGGATTTAGGGGTTCCAGCCATTTTTTGAGAAAAGAGGGCCGCGAGGCTTATTCTCCGCAGCAGACTTTAGGCGAAACATGAGCTCTCCCCAAGTTGTGTTGCATGAAACAAGATATTCTGTCTTGGCTTTCCAATTTGCGTGTGAAAATTCAAGGACAGTTTGATCCTCGTTTTTACTCAGATGAAAGAGGAGTTTTGTGCCCTTCCATTCGCCGCCGCTGAGACAATGCCAATCGGCTTTCAAAGGTTCGGAGGCACGTTTCAGCTGTAGCCTGTATACCGTCGTGCGCTTGAAGAAACCAAGATCAAGCGTTTCATTTGGTCCATTTCTCACGTCTTGGGCCCACCATTTTGAAAAACCAGAACCCGTAGAGATCAGAGGATAGATCTTCTTTGGGTTTGCCTCGATTCCAATCGAGTGTCGAATACTCGGCATAGCAACTGCCTAATTTTGTTTTCCTAAATTTCTATCGATCATGAAGCAGTTTGAATCAAGTTCTGGTTTGGACCGGTTAACTCCGCACATTTCTCCCACAGTCGCTTGGCAGATGCTTCGTCGTACGACTCTTCAGGAGCCTGAGTTTCCTTCTCTTTCGCGAAATACTTGCCACTCACTTTCTCAACCTCGGGAGAAGACGCCAAGAAAATACTGGTCCTCGCTCCCTTTTCTGGGCTACCAAAAAATAATTTCACAAAGGACAATAGTGCCTGAGCGACTGGATTCAAGTCTCGTACCAGATTCGTTCGCACCAATCCAGGGTGAAGAAAGTTTGCAGTTACGCCGCTTCCTTCCAGACGCCTTGCGAACTCTAATGTAATCAGATTAAGAGCTAATTTAGATTGGCCGTAGCTTCTAAACATTCCGTACTTTTTCTCACCTTGCAGATTTTGAAAGTCAAGCTTTGCGCCATTTGCCGCGTCTGAGCTCACGTTGACAATCCGTGAAGGTGCGCTAGTTTTTAGCTTCTGAAGCAACAGATTGGTCAAAAGGAAGGGTGCAAGGACATTCACTGCGAACGTCGTTTCCAACCCATCCACGGTCAGCGTTCGTTTTGAACAATTGACTCCGGCGTTGTTGATTAGGACATCCAGCCGTTCAAATTTAGAATTGAAATCATCTGCTAATTTTCTGATTGATTTCTGCGACGAAAGATCAGCATCCATTGAGATCGAGTCTTGGCTCTTTGCTTTTATCTCAGCGAATGCAGCCTCTGATTTTTCCGATTTGCGCATGATCGCAACTACAGTTGCTTCGAGGTCAGCAAGTCCAAGTGCTGTTGCCTTCCCGATCCCCGAGCTCGCACCGGTGATCATGCAAACTTTTCCCTTCATAATTGGCGTATTCATGAAGATCTTTAGCTATTGTGTTAGCTCATAAACCCTTATGCCTTTCCAAATGATCATTTCCCGAAGGAAAATGTTACTAAAATGCAAGTGGCTCCAGCATCAGACACTGGGAAAAGGGCGATGTCCTCTTCATCTTCCTTGTTCTCCCCCTCCCGATTTGCGTCCGAGAATGATCTAATCCTAGACGACCATCAAATGGAATGGATCAAAGCTGAGCTTCTGAAGGGAAGGGGAGAAGGCCCCAAATAATTTTCTTGTGATGGGCTCCTGTGTCATAAGCGTCCCTTTGAAGATCCAAAGACTCGAAAACTCGAAGATCCATAGACTCGAAGACTCAAGGTAACTTTCGGTTAAAGAAAGCAGAAAACTGGGTCCTAACTTTGGGTGAAGTGGAACTGGAAACTGACATGCCCGTTCATGGAGTAGAGCTGAGTTCCAAATCCAGTCAGTAAATAGCTAGGAGAATCTAGAGCAGGAATTACCTGTATATCCGGACAAAAACAGGCCACACCTTTGGGACAATGACATGGAGGGACTTGGATTGACGACGGAACAATAGGCACGAAGATAAAGAGCACCACCGCTACTAAAACGCCAAGTCCAACAATTAGCTTTAGTTTCATTTCATAACTCGCGTTTACGCATTTACGCTAAAGGCTCAGATTTAGTTCTACCTCTAAGAACAGAGCCAGATCAATCCTTGCGGACTCTCTTATCAATGGCGTTCCAATTCTGGGCTTTTTCGTTGACCGATCTGTTTTGGCCAACAGAGGCGATCCTTCAACGAAATCGACCAAGAAGGGTTGAAGAGATTGATTCTTTCTCGGGCAAAGGTCCTTGCCGAGGAGGTGAGGCAGGTTCTAGCGCCGTATTGCGAGCAGATCGAGATCGCCGGGTCGATCAGGCGGGAAAAGGCGGAGGTTGGAGACATCGAAATCATCTGCATTCCAAAGTTCGTTGAAGAAGAAGCGGAGATAGAGCCGGGCCTTGACTCATTTCTGGGGGACGTGGATCTGGAGAAGGGAACGAGGAAGCTCAACATCCTCGACCGAGAGCTGCGTTTTTACGTTGAGCACCCGGAGCTTTCGACACAGCCCTTCGAGCGTGGAGATAAGAGAGGCCCCGAGAAAAATATCAACGCACCCTTTTCTGAACGCTACTACGCCTTGAAATACAATGGGAGCCCTTGGATCTCTTCTGCTGCCTTCCACCTGCGCAGTACGGCGTGATGAAGATTCTCCGAACCGGATCAAAAGAATTCAACTTGTGGCTCATAGGAGAAGGATGGAAAAAGGGGCTTCACTTCGAAGAAGGTCAAATGATCCAAGAGAGCAGCTCAGGCAAAGGAAGACGGATTATTGAAACGCCTACGGAGGAAGATGTCTTCTCAGCTCTTGGCATTCCTTGGATTGAACCCAGAGATCGAATAGGGCCGCCTAAGAGCCTTGCAAAAACATGAGAAGCTTAAAAGGGAAGTTGTGAAAGAGAAAATCCTTTTAGCAAGCAGCTTGAGCTGAGCTGGAACGG
>JASHNZ010000101.1 GCA_030041355.1 Nitrososphaerales archaeon
GTTTCCAAGTTTGTCAAACCTAACATCTGTTCTAGCTATTCCTCAGTCGCAGTCAGAGACTCTTGGGCGATAATTGCACTCCATCCAGGTCCTCTCATCAGGATCTCCTTCAAATCCGGGTAGAATACCAAGTCCTTGCTCGTAGTGCTCGTGCTTGAGAAGCGCTCGCGCCATAACTCCATGTCGAGTATTCGTAGCTTCTCCCCGCGATTAGCTAAGAGATGCGTCGTCGCGTCTGGGCCCGTTGGTTTCCCAATAATGTCTCCTTGTTTCACCTCTATCTCCTTACCGTTGAAGCGGAGAGTCCCCTTGCCCTCTAAGATCAGATAGTATTCGTCTACCGCAGAGTGGCTGTGTTGATATGCTGTCATTTCACCCTTCGTTATCACTTGTATGCTAAAGAATGCGCGACTTGGGCCTAGCAAGGGCATCATGTTAAGTTCCGTAGATCCTGCCTCGTCCATTTTTCCCGTTAAGGCACGCTCTGCGCCTTCGCGAGTGTCATCAAGGAGGTTTATCACGGGTTTGCTCCAGAGATTCCCTGACATTTTCCCATCTTTTTTGTTTACAATTACTTCATCAGCCCAGAAAGATACTAGACGCAGGACATAGTCAAGAGCGGCGGGCTCCAAGGATGATGGGATCGTCAAAGTCACCTCGCCTTTGGAATCCTTGTTGAGATTCCCCGCCTTCTCTCCTAGGGCGTCCCAGAGCCAGTTCGCGAACATGTGGAGACCCGCTCCTCTTTCTATCGATAACTCGGATTCGAAAAATAGCTCCCAGGCGCGATCCGCGCGAAGAGCTCCCTCCCTGACCTCCTCGTCGAGAATTATCTTCATAGTTGGGGGGTTTCACACAACTCACTATTAAAAAAATCTGAAATCTGATTTGGGATAGGTACGAATTCGGCTGAAGATGAATTTACCTAGTAAGATCTAATCCCGGATAATTCCACGCGCCACGCGCCGGAAGTGGGATTTGAACATGAATTTACTAGTAAAAACATCCATGTCCGAAATACAGTGCTCAAACCTTTCCAAGCATCCAGTCGACTACGGTGTTTATGGTGATCTGAAAGGTTATAGTCGACTAATGCTTAATCCAAGAGTGCAAGCAATGAGAATTCGAGTTGCTTTCTCAACTGTTTCGAGTACTTGATCTCCAATAATAATCACTCAACCTTTGTAGTTGGCACTAAATCTCGCCTGAGCTCTGAGTCCGTGCTTGTTCAGACAATAAACAATTTGGAACTTTGATCTAGCGTGCCAACATCTTCATTTCCATCTGGTTAGTATTTCTTCTCTTTGGAACGTTGCTTTGCTGACGAAGAAGAATGCTAGGTCAATTAGCGCAAGGGCCCCCGCCAGAATCAGCAAATTCGTGTTGGTGAACGGAAATATCTTTAGATCTGCGGCTAGATACAGTCCAATGAATGGAAACATGAGAAGTGCTCCAAGCTGCTGCGCAGATCGCGCATCGGTCACTCTGGCTGATATGATAATGTTGACCTCTACACTCATTAGCGATGCGAGAGGAACCACTAGCAAGATTGCTCCCATGTGCCAGTTAGGATAGTAGAGATATCCCAAGACGCCTTGCGTAAAATGATCCATGAGCGCCATGAAGATTATTGAGCCAATATAGATTGCAGCAACGGGGATTACTAGGCCGGAGATGGTTTTCCCTAGCAAGATGTCGCCGTCAGTCATGGGTGTTGCCAAAAGCGGCTCAAGGCTTTTCTGAAGTTTCTCTCCCACCAAGCTGTACGACGTAATAGCGGTCGGAATAATTACTGAGCCGATAAGGAACCATATCGAGAATGAGTCCATGAGTGACGGCGCTAGGGTGGCAGCTACTGCAGGTGTCTCCTTATGAATTGAGTAATTCAAGATAAACGGGAATAACACTGCGACGATAAGAGGATAGGCGATCGAGGCACGGATCACATTGATCTTCTTCCTGTAGATCTTGAAGTCTTTCGCGGCAACTGCCCAGGCGTTTTGCAGATTCATCTATTTCACTCAGTTCCTCTCACAAGCTTCAGGTAAACATCTTCGAGACTAGAGCCCACTTCCGTAACAAATTGGATGCGCCCACCCGCAGTTTGGATCTCCTTTAGGATCTCCGGATTTTCTTTTTCCGGGTTGTTTACTATGATCACGAGACTGTTATTTGTCTTCTCCGCGATCTGGAAGCCAAGGGTCTTCACAGCTCCCGTGACTGCGTCGTCCACAAGTTCAAGCTGAACCCTAACTTTTCTATTGGAAAGGGAATGCCTCAGGTCTTCAGGCGAGCCAGTCGCAATGAGCTTTGTTTTCAAAATTGCAACTTGATCACAAATTCTCTCTGCTTCGTCCAGAAGGTGAGTATTGAGAAATATCGTTCTCTTTTCCTTCTTCAATTCAAGAATAAAGTCTCGGACCGTCTTTGATGCTTCAGGATCCAGGCTCGCCGTCGGCTCATCAAGGAATAACAATTTTGGGTCGTGAATTAGGGCACGCGCAATCGCAAGTTTTTGCTTCATTCCTTTTGAAAATGTTCCAGCTGCGTCATCTCTCTTGTCCCAGAGACCAAGCATCTTTAGAAAATATTCTATTTGTTCACGTCTTTTTTGGATGCTTAGCTTGTAATAACGCCCGTAAAAATCCAAGTTATCATACGCGCTCAGCTCTTCATAAAGGCCTACATTTTCAGGCAGAAGTCCGATCATTGCTCTAATCTTTGACTGGTCTGAGCTATTTCCTATTTCATATCCACCAACGGTCGCTCTTCCGGAAGTCTTCGAAATTAAACATGCAAGCATCCTTACTGTCGTTGTCTTGCCCGCTCCATTGGGACCAAGAAAGCCAAAAACCTCGCCTTCGTCCACGTGCAAGGAGACATTGTCGACAGCGGTAAAAGTTCCAAATGATTTTGTTAAGTTCTCGACATCGATCGTAATCGACACATCCAGCTTTCGTTCTCAGTTTATCCTTTCTCAAGCTTAAAATAATATCTCAAGATACAGGGCAGCACGCCCAACATCTTCTTTAGTGAAAGTTCCAAGGCTCATCTCACTGACATACTTCTTGTACACCCGCTCTTCAGTACAATTCCACTCTCCAGCTTTCTTTGAAACTACGTCTGACATTCTCTTTCCTTCCACTATTCCAGGGCAAATATCATACACGTTGATGTTGTATACTACTACTGCTAATAATTACTCTTAGTTTTAGTAGAGGGAGCCTGCCATTTATTTGCGCCATATAAAATGCTTACATACATGGTGAACGCACAATTGTATGGTGCTCCGCATGAGACAGACCGCGACGGTTACGAGTAAAAGTATGGTCACAATCCCTTCTAAAATGAGAAAAAAATACAGCCTTCGGCAAGGAAGCAAAGTGGAGTTTGTTGACGTCGACGGAGCTCTGCTTCTAGTCCCGCTCAAAACACTACGGGAATTGCGAGGTGCGGGAAAAGATAATTCGAGAGCTCTCATCGCTGGGATCAAGGAGCTTGAAAGAGAGCACAGAGCAGAAGCCCGGAGGGATTGACATGAATGAGAACCTCGTTCTCGATGCAGGTGCTCTTTCCTTACACTTTGTTGACCACCCCGGTGTCAGAAAATATTTCGATGCCATTATGACAAGACGATGCCGAGGTTTGATCCATAGCGTTAGTCTAGCTGAGTTCTATTACAAGACTTGCCAAAAATCTGGCAAACAAACGGCGGATACTTGGTATTATCAATTGAGAAAAAGTGAACTTTTGATATTCGATAAAGATGAAGAGCTAGTTAGGGCAGCTGGCCTAGAAAAGTGCAGGCAGTCTCCAAGGCTTTCCCTAGCTGATTGCTTTGCTCTGGCTCTTGCAAAATCCGAGAACGCTCTTCTGATAACCACTGATGGAGAACTCGCTAAAACCAAAGGAGTAACTTCGATACACGTTAAAGTGTGAATGTTTCGGACTGCTCACAAATTTGAGCTTCGAGTTCATTCTAAAGGAAGGACTTGTAATGCGCAATTTTTTGTTCTCCTTGTTTTTCATCCGGTTTTGGTGTGTTTAGGGCATACTGGCAATCAGTGAAGTGGTTTTGGTTGTTGCCAAGGATTCACGGAAGGAAGTTTTCTCTTCTAATCACCCTGTTTGCTAAGAGATGCATCAGAAAGGCCAATACGGAAACTATTACTGCCCAATATTGCGTCTAGAATAACAGGCAGTCCAAATATAGGACCGCAAGAAGATAGAATAGCAGGTAGTTCCCACTTTCGCGCTGTGGCTAACTAGAACCGTCCCTTTCTTGTTCGAAGTTGCATAGCATGAAAAAAGTTAGAGCGTTCGCGTTCTCGGTCCTAAATACTCGAATAGTCGCGTGCGGCT
Organism: Nitrososphaerales archaeon; assembly: GCA_030041355.1. Lineage (GTDB taxonomy): Archaea > Thermoproteota > Nitrososphaeria > Nitrososphaerales > CADDZS01 > JASHOD01. Next base: position 4,363 of record JASHNZ010000101.1, read on the forward strand.
CTGAGAGACGTTAGCCCGCTATCCATTTGATCACTGCGAGACCTCGTCTTTGGCCTTGGCAAGCTCAGCCTTGATCCATTCAATCTGTTTCCTGTGTTTTCGTTCAGCTTGTTCCGATCCATGTGATAGGCGTGCGGCCACGAGCATTTTTCTATCAATGAGTCCAGGCCAGCTCGCTGCTGAACCAAGCGTGAACTGGTGGATCGACATCCAACTGCCAGAACAGTGCGTTCAATTCCCCGAAATGCTGTAATTGTTCCTCCACCATATGCCACACAATGTCCGCGGGACATGTAGTCATCGTATACGTCTTTCCACTCCCGCTCGTCCCGTGGACTACATAAGGGTGCCCTAGATCCTCGGAGGTGAGTGAATCCATAAACTTGTGAATCAAATTGTCGACTCGCTGAACGAGAGTCCTCAATTCGTTCTCACTTGTATCGCGTCCCAAAAGGGCAACGAATTCATCCTCTCCTCGTCCCTGAGGCACATTCTCGAACCACCAAATATAATCTTCAAGGACGTGCAAGAAGATATCTTGAATTGAACCCCATGACGCTCCGCGGTCTATCCGTCGCTCTTCAACTGTAAGACGAAGTATCGCTTCCAAGTAGTCGATTCTTGACTTCGAATTCCAATCGGACCAAGCGCGCAGCAAGGTGAGCTCGTCTACCTGAGTTCTCTTCGATTCTGACATGGTTTCTCCAACATGCAAAGTGCTTTCTGAGTAATCTATGTTTCTCCTTTCAGGCACAATATCAATTGCTTCGTCAGGAAGTGAGAAATTTCCAAGAGGCGAGTTGTGAGCTTCAAAGGATACGGCTTTTCTGGACTCCGCCATCAATCCACAATTCGTCTGAGAATTTGAGAAAGACATTCTGCTTATTCAAATAAAGCTAAATCGTAGCTGATTCAAGGGAATTCCGTAAATAAAGCCCTGCCCAATCCCACGTATTTACTAAGAGGAAATGTGTGTGATTTGAACAACTCGGCTCAGACAACCGGCACTGCTTTCAAGACGGAAATCGCGAGACTCTATCTGCGGCATACTTGGACCACGGCCATGTCGAGCAGCTCCTACAGAGACACTCTCTACACTTACTACACGCGCGACGACATCACAGGATATGGGGAAGGCGCTCCGATAGTACGCTATCACGAGGATGCTGAAAAAGCGAAGAGAGCTGCCGAATCGATGCGCGATTACTTGCTCGGAGCCGATGCAATGCAGTTTTCGAAGACCATGCAGGATGTCTTTCGTCATGTGGAGAATAACTGGGCAGCCAAGGCGGCCATCGACATCTCGCTGATGGACTGGGTGGGCAAGAAGCTTGGTGTGCCCCTTTACGCTTACTTCGGGCTGGATCCGCAAGACGCACCATTGACGACGTTTTCCATCGGCATCGATACAGTCGAGGTAACGAAGCAAAAGGCGCAGGAAGCGCATGACTTTCCTATTCTGAAAGTGAAGGTGGGGCTGGACACCGACGAAGAAACTGTTGAGGCTGTACGCGCCGTCTCTTCCAAGGCACTACGCGTGGACGCAAATGAGGGTTGGAAGGACAAGGAGGAAGCCGTTCGCAAAATAAACTGGCTCGAAAAGCGAGGAGTGGAGCTAATTGAGCAGCCGCTACCAGCCGAAATGATCGAGGAGACACGCTGGGTGCGCGAACGAGTGCACATACCCATCATTGCTGACGAAGCATGTCAGCGGGCTACTGATATCCCGAAACTCAGGGATGCTTTCGACGGCGTGAACATTAAGCTTGACAAAAGTGGAGGTATTCTCGAAGCCTACCGAATGATCTGTATTGCGAAATCGCTAGGCATGAAAACAATGCTTGGTTGCATGGTCTCAAGCTCCGTGTCCGTGACCGCAGCGGCGCATCTTTCGCCTCTCGTGGATTATGCTGATCTCGACGGCAACCTTCTAATTGCAAACGATCCTTTTCGAGGTGTCCTAATTGAGCGAGGGAAACTTATCTTGCCCAGCGGTCCTGGCGTCGGACTAATTGCGAACAATTCTTTATCTCAGAAAAGGGAGTCTTCATAGCCGTATTCGGTCTTCGCAGGGGGCGTTGACCTCGTTCGCTTCTAGGCTTTTGGCATGAACATCTAGGCGATGCAGAGCATGGTGGCGCACCTGGTCGAAAGTCATAGGCTATGTACAGCTTGTTTGAAAGATCAGCGGAACTCCATAGCAAAACACGCTGATCTAATTTAGGAAGAATAGTGAATTGTTGAAATAATACTTGCCCTGTATACTCACAGGAAAGAGAAAAGCCACGTCGGGAAGCAGATTTGCAAAAACGAGCAGTAAGTATGGTTGGACCTCTATCTTTGCTTCAATGTTTTTGCTTTTCCTCCTTCTTGGTGGAATCCCTTCCAACCCGCTTACCCTTAGTACATCCGCCGTGAAGTCATACTTAGGCGTCCCTCCAACGACAAATTCATCTTCAAACACGGTATCAGAACCAGGTGGCCCGGACCAAACTCCGGTCATGGGATGGAGCAGCTGGAGCTTCCTGAGACTGGGCGCCAACGAAACGATGGTTGAAGGCGAGGCGCAAGCTCTTGTTTCCACAAATCTCTCCTCGTTCGGTTACACCTACGTTAATATCGACGACGGCTGGTATCAGTGTCCCGGGCCGCAAGGACCGAATGTTGATCACTATGGGCGCTGGTTGATCAACGCCACAAATTATCCCGGTAGCGGTTCGAAAAATGGCATACAAGCCCTTGTTGACTACGTTCATTCTCTTGGACTCAAATTCGGAATCTACGAGACGGCGGGGATCTCAAAGCAAGCTGTGAAAAAGAACACGCCAATTTTGGGCACTAATTACACCGCCGACGAGATCGCGACAGATAAGCCCCAAAACAATTACAACTGTGGCGGAATGGTCGGTTTGAACTACAGCGCACCGGGAGCACAGGCGTACGTCGATTCCGTTGTGAATGAGCTGGCGTCGTGGGGCGTTGATTACATCAAGCTGGATGGGATCACGAACAACAATGTCCCGGACATTGAAGCTTGGTCAAAGGCGATCAACCAGTCGGGGCGGGAGATGGTCCTCGACACCACGGAGGGCAGCTTCACAACCAAAATCGCCCCGGAGCTGAAGAAGTATTCCAACCAGTGGGAAATGGCTCCTGACATCGAAATCAACGGACCGGATGAAGGAAGCGGAAGAGGATGCTATCATCCTCCTTATCCGGGCTGCCGTAGCGTCTTTCCTCTGACGAGCTATTCGCATTGGAAGGATCGTTTCGACTTTGTTGCTGCGTGGCAGCCGTATGGCGGGCCGGGAGGATTCAACGATTATGATTCAATCGAAGTGGGCGACGGTCCAGCCAATAGCGGGATGAATCTTGCTGCTGAAGAAAGCCAGCTCAGCCTGTGGTCGCTCGCGTCTGCTCCGCTGATTCTGGGCGGCGATCTAACAAGCAATGTGACAAACGCTTACGGGAGCAAGAGTCCATTGAATGCAACCGATCTCGGCCTCCTAACTAATCGTCAGATGATCGAGGTGGACCAAGACTCGATCGACGCTTCGCGCATCTCGATAAGTGACGGCGGAAATGCGCAAGTATTTTCCAAAGTGGAAAAGAGCGGTGACGGAATAGTTGGACTATTTGACACGAGCGTGAACCTTTCCGCGGCAAATGAGACAATCTCCACTACGACAAGAGCCATCGGGCTTCAATCCGATCCTCTGGGCTATCTTGTCCAAAATCTCTGGACCGGGCAGACTTTTTGGATATCTAGCGCCGGTATAATCAAGGCGAGCGTCTGCTCGGAAGGCGTGGTGCTGTACAGAGTCACCCCGATACACTTCGCATTGAGCGGATGACGGCAAGGAAGCCTGCAATGGTGGGAGCGCCTGATGAAAGTTCATCGAATATTCATCGATGGAAGGCAGATAATGTGAATTGAGCCAAGATTTCTTGAGGCAGATTCTCGGAGTTTGAGGGAAGGATCAGCCTGCGATTCATGTTCGAATAGCATTCCCATATCAAATAAATGACACCAGCTAATGAGATGTCAGGCACATGATACCGGAACGGAGGAGGTTTCTCGCAGCTCTTGGTGCTGTATGTTTAGCGGCTTTATATGTCGAAGCAAACAGGCAGGCAATATTATCCTCCGCTTTCCCTTCCTCGGTCGCAAGAAAAAGTCGTTCACTGCCTGATTTTCTGTGGGGTGTAACAGCAGACGAAGTTACAGACTTGCAAGCTATTTCCACATCGATGAAAGCGCTACCCGTGATGCCCATTACACGAGTTGTTTTCAATCCCCCTCAGCCTCCAAGCGCATACAGACGTGCTGTCGAAGCACTGCATCCAATTACGTACATGATGGGACAGCCCGTGGACAGCTCGGAAGTGAAACACATGGATCTTTCGACGTACGGAAAGCGATTTTCTAAGTACCTGCAAGCTTTTGGAGACACTGTAGATCTTTGGGAAGTGGGAAACGAAATAAATGGAGAATGGCTTGGCTCGACCGAACATGTTGTCTCACTCATTACTAGGGCATATGACATAGTCTCTGCGGCTGGAAAGCTCACGGCGCTCACATTTTACTACCAGCCTCGGAAGACCGTGAGCCCCGGTCACGAAATGATTGCTTGGGCGAAGAAACACGTACCTGCTTCAATCAAACAAGGATTAGACTATGCACTAGTTTCCTACTACGAGGTCGATAACGACAACATTCGGCCAACGCCAATGGAATGGACTCGGATCTTTTCTGAGCTTTCATCGATTTTCCGCAACGCCAAGGTCGGATTTGGAGAGATTGGGCTGAATCGTCCGGCTGATTCAAAAGATCTTGCCCGTGCAGAAAACATAATGGAGTATTACTATGGACTCAATATTCCTCTTGCCAATTACGTCGGAGGATACTTTTGGTGGTATTTCGCAGAGGACTGTGTTCCGGACTCCAAGCCACTTTTCAAAGTGCTGAAAAAGTTGGTCTAATAATAGAACGCAGACATCAACGTTGTCAAGACAGCAATCGCGTATAGAGTCAGGCCCCGTAATCAGACTGAGTTATCTATACTGCGGCTCGACTTTTTACTAGTGAATTCCAAAGCTCACGATAATTCCGTACGCGGGATGTGGGATTTGAACCCAAATTTACTAGTAAAAACGAACAGGGCATGTCCGACTGATTGTGTTCAACAATAGTCAGAGATCGCTCAGCATCTCCTTGAGAAGTGTCCGTTCTGCCTTTCGTATGTGGGCAGAAAGTGTCGATTTCACCAGATTGAGCTTTCCCGCTAACTCCGCGCTTGTGATCTTTCGAGGGACCTCGTAGTATCCTAGTCTGTAGGCGGTGAAAAGAACCCTGCGCTGCTTGTCCGTTAATCGCCCTAATGGCGAGTCCTGGGGAAATCTTGCATCTGTAAGCGAAGCGATCCTGTATCTGATTCCACGTTCCTTTGAAAGAATCTTGAGGTACCGCCTTATCTGGGAAGAACTGCCTAGAAATGAAACTCGCAGCTTCTTATCTCTGTACTCGAAGGGCATCGCTAGATATGGCATCAGTCCTGTCTGACCATGACCGGGCGGCACAGTCGCCCGTATGAAGTAAATTAATGCAGTGTCGGATTCTTTCTCCAAAAGCTCCGTCTCCAGTTTGGAACCTTCGAGACCTTCTGTAGGAAAGAGTTCCTCGACATGGAAACCGGGGTCGTTGAGCTCGACTCTTGCTACAACGGAGAATTCTCCAGGACTTAGCCTGATAGCACGAAGTATTTCAAAGGACTTGATCTTTGTCAATAGGTCGGAAGGAGGCCCAGGTACTACCTGACTTCTTCTAGTCTCGAATTGCTCTATCCAGAACTCGATAACGAGTCTACGCAACGCAAACAGTCCCCCATACATTTTCTTGCTCGGGGTGAGAGCTTATTCTTCCTTTTGGCGAACATGTTCGCTACAAAGCTAATCCAATCCTGCCGACAAGCATAGGTTCAAGGTGTTCTCGGATAATGCATCCTACAGAAGAGATTGGGAGAAAAGAGAAGAGACTCACTCCCGATTCAAGCTACCTCAACAGATTGCTGGCGCTGTCTGTTGGGCTCATGTTCATCGTCTTCTACATTGAAACCATGATAACTCCATCGCTTCCATACATCAGAACAGAGTTCGGCATCAGCATCGCCCAAGCGAGCCTTGTGATCGCACTCTACGCGATGTCAGGTACAGCCCTTGTTCCAGTCATTGGGAAACTAGGAGACGTTTTTGGAAAGAAACGCATCCTTGTCTACGTTCTTTTCATATATGCTGCTGCAGTTTCGATAACAAGTTTTTCTCCGAATTTCACGTTTTTGCTCGCGACCAGGACTGTTCAGGGAATAGGGATCTCAATTTCTCCGCTGGTTTTCAGTCTGGTTAGAGAGGAATTCCCAAGAGACAAACTTCCAAAGGCAGTAGGACTTCTCAGTGGAATGAGCGGGGCGGGACTAGCAGTAGCTCTTCCTCTCGGCTCTTTGGTATCAAACAATTATGGCTGGCAAGGAACTTATCATACGGCGGTACCATTTGTCATAGTTCTTGCGGTACTTACCTACGTGCTAGTAAAAGAGTCTACATATAAACGCCCTAACGTCAAAATCGACTATCTAGGCGCTACTTTACTCGGCGCTTCATTGGCAATAATTATTCTCACGCTCGCCCAGGGACCCACTTGGGGTTGGGCATCTGAGAACACGATTTTCTTGGGGGTAATAGGCGTAGGACTTTTGCTGCCGCTGGCTCTCTATGAAAGAGGGTACTTGGCAAAGGGGGGAGAACCTATACTAGATCTTCGATTGCTCGCCATGAGAAACGTCATGGTGACCAATCTTGCAATCTTTGGCCTACTCGGTTTTACGCTTGCTGAACAGGTCTTTGTTTACAAGTTCGAGCTGCCCCCTCCCGTTGGCTTTGGGCTGAATATCTTCCAAACTGGTTTATCGATCGTACCGTTTGCCGTGGCTATGTTTGCGTTTGCGCCGATTGCAGGTCAATTCGTCTCAAAGACGGGAGTAAAGCCGCTAGCAATTGCCGGGACGGTATTGACTGTTTTGGCTTTTCTTCTTGTAGCTCAGGCTACAACTTACTCAGAACTCCTAATTGGCATGTTCGCGGCTGGAGCAGGGATTTCGATCATGACTTCAACCGTACAGAATTTACTACTCTTGACCGTAGATCCACAAGACATGGGCTTAGCTAACGCGCTCGCCTATGTCTTTGGTAATCTTGGTGACAGCATTGGCGCCCCTGTCGCTGCTTCCATTTTAAGTACCTTCACCATTTCTGTGCTACTGGGGCGTACACAGACTGGAGAGGCAATCTACCAATCGCTTCCGTCAGCAACGGCCTTTCAATATTGCTTCTACGTCGCAGCCGCCATGTTCATAGTTATCGCCATCGCCATCATGTTTGCCAAAGAAGTCCTCGGCAAAAGGAAACAGTGAAATGAACCTTTCTTACGCCTTTGATTTTTGCGGAGATAGCGTTTACTAGTAAATCTTACACCAGCGAGGATCCCATGCGCGGAATGTGGAATTTGAACACCAATTTACTAGTTAAATCATCTTAGGTGTGTGAAGGATGGGATTTGACTCTGATTACGTTTGAAATGTCACATTTGAACACAACAGGTGGTGTGAAGGTTAGTCTCATCGCTAGGAAGTGGTTTAGAATACTGTTAACACAAAAAATCATGGCACAAAGAAGCACGCTTCTAAATCGAAAGGTGAGTCACGTAACACTTTCTTAGGAATCAAGTCTCCCCATGGCTTTATTTCTAGCGACTTCACATGCTCGCAAACGGTTTTATCTTCAGACGAACTCTTGAAAGTTGATGGAGTGAGTCATTTGTCAGAAGGTGAACGGAGACTTGCCGCGATAGTGTTTACCGACATGGGGGGCTATACTTCTCTTTCCGAGAGAAGTAAATCTCTTGCAATGGAGCTCCTCGAAGGGCACCCGAAACTGATCCGCTGCTCCTTTCCAAAGCATAGAGGAAGAGAAATCAGAACCATTGGAGATGCTTTTTTGGTCGAATTTGCAAGAGCTCTCGAGGCTGTCAGATGCGCCTTTGACATTCAGCAGCCCGGTGGGATGTGCATCTCTCAACAGGTGTTCGATCACTTCAGAAACAAGATCGAGTTTCCGTTATCAAGTCTCGGCAAGAAGGAACTAAAGAATGTCTGAGAGAAAATCGAAATTTTCAGTGCAGTACTTCCGTGGGTCCACCGGGAAGTGCTTCACAGAATACGCAGGGTGCGTGTATTAAAAATGGCGCATTCTAGCGAGAGGAAGAATGATCTTATGAACATTGCTGAGATTGTTGATCGACTCATCTCTGTTCCTATATTCTTTGGTTCTTCTCTCGCGGCCAGGCCCGTCGTTTTGGACCTTCATGCTGCCGCCAGATCGAAGATTGGAAAGCCTCTTGTGTTTGATGCGTTCGAAAGACTGAGGAATGGGATAGAAAATTCTGGTTCCGATTCTGTCCTAATTCTTACTGGCTTTGTTGTCCCTCCTTGGTTAAAGGCAGAAACAGATGGTCCAGTCGGGTCAGCAAGCTTAGCTAGATCTTTAAACCTCGCGTGGAACCTGACGCCCGTAATTGTAACAGAACCAACCTGGGTTTCAAGCATGGGTGAATTGATGAAATATTCTGGTTTTGGGCTAAGGAGGGATTATTCGAAAAAGAAGGGAAAGGATGAATATCGTAATGCATTTGTTGAGCCTTTTACTCTTGAAATGGAAAAAGCGAAGAAACAAGCAGATACTCTCATTTCCAGAGTATCTCCTGCCGCAGTAATTTCGATTGAAAAAGCCTCCCCTAACTCAAAGGGTGTGTACCATAGTGGAGTAGGCGTCGACATTTCTCCCCTCTCCGCCAAAGCAGACACACTAATCGATGCAGCCAAGGAGAACGGTATTCCAACTATTGGAATAGGAGACGCGGGGAATGAGATAGGCATGGGGTGCATAGAAAAACAAGTGCGCGAGATTTTACCAACTGGAAACGACTGTGGATGTCCATGTCATGGAGGCGTGGCATCCTCAGTTTCCACCGATTCCCTGATAGTAGCTGGAACGTCGAATTGGGGCGCATCAGCTTTGGAATCCCTGATTTCGTTTCATTTCAAGTCCTCCGAATTACTACATGATGGAAAAATGGAGGAATTTCTGATCGCAAAATCAGCAGAGCTAGGTTACATCAATCCAGCTTCTGGTCTGGCAGAGGCAGGAGTTGACGCAATTCCCGCCGATATCCATGGATCACTAGTGAATATACTGAATTTCATCGTAAAATCACGATGTGTGCCATCATATTATTTGAAAAAGTACGTAGAGTTTACAAGAGACAAAGAAAGGCTTGCTCGCCTCATCCAGGAGGAATCAAAAGATAGGGCCTAAGAGTTTCGTTGCAGAAGCGATCCATATCCCAAAATCTTTGGATTTTTGTATTTCATTACCCGAAGAGACTTCCAGAGAGTTGCGGTATTGCTGCTGATCACTGGTTTGCCTAATTTTTTCTCTAATGCTTCAATAACTGTCACGGTTTTTAGGTCAGTGCAACTAAGTAATATTCCCTCTACGTCCTCGCTGTCGACAGACAAGGCGAGCTCGATCGTCTTGCTGGAATCATATTTGTGCAGGTCTTCCCCTTGCATGCATCCCAGTCCTTTAATCTTCGTAACCTCGATGCCATTTGACTCGATGAATTCCTTCTCAATTTTATTCAATTTTTGAGTGTAAGGAGTCCCTATGGCTATCTTACTTAGATTCATTTCCTTCAGACCATCGACTACAGCTCGCGCGGTCGTGGTAACTTGAGCTCGAGTTCTTGCTTTCATTCTCTCGACAAGTTTCGATTCCCAATCTAGTCCTTTGACTAAGCTTCCTGTCGTACAAGCGTAGACTAAGACATCCACCTTGGCGGATGCCAAAAGATCACAAGCTTCCTCAGTTCGCTCAGCCATTTTCTCAAGACTTTCCGCATCTCCATGTTCGAGCTTAAGGCGAGTTGCGTGAACAGAAATATCTCGAGGCAAAACAGCGTTGAATTCAGGCTCTATCGTTACATTTAGAGATGGAACAATCAATCCCATTCTATGTTTGTTGCTGTATCTCGGTTCGCTTATACTTTGATATTGTGACTTGAACAAATTTGAGGACTGTTCTGTCATTCTTTCTATTTACTAAGCCTTATTCTTGGAAGCTCTCATGAAGAATTGATTATCGATATAGCGAAAGGTCTGCTCATTTTTACGGGTTCGAGAAGGTTTTCTGTCAAGTTCATGATTTTGTTCTTCGCAAATGACTTTATCTGCTTTTCATGACCATCGATTTTTGCAAACTATGGTAATATACTGGTTTCTGGGTTTACAAATTAGATTTCTATGTCAGGACGCGATCTCAGAACCTACCTACAAATTTTGGATTCGGCAGATCTGTTACTACACGTTGACAGAGAAGTCGATCCAAAATTTGAGCTCTCCTCGGTAGTAAAGGCTGCCGAAAAACAGGATAGTGCAATCTTCTTTCATAATGTGAAGGGAAGTAAGTTTGGAGTTGTAGCGAACGTTGTAGTATCAAGAAAGATGTTCTCTCTTCTGCTTAATACTTCAGAGGCAGACACTGTCCGAGAATATGTCAAGCGTGCGGAAAATCCAGTAAAGCCAAAGATTGTATCCACAGGGCCAGTTAAGGATCACATTTTGACTGGGGCAAGTGCTGACGCCAGCGTTCTCCCAATTGTCACTCACGCAATCGGAGATGTAGCTCCATTCATTACCGCTGGGATGGCGATCGCTAAAGATCCCGAAACGGGATACACGAACATGTCGTTCAACAGAATGCAGTACAAAGAAGCAGACAAATTTGGAATTAGAATGATGGCGCCACAGCACCTCGGGGTGATTCATGGTAGAGCTGAGAAAATTGGAAAAAATCTTGAAGTGGCTATCGCGATAGGAGCGCATCCTTTTGAAATGATAGCAGCTTCGTCGACACTCCCATTTGGCGTGGATCATTTCGAGCTAGCGGGTGCCCTAGCCCAAAGTCCTGTTGAGCTTGTAAAATGCGAGACGATAGATGTCAATGTTCCCGCAAATGCCGAAATTATCTTAGAAGGTGAAGTGCTCGCAAATGTGAGGGAAGACGAGGGACCATACGGCGACGTATTCCAATTTTACATCCCCCAAGCGAAGAATCATGTATTTCGACTAAAGGCGATCACTCATAGAACAGGAGCGATTTATCATACAATACAAGCGGGCACTAAAGAAGACATTCATCTTCTTGCACTTTCAAGAGAAGCACATCTCTATCACGCCCTAAACCATGCGGGCTTTCAGGTCAAGGCTTTGAGTAATACTCCTTCGCTACTGGGCTGTGTTGTCTCGATCAAAAAGAGATTTGAGGGCGAACCAAAGAATGCTGCTATGTGTGCTCTTGGGGCGCATTCTTGGTTAAAATATTGTGTTGTAGTTGACGAAGACGTGAATCCTTTTGATATGAATGATGTCTGGTGGGCGATGGTTACGAGGGGAAGACCCGATAACGGAATATTCATAGTTCCTGAAGCTAGAGGTTTCCCAAGGGATCTTCATCACATCCATCAGTCGAAGATTGGAATCGATGCAACAGCACCGCTCGAAGCAACCGAGGAGAGAGTTAGGAAGTACATCCCGGGAGAGGAAAATGTGGAACTCTCAAAATATGTGAGTCAAAGAAAGGGCCCTCTTCGGACTACTTGAGTTTACTCAATGAGTATCAAACCTATGGGTTCAGGATTACATATCGAGGGCCTTTCGCATTTTTCAAAACCCGACAACGCATAACAGGCAAACTGTGAGGAAACTTGGGTCCGTATCGCTCGAAGAGTCTGCCTCATCTAGAAATTTTAGGAATGAATTCGAAATGACGTGCTCTAAAAGAAGGAACAGAGAATAATCTCTCCTAATTGTTTTCACAGAGCTCTGCAAAAGCGGATATGCTAGATTGTGGCGAAATTCTTCATGAACTCATATTCGGTACATTATAAGTTCAGTCAGGAGCTTGATTTTCCTGCAAGGAATGCATTTGATTGGTCCATGGATTACAGAGAGAGGGGCATCCAACGAATGGGTGAACAGGGATGGCGAAAGACAGAGTCTTTCCGGCGCCATTGGGTCCGAGTCCGACATAAATCGAGTCCTGATCCGCTTTGAACGAAACTTCGTGTAGGATTTCTTTCCCTTTGCATCCGGAGCCTACGGCCATGAGCTCAAGCGTGTACATATTTTCTTCCCATCAGCTAATTTGAAAATTACCCTTTGCTATCTTGTCCAGCTGACGAATCGCAATCGCATCAATGCTCAAGATTTCGCTGAGGCTTGTGCAACACGCGAATCTTCCCTTTTTCCTATGACCTCCCTCGCAAATACCACAAGCAATCCGACAACTATGAACGCGACCACTGATGTGTAAAAACAGTACTGAAATGCTGTTCTGGTTGGCAGCGAAAGAAGATGTCCGCTGATCACGTAGCTACTGACAAATGTTGAGAGAATCGCCCCAGCTATCGGAGCTCCTAGGGATTGACCAATGTATCTGAAAGCTGTGTTCAACGCTGTTCCCAGTGCCATCTCGCTTTTGCTTATGGAAAGAACTAGAAGATTCTGTATCGAGACAGTAAGCATTCCCGAACCGAAAGCGTATACAATGAGATATACTTCGATTTGTTCAGCGCTCGTATAAGTAGAAAGCAAAAGAAAAGCGACTGCAGCAAGAATTGAGCCAATGTAAAGGAAGGGTTTCACGCCAAATTTCGGAATCAATGCGCCTACACCCAAAGCGACGGGTAGAATGATGACGACGAGCGGCAGAAGATATACTCCGATTTCGGTAATTCCAATTCCAAAACCGCTAGGAGGTGGCAGTTCCATTGCGTAGACAAAAGTCTGGAATGCTATTCCCAGAGATAGTCCGTACGAAATTACGAGCAGGTTTGCAACCATCAGATTTCTCTGGCGGAGGAGCTTCAGATTCAGGACGGGCTCCGCAAGCCTTCTCTCGTACAGAGCTAGAGGAATCATGGCTACAAGACCGCCTAGCAATAAAGCGATGATGGGGTCAGATGTCCATCCCCAGCTAGTCCCCTCCGATATACCAAGCACTGTGGCTGTGAGCGAGGCTCCGAGCCAAGCAGCGCCCAGGTAGTCGAGCTTGACACCCGGCTTCAGGTTGGGGGATTCTCTGACCAGGAAGAATATCAAAATCGTAACGACGACTATTAGCGGCAATGCGATGTGATAGTTGCCCTGCCATCCGTACCTGCTCGTTACGACTGCTCCTCCTAGCAGCCCTAATGCCCCACCTGACACCTGAACGGCGCTTATCAATCCCTGGGCTTTAGGAACCAGATTTTTCGGAAACTGCTCTCTCGCCAAACTGAAGCAAAGAGCAAACAAGCCAAGTCCGACTCCCTGCACAAACCTAGAAATCAGGACAAGATTGAAAGTCGGGGCAAATGATGTGATGGTGGCTGCAATTATGTAGGCTATCAGAATGTACATCATGACGCGCTTTTTTCCGTAAATGTCTCCAAGCTTTCCGAAGATGGGGATTACCGCGACACCGGAGACTGTGTATAGCGAAATGATCAAGCTAGCCTGATCTATGCTCACGTTGTACTCTGAAACTATCTTGGGGAGGGCTGGTGTTAGCATGGTATCGATGTACATTATGAATGCGCTGATCAGCGAAAGTAATACCAGCGATCTGTTGGCATACGCATGATCGAAAGTTTTATCTGAAGAGCTTTGGTGTAACTTCTTTGTGGCTTCTTCCATTACTCATCTCACTCTGGTAAGAAAATACGCGTTTCCTCTTTGGATTAACCTGCTGGCGCACAGGGGCGTCTCCTGATAAAGCTCTATCTACTTCTGCAAATTAAACAGCTCATATGCGTAGGCTCATAGTGGAGTTTCCGTTGGATGAGCTGGCCACGAGTTCCGATCTTCGCAGACTTTCATCATTCGAAATAGTCCACATACTGAGACTTGAGCCAGCAGAGTTTTCAGCGCTGGTCAAAGTGGATTTTGGCGATGAGCCACCGAGGATCAGGGATGTGTTTGCCGGTTCTCGTGATGCCAAGTTCGAATCCGAGCTTCTCGAAAAAGACAAGGGGGTTAACACATACTTTATCAAAATCAGCGCTCTTCCCGGACGAAAGCGACCGAGCTTCCTTAGTCGGTTGACGTCTGGATCGTATCTTTCTACACCATTGGAAGTAAAGGATGGCAAGCTGAAGGTGAGTTTTCTCGGAACTGCAAAGCAGATGAAGGGAGTCTTGAGATCCCTTGCGATGTCAAAGTTGAAATTCAAGATGGTGTCGTTGATGGATGCAAAATTTTCTCCAGCCTCCCCGCTTCAGCGCCTAACCGAAAAGCAACGCGATGTCCTGATCGGGGCTTACAAAATGGGATATTACGACAGACCAAGAAAGATTAGCTCAGAGGAGATTGCGCGGCGAGTTAATCTCGCGAAATCGACCTGGGTAGCTCACAGACGCAAAGCAGAAAGACGTTTGTTAACCGAAGTGCTGAATGAATCTTAGCTCCAGATCCTTAGATTCGTGCCCTTGGTATGTGCAGAATACTCGTTCACGCATGAGCGGAACGTGGAATTTGAACCCCAATTTATTGGTAAATTCTCCTAGCCAGATTGACTAATTCATCGACAGACAAGTGGTCATCCACTGACGATATGGCTCCATGGAGGTGAAGCGTGATTTTATGCTATTTCGGACAAAAAGTCAAACAGTAACTCATGAAACTCCTCCGGTTTGTCGAGATTGGCAGCGTGACCAGCCTCGTTGACTATGATTAGCTTCGCATGCATCAGCTGCTGTTTGAGGGGCTTTGCAAATTCGTCGACGGGAAAGACGTTGTCGCGCTGTCCCCACAGAAGGAGGATGGGCATTTCCAGATCAACTAGCTTGCTTCTTTGACTTTCGCTAACCCGATAGATGGACGGACCAATGAGAATTAGTGCACGAATCTTGCTCGGATTCTCTACCGCGTACGAAAGAGCTACTCCGCCGCCGAGCGAAGGTCCTATGATGATTAGCTTTTCATCTTGGAGATGAAGCGCCGCGAATATTTTTCCGACCCATGAAGCAACCTCTCTGGGATTTTTGCTCTGCTTTTGATTCACCTTGTCCGATTTCGATCCTTTGCCGAGAGGTAAGTCGATTGCGTAAGCCGGATATGCACGCTTTGAAAGCGCGTTAAGCGTTCCGAGTTTTTTCCAGTTGTCTAGAGAGAAAGCGTTCCCGTGGAAGAGAACTACTGCGGGCTTGGACCCTTCCGATTTCTCCGAGAGCCCTCCCTGATTTGTCCAATATCTTATCTTGAGGCCATCGACGTTAATCGATTCTTCTGGCAATCTCTTCCCAGCTCAAACTAAAATTAGCTCAAAATAACGATTTCATATGAATTAGTGAAACTGTGGGATCGAACAGCGTCTGAATGCTAGAGGATAAGAACATGAGAATAATTCCATTTACACGATTTTCCAACTCTTCAAATCCGGCCGACCCCATATTCGCAACTCCTCCTCCTAAATAATGTGCCTCTTTTTCTATAGTTTGTTCGCTCTCTATAGTGTGTTAGTGTGTGTTATCTAGAGAGACTGAGACAGAGAGATAGACCGAGACAGTTAGTAAGAGTGAGATACACACTCATACACTCAA
>JASHNZ010000102.1 GCA_030041355.1 Nitrososphaerales archaeon
AGTCACTTGTAGAGGAAATCAACATTGTCAACAACTATGGACTTGGCAAATAAGGTGGCGATTGTTACAGGGGCAGCTTCGGGAATCGGCAAGAGCACCGCAGATTTGTTTGCAAGAAATGGGGCTCAAATTTTGGAGATCGACATTAAATTCGAACCAATTAGATCCGGATCTCTCCATGCGAGCTCTACTTCTCCAATACGATTCCATGCTGATCTGAAATCAACTTATGATGTGCAAAACGCGATTAAGTTAGTTCAACAGAAGTATGGTAGACTGGATATAGTGGTCAACTGCGCTGGGATCGAGATGCCTGGCAACGTTATCGAATTGTCGGAGGAATCGTTTGATCAAGTGATGCAAACAAACGTGAAAACCGTATTCTTAGTTTGTAAGTACGCAATCCCAGTTATTTTGGAATCTTCAAAGAATGGTTCGATCATTAACATATCTTCCGATCTAGGCATACAACCTATTCCAAATACCGATGCGTACGCTGCCTCAAAAGGGGCAATAATATCCCTGACTAAGGCACTGTCAAAGAATTGGGCAAAACAAGGGCTAAGAGTAAATTGCATAGCACCGGGACCTATTGATACCCCTTTATTACATCGCTTTCAAAACGACGATGTTCTAAATTTTGTAAAGACTACTTTGATACCTGCGGGAAGAATAGGAACGCCTGATGAAGTTGCAAACCTAGCTCTTTTTCTAGCTTCAGACAAATCATCATTCATCAACGGCGCAGTTCTAACAGTCAATGGGGGCTTGCTCGGCTAGAGAATATGTCAGAATTTGATATTATCGCGGTTGGAGCTGCACAATCCACCGTCGTTAACACTTGCAAAACAGGACAATTGACTTTGGTGTGAAGGAAATCTACTTTCTTTCGGAAGATGAGTGTAAGTTCTTCGAAGCTCTTTGCGAAACAATTGTTCCCGAGGGTCCCGATCCAGCCACTGACCCGGGAGCTCTGACAATAGGGGCAATAAGCTACATCGATTCTTTGCTGTATGATTTACCTAAGAATAGCCAGCAACACTTCAGAGAAGCAATCAAGTTACTGGACAAAGACTGCAAGAACAAATTTTCAAAGAACTTTGCCGCGATAAAACCTGAGCAAAGAGATTCTGCCCTGAGAGACTTCTACTTCAATTCTAAGACAAGAGAGATGATGTTTGACCTTAGGTCACTGGTTTTAGAAGGATTCTATTCTGATTATCGGGATCCGAGCTACTCTGGGGTAACTGCGTGGGAGTACATCGAATTTGGAGGAAAGCGTATCTCTGATATCAAAAAGGATTGGAGCTTTCTCAAGGCCTGGAAAGACCACACTGATGGAAGGTGAAAAATGTTGAAAGATTACGATGCAATTGTAATTGGTTCGGGGGCGGGAGGAGGGCCGATTGCTTGGAAACTAACTGAAGCAGGAAAGAAAGTCGCAATAATAGAGGCTGGAGGATTTTACATGACGAGTGATTTTAACCGATTTGAACTCTTGGCTCTACGAAATCTCTGGTGGAAACCTCGTTGGACCTCGAATCACGAGTTAGGTTTGAAAGATGAAATTGCTCTCGGCATGGGAAGATGTGTTGGTGGTTCGACAACGATATTTACGGCAGTCGCGCATAGAATGCCAGAGTGGAATTATAGAGAGTGGTTTGAAGCAACTCGATTAAGAAACGAGGACGGAGTGCCCTTTTCACAGGAAGACTTGGAAAAATATTACGAACAGGTCGAAAGGGACACCAGCGTTCGTGAATATACAGAATGGGATGAAGGTCTAAAGAAAATTGATCAGGGCTTCCGAAAATTAGGCTATCCGTTTTATCCTGTCAAAGCCTATGTCAATATGAAATGTGATAAGTCTGGTTGCTTATTTGGATGCCCGACTGAGGCCAAGAGAGGTACACTTGTTTCCTATATCATTCCGTCAGTTCTTTTGGGCGCAGAAGTAATTTACAATTCCACTGTGACAAAAATTCTATTTTCTTCGGATACAGGAGACAAGCCGCGTGTAAAGGGCGTAGAATTTGTAAATGAAAAGGGTGAGACGAAAAGACTAGAATCAAAAATAGTAATTCTTGCCGCGGGCGCAATGAATACTCCTCTTATCCTTTTAGATTCAGGAATCGAAGAAGTGAGTGGATTCTCTCAAAGTTCAAAACAGATCGGTCAGAACTTTGGCGTGAATACTGCCACAATAGTCTTTGGAAAGTTTGACGATGTGTTGAATAATTGGCTACTTCATCCGCTGTCAGGTCAGATGGAAGAATTTGCCCAGAAGGAAAAAGGGGGGTTTCTTCTTGAAGCGTCAGAGGTTATGGAGGGGCCTTTGAGTTTTGCAGAGTTTATTGTCGATGAAGATGGGATGCCGCTATGGGGATCAAGACAAAAGGAAATTCTGAGAGGATACAAACACTATGCAGGCGTGTTTATCAATATTCATGACTCAAATGACGGGCGAGTATTCCGAGATCAGGCAACTGGGCAGGAAAAATTTCACAAACCTATCACGACCTCAGACAAACAAAAAATCGAGAAAGCGCGGAGCATGTGTCGCGAAGCTTTCCTGGCTGCCGGGGCGAAGGAAACTGTCAATTCAATATATGCGAGCCATCATGTTCAGGGAACATGCAGAATGGGGGAAGATCCTTCGATGTCCGTCGTGAACTTGAACTGTGAATCTCACGACATTGGAGGATTGTTCGTCGTAGATGGCAGTGTGTTACCTTCAGTCATAGATGCGAATCCTTCTCTAACCATTATGGCGATATCGCTACGAGTAGCAAATTATTTGCAGGAAACAAATATTTTTGAAAACATGATAGAAAATTGAAGTTTAGGCTTTTTTTCTATCGTCGATCACTCTTTGTGCTTTGCCAGCCTCAACTCTTGGCAAGGAGTTTGGCTCCACCAAAATTACTTCAGGTGAGAAAAGAAGAACATCTCGCAATGCCTTTGATAAATTCCTTGTAAGCAAGTCCTTTTTCGCATCGTCGAAGATCTTCTCTCTGGATTCGACTTCTATTGTCATTTTGTCTATGGAATTGGTTCTGGAAATTTTGATTCTATACTCAGAGCCTATCTCGTTTTCCTTGAGTAACACCGTCTCAAGCTGAGAAGGCCAGAAGCTTACTCCGGACACCTTGAGCATGTCATCACTGCGAGCTCTGATTTCCTCATATCTTCGATGTGTCCGTTTGCAATCACAAGAAGGCGAGTCGAGAAGCGAAGAAATGTCATGTGTCCGATATCTTATGAGAGGCATCGCCTCCTTGCTCAATGTAGTAATAACAAGCTCGCCCTCTTCTTCGGGGCCGATCTCCTCTCCCGTTTTTGGATCAACAATTTCGACAAAGAAATGGTCTTCCCAGATGTGCAACCCGTCATGCACCCTACAATCATTTCCCATGCCCGGGCCGTACATCTCCGTAAACCCATAGATGTCAAAGGGCTCCATGTCCCAAGTATTTGCCAGTCTCTTCTTCATTTCACGACTCCAAGTTTCGCTTCCAAAGACGCCTTTCCTGACCTTTGTTTGCTTCCTTAGGTCAATCCCCATTTCTTGGGCTATTTCTGCAAGGCGAAAAGCATAGGAGACAATTGCAGAGAGCATCGTTGTTCCAAAGTCCATCATGAACTGTATCTGGCGTTTGGAGAATCCTGCACTTGAGGGCACGACCGTTGCTCCAACTCTTCTCGCGCCATGATAGAAACCGAAGCCTCCAGAAAACATGCCGAGACTGGGAGTGATCTGAAATACATCGTTCTTTGTGAGTCCCGACATAACAAGGCTCCTCGCGCAGATCTCGCCCCAGTTATCAAGATCGCCCTCAGTGTGCAAGGCGAGAGTGGGGGTTCCGGTAGTTCCCGACGTGGCATGCATCTCCGCGACTTGATGAAGCGGGACTGCGAGCAAACCAAATGGATAGGTCTGCCTTAGATCTTCCTTAGTTGAAAAAAATCCTTTAGACTGAAGATCTTTGATGCTCCTGACATTTTCCGGTCTTATTCCCATCTGCCTGAAACGATCTTTGTAAAAATGAGAATTTTGGTACACATAATCAATGGTTTGCCTTAGGAGCCTTGATTTGTTGTCTTCGATTTGGTCTCTTGGTAACGTCTCTATCTTGTGATTGAAGTACGAGTCCTGAGGCAATTCAAGAGGGAGAGTGAGAACTCAAAGTTATAAATTAGTCTTCAGTTCCAAGAGTGCCTTTTCGATAATGGTCCATGCAAAAGAAATTCTTCGCCGAAATAGTGTCTCTATTTATTTACTCAATATAGCGAAGTCGATTGTCCTAAATCTCTCCAGTCCTACGTCCATTGTATAAGAGAAGTCTCTTCAGTGCAGAGTATTTTCGAAAACTGCATTAGCTGCGTAGACATCTAGCAGTGCAAACCCAACAGATTTGAAAAGTGTGACATCCTTAGCGGATCTTCTGCCTTGGACTTTACCGAGTATTAGATCCGAGAGGTCGCCGAGGATGTGGTCTTCTTTGATCAGGCGAGCCCTGATCGCATTGATGACATCTCCAGCCTCTCTTAGAACTCCGTCTTTTATGTCCACGAACAGTCGAGAATTGCAAACCGTGTCCAGATCAAGCTCCTGTCGTTCTGGAAGTGTGCCTATACTGTTAATGTGCATCCCGGGCTGAACATCTTTATCCCAATTGAGCACAGGAACTGAGGAATTTGTCGCGACAATCAGAATGTCGTTTTGGTGGCCGAATTCCCTCCTATCCTGAACAGCTTCGACGGGGAGGCCAAGGCGCGTACTCATTTCTTTCGAGAATTTCTTTGCATGGGAATATTCTCTGCTAAAGACGTACGCCTTCTCGATTGGTCTAGTCATACAAACCGCTTCAAGTATGGTTCTAGCTTGTTGACCGGATCCGATCACTCCAATTATGCTACTATCTTCTTTAGATAGGAGTTTTGTCGCAAGTCCCGAGAGCGCTCCAGTACGCAAGGCCGTCAAAGCAGAGGAATCAATCAGAGCAAGACATTCCGAGGTCTTGGAGTCCATCAAAAGTACGACTCCCCCTTGAACAAGCCTTCCGAAGCGCTCTGGATTTTTCTTATACTCTGTGACTATCTTTAGTGCAAAGCGCTCAATAGCTTTCGAATAGCCTGGCATACTAAGAATAATTGAATCTTCGTCAACTCTCGTGATAAATCTCTGCGGTTGCTGAGAAAGCGAATCTGTTTCTTTCTTATACATGGATTCTATAACGTCCATGCATTGTCTTATTGACAAATTCTTGAAGACTTGATCCGCGTCGATATTGATCAATTGTGATTCATTTTCCAATTTCCTAGCCCAAGTACTGAAACACCGCTATAAGGTTCTGGTAAAGTTGGTTCTTTGCACAATCGAGAGGAAAATGATGGATTGCGCTAATTTGAATTAGTCATCTTCCCACTAGTGATTAGTTGATAGAGCAACTGCGGATTCTGGTGTGAGTCTAGGATAGTCACGCCAAAAGGTGCAAGCGCATCTTCGACAGCGTTTGCGATAGCTCCCAGCGGAGACCCTCCTCCTTCTCCCACACCGCGGATACCTTTGGGTGCAAATAACGATGGCGTGGTAAAGGATTGGGTGTTCAGATTGGGAATATCGAGAGCTGTGGGAATGAGGTAATCCACAAAGGTACTGCTCATTAGCTGACCGTCCTGACCATATTCAAAATTCTCGTACATCGCAGCTCCGATTCCATGAGCTGCGGCTCCATGTACTTGACCCTCCACTATCATCGGATTGATCTGATTGCCGCAGTCATCCACTATTGCGTATCTTACAATCTTAAATTTGCCAGTCTCCTTATCGAGCTCTACAACGCAGACATGAGTTTGTGGAGAGTATGTTAGAGTCTGATTATGTCTCTTTTCGGAATCCGGCAGGGCAAATTCTGGTTTCCAAAAATGGATAGCTACCAAGCCAGGTTCCATTCCTTTAGGAAGATAGGTGTTGTTCACCCATGCAACGTTAGCTACCTGCCACAATGGGAGCTTGTTTCCTGACTTTCGATCGACTACGTTTCCTTCCTTGAACTCAATGTCTTCAGGTTTGGAATGCATTAGATGAGCAGCTATTCTGGCAACCTTGTCTTTGATTTTTGCAGTTGCCCCAAGCAATGCACCTGTGCCCATTACTGCCGAGCGGCTAGCATAAGATCCAGATTGGTGCGAGTAGGGGTTTATCGCAGAATCAAATCCAGATAGAACTACAATCTGATCTGGAGTTACTCCAAGCTCGTCTGCGACTATCTGAGAAGCAAAGGTCTCATGGCCCTGACCTTGCGGTACAGTTCCCAGTCCGACTTGGATTTGGCCTAAACCATCTATTGAAACTCGAGCCGCTTCGGAATTTCCTGAAAAGGGATTTTGTTCGGTCAGGATTTTTACCTGCCCGAAATTATTTGTGCCTGAATCCACAACGGTAGAGACGCCGATGCCGATGAACCTTCCACGTTTCCTAGCAGCTGTCTGTTCCTCTCGCAAAGCATCATAATTAATCAACTTCAAGGCTCTGCGCAGCATCTCTGGATAGTCGCCGCCATCATATATTCCGCCGCTAGGCGTTTCGTAAGGCATTTCCTCGGGCTGGATGTAGTTCTTTAACCTCACATCTGCCGGGTCCAATCCCAGCTCTTTTGCGACAAGATCTATGGAGCGCTCTATCATCCACATGTGCTGCATTCTGGAGTACCCCCTGTTCGGTCCGACAGGACATTTGTTAGTCATTACCTGATAAAAGTCCATGCGAAAGTTCTTGAAATGATAGACGTTAGGAGTCACTTGGGCCCAGATAGTAGCTCCTGCGGGCTCGTATCTAGTATAAGCGCCACAGTCATCGTACGCTGTCGCTTTGATTCCTAGGACGGTACCATCTTTCAACACGGGGATCTCAACATAGAAACTTCGTTCGTTTCCGTGATTTGCGGCCGTAAGATGCTCCTTTCTATCCTCAGACCACTTTACAGGTCTCCCTGATTTCATTGCTAGTAAACAAATTAGGGCGATGTAGGGGTAACTAATTATCTTGGTTCCAAACCCTCCACCGATATCCCCTGTCACTAGCCTCATTTTGTTTGAAGGAAAGCGTAGACCAAAGGATAGCCAAGGAACACAGAACATGGGCATCTGGTTGTTATTGTAAATAGTCAGAAAACCTGAACTCTTGTCATAATCGACGAGTACAACATTGTTTTCGATTGGCGTTGAGCTGAATCTATGAAAGTGAAGCGCCGCCCTGATTACTTTATCAGCAGTTCTTGTTGCTCCTTCAATATCTCCGTAATTCCAGATCCCATGATAAGCTAGATTTGTACCTGCTTCCTCATGAAGAATCGGAGCGCCCGGGCTCAGGGCCTCACTTGCATCTAAGACATGGTCGAGGATTTCGTATTCGACTTCAATTAGTTCTAACGCGTCTTCAGCAATGGCCCGCGTTTCAGCAACGACCGCAACGACAGGCTCGCCGACAAAATGAACCTTTCCGTTTGCTAGGCAGTAATCCTTGACCCTATTTGCTGGAGGGGGAGAAATCTGAAGAAAGGGATCTGTTTTAGAAGCAACTTCCTCTCCTGTCATCGTACATATCACTCCAGGAAACTCCTCAGCTTTCGACGCATCGATCTTTTTGATCATTGCATGCGCATACGGGCTACGGAGAATAGCGGCGAAGGCCATTCTGGGCAATTTCAGGTCATCCACGAATTTGCCAAGCCCTTGAATGAGTCGAGGGTCTTCTTTTCTCTTTAGAGGCTCGCCCATCCAGAGCTTTGTCTTTGGCTTTATCAGCTGCTCAGTGACGGTGGCCAAAGTTTCTCAAACTCCTTAGCATACGATGCTCAAAGTTGACGGTCGGCACATAATTCTTTCGATTGTCAATTACGAGAACATCTTTGCAAGCACGCTCTTCATGTACTCTGGCGAAGCTGCAAGTGGAATCTGTGAAATGTCGTTGAAAGGTGGGTAGAAATCTTTGAAGCCGTTGCCAGTCACAATCGAGCACACAGTTTCATCCTTCTGAATCCTTCCATTACGGATTGATTTTGAGATCGCGGCAAAAGCTGTCGCTGAGGAAACTTCGCAAAAGATTCCATCTGTTTTTGCAACTAGATTGTGCGCCTCGAGAATTGCGTTATTAGAGACTTTGATACCAAACCCCTTTGAGTCTTTGATCGCAACTATAGCATGATCTGAAATCATATCTGATCGCAAGGCGCCAGCTAATGTAAACTCGCTTTGTGCATCGCCTTCTATCTTCCCCTCAACAGCGTCTACTGTCGGGCTTGGATATGAGCCCTGAACCACAACCATCTTGGGTATTTCCTTAATTTGACCCAGAGTTTTAAGTTCGCGAAATCCTTTGTACAATCCGAAGAGTAAGTCTCCCCCGGCGGTCGGCACAAATACGTAACCGGGTTCTGATCCGGATGCGACTATTTCGTAAGCAATCGTCTTTAGAGCGTCCAAGATCAGAGGATTGTATTTTGCCCATATGAATCCATTCATCCAATCTGGCAATGCCTCCTGTGTCAGTTGAAGCGCCCTAAGAACAGAGTCCGGATTCTTGAATAGATCCTTTACCCTGACCAAGTATGGGCCATACATCGCTATTTGAGAAAGCTTCGAAAGAGTAGAGTCGTCGCGAAACAAAATCAAGCACTGAACTCCTCCGCGAGCACAATAGGCCGCTGTGGCAGCTGCAGCGTTTCCTGACGATGCAAGAAAGATTCCAGGTTTCTTCCATTGCCTTGCAAGCGAAACCGAAAGAGAAGCAGCTCTATCCTTGAATGAGCCACTTGGGTTCTGCCCTTCCATCTTGCATAGCAGACTGCGAGAACCCAGACCAATCTTTCTCGCATAGTTTTCTGCTCTAATTATTGGAGTCCATCCTTCCTCCATGGAAACAATGTTCGAGACTTCAATTGGCGCAAGATATTCTCTAAACTGCCACATCGACCTTTTTCGCCTGAGATCTATCGCACAATCCAAAAGATATTCGGCGGAGAGTACCCCACCGCAAGCCGTGCAGGTAGAATGAGTATCCGGTGGGTAGCTTTTGCCACACACTATACACTGTAACTTGATGAACTTGGTTTCTTCAACTTGCAAACGATGACCTACTCGTGCCGAAGATCCTTTAAGTCAGAAGTGTAGTCATGCTCACTGACATCTGGCTTTCGATGCTCTGCTGTTCTCAAGCAGCTGCTCTCTTTAGGGGAAGTTTCGTTATAGCCCTTGCAACTCGGTCTATCGCGTCATAAATTCTCTCGTTTCCAAGTGATATTCTGACATGGCCTTCGATATGGTAGGCAATTCCGGGTGCACAGGCAACTCCAGCTTCCTTTAGAAGATACTTGCAAAAGTCCATTGAGCTCATACCAAAAGCTGAAATGTCGGGAAGCATCAGGTTTGTGCCTTCTGGCTTGTGAATACGCACACCTCGGATCGAAGATAATTTCTCATAGGCGTAATCCCTAGACTTCTGGAGTATTGAAATTGTACTTGTGAGATGTTTTCGTTCAAACTCGGGCTCGAGGACTGGGACCGCACCTTTTTGGATTATACTTGGGATCCCCATGCTCGAAAAGGAATGCACCATTTCCATTCCGTGAATGATCCCAGCCGGAGCAATCGTATAGCCCAAGCGATAGTTCATCATGTTGAAAACCTTGGAGAAGGAGCTAATCGAAACTAGTCTGTCTCGAACCTCTTTGAATTTCGCCATAGGCACGTACTCTCTTCCGTCGTATACTATGCCTTCGTAAACTTGGTCATGCAATATCAAAAGATCATGTCTTATGGCAAACTCGGCGATGCCCGAAAGCTCCTCCTCCGTCAGAACTCGTCCGGTAGGATTCTGGGGGTTGCACAGGGTTATCATTCGAGTTTTATTTGTAACAAGATTCTCATAGTCTCGAGAATCGTGAATAAAATTCCTCGCTGGATCTAGTTTCGCAAGAATGGGCTTTCCTCTGGCAAGTTTTACTGGGATATCGAAAAAGAAGGTAGGCACTGGCACTATTACTTCATCTTCTGGGTTTAGCAAAGCTGCCATCAAGTAATATTCGGACTGCATGCTTCCCGAAGTTACGATGATTTCATTCTCCCAGTTCACCTTTTGACCGTACAGAGTTTCAAACCTGCGAGCAATAGCTTGCCTGAGTTCGGGAATTCCCAAGAATGGTGCTTCGCGTAGAGACATTTCCCGCAGATTTTTCTCGGTCTCGTCAAGTACGATCTCAGGCACTTTGGTCGAAATTATGCTCTCAGCGCAGAAAATAATGTCCTTTCCCTTCTCCGCAAGCTTTTGTCCCATCTGCGCGATTACAATTGTACCAAAGGGTTCCCCCGTCTCTTCCATAGTTGCGTATTGTCGAGCTAGATCTTCGATCTGAGAAGCCAGAATTTTCTTTCGACTAGTGCTCTGAGGAAATGCCTGTTCTTGCATGTTAACCGAATTCCGCGCTCACGCTAAAAAGCAATTCCTACCCAGTGGAAAAGTGCTAGCGAAGGAATCGGGCAGAAAGACAAGCGGCATTAGAAAAAAGACAGGGAGGGAAAAGGGCTGAAAGTGTCCCTTTCCCTAAAGGTTTGGTTTAGCCTCCAGTCAGTGTTACCGTGTTCGTGGCTCCATTGTAGCTTCCGATTTGTATCGTAGTCTCGGTTGTACCCGAAGGTACGACTTCTACAACATTGTAGTACGCAAAAGTTTGCTCGTTGTTATTGTCCAGCCAGACTCCCGTTCCAGTGGATCCGAAAAAGTGGTCGGCCGCGAGATATACGGTGCTCAAGATATCGGCGCCATTGTTGTTGCCTCCAGCCATAAGAATTGCGATCATTGCAATCCAAGCATTATCGTACGCATAGTTTGAATACGGCTGTGGAACAGTTCCGTACTTTGCATAAAATGTCGAGTTGAAGTAGGTGTACTGTGGACTGGCGAACGTCGCAGGCGTAGTCATGGTGAAGTTTACGCTCTGCATCCACGGACCCCAAGGAGCTGTAGCGTACAGCGATGGGGTATCAATCGCTTCAATTCCGAACCACTTTATGCTACTCAAGTACGTGCTCGACATCGCGTTGGTGAATATATTCTCGTCCTCGGTAACTTCATCACATGCACAGATTACTACCGTGTTACTCGTGGTCCCCCCGGATGATAGGAATGTCTGCGCATCTGATGAGGCTGTTGTGACTTGCGCCGAATAACTTGTCTGAGAAGGCTGGAATTCAATCCCATCTACCTTTAAGCCAGCCGTGGTCATAAGGGCGCTAGAATAGTTGTATGTTCCTGATTCCGAGGTATCATCGCGGTAAAGATATACCACGTTCTTTGCTCCCAGCTGAATTACTGTCTGGGCAAGGGCGGCACCCTCGTACTGGTCTCCGGGCTGACCTGGTCTCACCAAATAGTTTGACGTGGATCTCGGAAATTCAAGAGAAGTTGCGGTCGACGCAGGCGGAAGCACCACTATGTGGTCGGTATCTGCGGTCGAAAGGACTCCTTGAACCTCAGCAGAAGTCAAAGGTCCAATTACAACTTGTATGTGATCTGTCGAGTATAGCGACGCCAAGGCCGTAGCAGCAACTGAGGGAGATCCCATATCATCAGCGGTTGCGACTGCGAACTGAATCTTATTTCCTGCCGCCGAAAGGTTTGCGTTCATCTGATCTACTGCCAATTCTACGGCCTGATTAAATGAAATGCCATAGATGGCGTCACCTCCTCCTGTCAAAGGCTCTAAGGCGCCTATAGTGATCGTTTTTGTTGCCGATGTTGAAGGAGCAACAGCAGCACTTATCCCATACCCAACGCCAGCTCCGACGATTAAACCAATTACTAATAGTACAACTGCAGTTGAACTTACCATAAATCTTCGCCCGCCTCCGGAATTATTTAAGCATATTCCTCGTTGACTTTGAAAATTTTCGGAACCGAGCTCTCGAAATGGTAAAATCCATGACCATTCAGGCGATGGTAGTCTTCGATAACTTGGTACCTTACTGGGTGGTTCCTTCTATAATAATATCCTTGGCGCAGGGAAGCATCTACGTCGTCGCATCTATCGGTCTCACCCTGACTCTCGCTGTTGTGAAACTACCAAATTTCGCGCATGCAGAATTCCTAACAGTGGGCGCGTACGTTGGAGTTATTGTTTCTAGATTTTTCCCGAACAATCTGCTCATAATAGGTAGCTGTGCGTTTCTTGTGTGCAGTGTTGCGGCTATCGCAATTCATCATATCGTTTACCAACCCTTAATGAATCGGAAAGTTTCGATTTACTTTCTTGTTCTTGCATCTTTTGCTGTCGCTCAATTTATTCGCTATGTTGTTTATGCATGGGCTTCATCCGGCAGCGCAACCCTACTTGTTGCAAACCAAGATATCAGAATCTATACAGTTATTACTGTTTTTCAAGTGGAAATCTCGAATATCTACGTCTTGGCAATTATTCTTGCGATTGCAGTTTCAGTCCTCCTCGCTATCTTTCTTAATCTGACACATCTGGGCAAGTCGATGAGAGCGATCGCCAACAATGCTGATTTGGCTAGAATTTCAGGGATAAATGTTTCATTCGCGGTCAATATAATGTGGATAATCGCAGGAGGATTAGGAGGCCTAGGTGGCGTCGTTCTAGGAACCTACACATCGGTTACTCCAGTGCTTGGATTTGACGCTTTGCTTGACATTTTTGCAGTAGTAATCATAGCTGGTCTAACTAGTTTTGTTGGAACCATCATCGGAGGTTATATCGTTGGTTTTTCGACCAATACAATCATTGAAGCTCTAAATTATTATTTCGGAGTTCCCTTCGGCTATGCTCCTCTCTTGCCTTTTGCAATGATTGTTGTAGTCCTGATGGTCAGGCCCACAGGTCTCGCTCCAAATTCTCAGACAGGAATCGCGTGGTTGAGAAGAGCATTCGGAAAAGGGGTTAGCTCTGGAGGAACCAATTAGGGCGATAATCCATGGTAGACCTGATAGATCTCGTAGCTACATTCGCAACCTTCTATGGAATCTATGCGATACTTGCGATCAGTCTCAATCTAGAATATGGGTATGCGGGCCAGCCGAATTTTGGACAGGTTCTGTTTTATGGAATAGGTGCGTTCGTGGCTGCTATTGCCGCAGCAAATTTACTGCCTTTGTTTGCCCGACTTCCAATTGGAAATATCTGCAATGTTCACACTTCTTTTCCAGTGAGATTGGCCATTGGAAGCAATGATCCAGGAATAGCGATCCCAGTTTGGATAATCGGTCTTGTACTCGCAATGATCGCCGGGGGAATTCTTGGCCTCTTTCTCTCCTATCCCGCGATCCGCGTGAAAGAGGAATGGTACCTCTCGATGATTCTGCTAGTGGCCGCCGAAGCTTTTGTCACAATTTTCCAAAATACGCCACAATTAGCGTGTGGGATCTTTGGGCTGGACGGAATTCAGAACCCGTTTTATTGGGTTTCTAACACTTACTCGAATTCGTCGTTTGCTTCCACTGAGCTGGGCTTCGATCTGCCGGGCATAATATACGCAGCCATTATCATGGCCTTTGCAGGTATCTGCTATCTCGTGGCGCAAAAACTTGCGAACTCTCCGTATGGCAGGCTGCTCAAGTCAGTACGCGATGATAAGGTGGCGGCTGAATCGCTGGGGAAGGACGTCGCCAAGGTTCGAAGACAAATTATGATCATAGGTTCTATCATGGCAGGGCTGGCGGGTGGCTTGTACGTCTTCTATATCGGCGTCGCAGTCACTGACGACTACGTCCCCGCAGTCACATTTACCATTTGGGTGATGATGATACTTGGCGGATACGCCAATAACAAGGGCGTTCTGGCTGGAGCCGCTGCACTAACCCTGCTCCAGAGAGGTTCTGTAGAGGTCAGCTTGATTCTGCAGGCATCATTCCCTGGCTTTAGCTCCAATGTCTTGATTTATCTGGAGTATGTGGCTGAGGCTGTAATTCTTATTCTCCTATTGATGTATAGGCCGAAAGGACTGATCCCGGAAACCAGGATCGAAACAAAGGCATACCAACTGTTTGATTTTAGGAAAAGAGATACTCCTGATCCCTCTAGCAAACAGGAAACTCAGGAAACCACAGACGTTTCTGACTCTAAAGGAAAAAGTGCTTCCTCAAATATTGATGAAAATGTCGCGAGGTAGAAATTTCCCAGATGGTTCAAAGTGAATACATCCTAAATCTGGAGAATATCTCGAAGGCTTTCGGTCCGATCAGGGCTGTCGATGGAGTCAGTCTTTCCGTAAGAAGGGGAAGCATAGCTGGTCTGATTGGACCGAATGGGAGCGGCAAGTCCACACTCTTCAATGTAATTTCAGGCACCGAGGGAAAGTTCAGTGGTTCTGTTGTTTTTGATGGAAAGCGGATCAACGGCATGCCTTCTCACAAGATCTTTGCGCTCGGACTGGGACGAACTTTCCAGACACCGAGGCTCTTCACCGGAATGACCGTGCTTGAAAATGTCATGTTAGCGGGGAAAAGACAGGAAGGGGAAAATCCTCTGATCGCTCCATTTCCCGAGAGATGGGAATCTGGAGAAGAGGATCTTGCGAGAAGAGCTCAAGAACAAATGAAAGCGCTCGAAATCAGTCAGCTTTACGAGAAAAATTCATCAGAAATCTCCGGCGGCCAGATGAAACTTCTACAACTCGCTAACGTCCTAATCGGCGATCCCAAAATGCTTTTGCTTGATGAACCAACTGCGGGAGTCGCCCCCCGACTTGCGCAAGATATCTTCGCCAGTATTGAAAAGCATTGTAGAGAAACGGGCACTACTTTTTTCATTATCGAGCACAGGCTCCAAGTGCTCTTCAAACATGTTGACCATGTTTTCGTGATGCATCAGGGGCGCATAATATCCGAGGGAAAGCCCGATGAGATTGTAAAGAATCAAGAAGTAATTGATGCTTACCTCGGTGAATGAGGTTTAAGTTTCGATTGCCGTTACTTGAAGTTCAGAGCTTGATCTCAGGCTACGGAAAGATGGCAATAATCCAAGGTGTTTCTCTTACAATAGAACCAGGAGATTTTGTCGCGCTCGTCGGCCCAAACGGATCAGGTAAGAGCACTCTCATCAAGTCGATCGTTGGACTTACGAATATTTTCGAAGGCAAAGTTAGCTTTCAAGGCGCGGACATTACAAGCAAAAAACCGGAATACGTCGCGTCGCTAAAGTTAGGTTACGTTCCCCAGATTTCAAATGTCTTCACAGACCTGACCGTAAGAGAAAACCTTGAGATGGGAGGGACAATCATCAAGAACTCTTCGCAGAGGAAGAAACTAATGGATCAAGTTGTGGGTCTCTTCCCAATTCTTGCTTCTCGTGAACATCAAAAAGCCGGATACCTGAGCGGTGGGGAAAGACAGATGCTAGCTGTCGGAAGAGCTCTTATGGCTGAACCAAAATTGCTAATCCTTGACGAGCCGGCAGCAGCGTTAGCCCCGAAAATGGCCGATCAACTGTTTGAAAAATTGTCAGAGATAAGAACTCAGCTCGGGGTCACAATAATGCTCGTAGAACAAAATGCCAGAAGAGCTCTGAGCCTTTCAAATCGCGGCATTGTGTTGATTCAGGGGAAGAAGGCGTTTGAAGGAACTCCGGAGCAAATTCTCAAAGACACTGAATTAATCCGGCTATTCCTCGGGGAACTTACGGTCTAGCTTTCAGGTGCCTTCCAAGCTCTTAAAAGCAAACTCTTGAGTTGCTCTTCTCGAAATGAAATTCGGAATAAGACTTGCCGACTGGTTTGGCAACACCCAGAACATGGTTGACCTTGCTATACTGGCTGAAAAAAATGGTTTTGATTTCGCATGGGTTTCGCATGACGTGTTCATGCGAAGCTCATTTGTTACCCTTGCGACAATTGCGAATAATACTTCAAAAATTAAGCTTGGAAATACCATCCTCAATCCTTACACAGCTAATCCGTCTGAGCTTGCTATGTTTCTCGCGTCAATGGACGAGATTTCCGGAAACAGAATGGTCTGTGGCATCAGCGCGGGTTCGCTCGAGTACATGGATTGGTTGGGCATTCCTCATGAGCGACCCTTGACCAGAACGAGAGAAAGCGTTCAATTGATCCGTTCTCTTCTTTCTGGAAAGGTGACAAAATATGATGGCCGGGAGTTTGAATGGAGCGAACAGTGTTACATGCGATTTACTCCTCCTAGAAACATGATTCCGATCTATATTGGTGGTCAGGGAGACAGGATGCTCGAGTATTCAGGAGCGGATGGAGACGGAGCTCTCCCTCTTCTCTATCCGCCCGATTTTGCCAAATATGCAGTAGAAAAAATCTCGGAAGGAGCAAGAAAAGCTGGAAAGGACCCATCAGACGTGGATATCGCAGGTTGCGTTTGGATCTCAATCGCCAAGGATCGCGAAAGTGCGGTAATCGATCCTCTGAAGGAGCTTGTCGCTTATTTCGGGCCTCTGCTTGGGGCAAAGGGCTTAGCTTCAGTCGGACTGAGCCACGAACAATTCGCAGCGGTTCACGAAGAATTCAAAAAGTCGGGAATAAAGAACGCGATTAGACTTGTTAATGATAAAATGCTCAGGCTCGCAATTTTCGGTTCAGCGGAAGATTGTATTTCACAGCTCGAGAAACTGGAAAAAGCCGGTGTTAACCAAATCCTACTTGGGGCACCACTTGGTCCAAATCCAAAAGAATCCATCAATATCGTCGGCCGGAAAATAATCCCGTACTTTCACAGTAACGAGCGTAAATGAAACAATCGGATGTCGCAATCAGATCTGAAAGATAATTTTGACCAGAACAGAAAAAGTAAGCAGCGGCGGAAAGTATGAGGAAATTGTGGGATATTCTCGCGCCGTGAAAGCCGGAAATCAGATTTTCGTTTCGGGAACGGGCAGCGTCGATCCAGCTCGCAGAAACGCTGGTCGAAACGAAGTATATGTCCAAAGCACAGAGGCTCTGAAAACCATAGACGAGGCTCTTAGGAAGTTGGGAGGATCTCTCGAAGATGTGGTCAGGACAAGAGTCTTCGTTAGGGCAGACGCCAACTGGAAACTGGTAGCAAAGGCACACAAAGAAGCGTTTGCCAAGACAAGACCTGCTTCGACATGGCTGGTCGGAACTTTTCTTGACCCAAATATCTTAGTTGAAATTGAAGCTGATGCTGTGTTGAGCTAGTCGCTGATAAGAGCAATTGGTGACAAAGGATTGAACGAGCCAGTTGTAATCATTGGAGGAGGAATTATCGGAGCCAGCGTTGCATATAATCTCGCATCTCTGTATTCTCTGAGAAACTCAATCGTTCTTGAGAAATCCCGACTTGGTTCAGGAAGCACTTCTGGTTCTCTGGGAGGCTTTAGACATCAATTTTCTAACGAAACGGCGATCAAACTTACGATCGAAAGTGTGAAAATTTTAGACCAATTCGAGGCCGCTTTTGGGTATGATCCCTTGGTTAGGCGAGATGGTTATAGCTTCATTGCTTCAGAAGAAAATTCACTCGCACAACTCAAGAAGAATTTGGAATTAACAAAACGTTTGGGGATCAACGTTGAGTTTTTGAAAAAGGGAGAATTGCAATGGCGTTTCCCATTTTATTCTTTTGAAGGAATCATCGGAGGTACCCTGTGTATGGCTGACGGCCACGCTTCAACTCTCGCAGTTCTTCAAGGATATGTCTCAAAGTCAAAAACTCTCGGAGTAAAATTTTACGAGAATACGGAAGTCATAGGAATATCTGTAGAAGACGGTGAAGTAACAGCAGTCGTCACAGCCGAGAGTAGAATCGAAACTTCCAAAGTTTTGATTGCTGCGGGGGCCTTTTCTGGGGTTGTGGGAAAATTAGCTGGAGCAAACATCCCGATCAAACCCTATCCTCGAAAGATCCTTGTAACGCACGCTTTTTCTAGTTCTATTCCGAGCGAGATTCCCCTGATCATAGATGTGGATTCTACTCTTGCAATCGGACGCGAAGGAAACGGAATGATCCTCGCCGACAACGAACCCACTGATTCAAGTTTTGAACTCTCCTTCCCTGCAAACTATGATGATAGAGTAATTTCAAAAGCAGTAAAGCGAGTTCCGTCGCTCGCAAATGCGTCTGTTGCTTACTCGGACATTGGTCTTTACGAAATGACGCCCGATTCGAATCCAATCGTTTCAGAAATCGAAGGAATCGAAGGACTGTACTGCTGTTCAGGATTTGCTGGACATGGATTCATGCACGCTCCGGCAATTGGAAGAATAATGGCTGAGCTTATCGTGGAGCGAAAGACGCACATTGACATTTCAGAGTATGACCTAGGAAGATTTGGTTCAGAGAAAGCTCAAAATTCCGAGAGACTCATAATTTGATGGACTGTTCTTTTCCGAACAGAGGTACATTTCTAGCTGTTCTTTAAACTAGATTCAAATAGTGGGTGCAGAAAAACTCATACTAGTAATAGTCTTTGATTTCAGCTCCAAGACGTAAGTTAGCATCGATTATTTTCTTTGGGGCTCTGCTCGTCCTTGCCGGACTGTATTTCTCTTCGTCAATCCCTTTGTTTACCAGCTCAATAACGATCTCAGCCAGCTGTCAAGGGGAATGCTCTGATTTTTACGTTCAAATAGTTTCAAATTCCACAATTGGAGCTATATCAGTTTCCTTGGCCCCAGCACCTAGTATGTGCTTTCAAAGTACCGTAGAATGTGATCCAGTGGGTTATTGCAACCCAAGTGGATTCTGTGCCAACATTAATTCGCCGAACAATTCAGCGAACGTCACCTTCAACGGGGTAGAGCAAGGATATTATTGGCTGGGATTCGGGGTCGCCTATGGCAACGGGACAGGTGTTGGTGTAACGATCGGGATCTTTGTGATGGGCCACGTCACATTATTTGCGACAGCCAACCTAACTTTAGGACTTGGGACGTTGCCAATCGAGATATCAAATTCTACACAATTGCCTCCAGTGTAATTCTCCAGATCCAGCGACTCACACTTCGATGATGATCGTAAGATCTGTTTTCCAATTTATTCAGGAGGGATTTCTCGGTAGACCATGGCCAGGTCTAAATGAGAAGCGGATTTTCGGATCGCTCTCGCTATTGGATAGAATATTACAGAAACGACCAATCCAATTAATACAATCTCCAGCGGTGCGCCGAAGAGTTTTCCGGTGCTCGTTCCAGACGCACTGGGATATAGAAATACAAGGACAATAAGCACTGCGAACCCTACTGCATGAACCAGTCCCGTAATGGTCACCAGAGGAACCTTGCCGACACGCTTGGTCGCAACCGGAGGCGCCTTCTCAAAAAATTCTTTCTTTCTAAATGGAAGAAGCGCAGCAGTTACCCCGTTCGGAAGGAACGCAATCGCAACAATCACAGTCGTCGCAAAGAAGGCTCCTATAACTGAAGAGTAATAGGCGTCCAGCCCCGCGACCACTACGGTCAGAAAAGCGACAATACCGAGAGAAAAAGCCGGCGTATGTGTCCTTTCCGACACCTGAGCGAACTTCTCAGGAATTAACCTATCAAAGCTCCACGCAAAGAGAATCCTGCTTGCTGGAAGCATGGGCGCAGCGACCAGTCCGAGTACCGCAAAGGAAAGCCCCAAACCAATGAAAAACGCGACGTTCGGATTTGCCACAACGGCAAGTATTAGAGCGTTCGCACTAAAAGCTCCGCTGGGAGCAGTGCTGGGATTAATCAAGGCGTTAAATCCGAAGGCTGACATGAAAGCATAGCCAAAGGCGGCAATCCAAGCAAGAATACCCACAGTTGCAATTATCCACGAGATTACAGTCCCGCCTAACATGCCAATAGTCATGCTCCTGCTGGTGTTTCTGATCTCGCTCGCAAAATATGCCGATATTGGCGCTGCTAAAAAGAAAAAGATGAAGATCATAGCTCCCGACGTAGTTAGGGCACTTGCAGTGACCGATGAAGCCCAGCCTGCAGCTGTTGCGTTTGACAGCACCGCACTAGTACTAAATCCGGTCGAAAGCTGCGTGTTGAAGTTTGAAACTATCGTGGATTGTTTTGTAACAGCGAGATAAGCAAGAAAGACAATGATCGCGACAAGAGCATAAACTGAAACAAATCTGACGAACCAAAACCAAGCTTTCGTGCTCGCTACGGCAAGAGCAAAGATCAGAATCAGAATAATCGCTGATACCGCAAACAAATCGAGATGAGTGCCATAAAATAAAGTAGAGATGGTGCTGGCAACTCCGCTGTTTGAGCCGTACGAAGTTAGAAAGGTGGGGCCAAAGAAAGCCTGCAGGGCTAAAGGCACAAGCGTACCAATTCCGATGACGAAGGAAAACAACACCATGAATGAGGGAATCATTCCCCATATCGGATGAATCACTCTAGAACCAAAGACGTAATCCCCTCCAGCTCTTGGAAAAGTCGACGCAAGAACGACAGTGTTGTACGAAAGAGCCAAGAGTAAAATTATCGCAATTCCAAACGAGAGAGGAAGGTTTACTCCTTCATACAAAGATGGCAGCTCTAAGATTCCTAGAGGAATCAGAACCATTGGCCCGGCCGCAAGTAGAGTAAAAGAAAGTACGTCAAAAGCGGTGATTGACTTTACGAGGCCTGTTGAGTTTCGCATGAATAACGTAGCGGGTTGTTTAGGAGCTTCAGGATTATCAGGCAATGACCATTCTCGTCGTAACTTTCTTTATCTTAAGTCTTATGTTAGCTCGAAATGCGGATTGTAACACCCGACTCAACACTCTTTCCGAGTTATGAAAAACCGATTGAAGCATTATGTTAAATGGAAGAATCATGGATTTTTGGCGCTGAGAGAAAAATGGTTCTCAGATATTTTGGAATCCGAGTCACGAATCTCGAGAAATCACTAGAATTCTATATAGGACTCCTCCGGTTGAAGAAACTCCGCCAAGGAACAATGAGCCACGGAGGCAAATGGGCGCTGCTCGAAGATCCTCGTTCGCATCAGCGACTGGAGCTAAATTGGTATCCTCCAGACTCTGCTTTTGCGACGGAATACGTCCCTGGTGAAGGATTAGATCACATTGGCTTCAAGTCGCAAGACGCTGCGCAGACAGTCAAGAAATTAATTGCGAGAGGTGCGAGGTCAGCTCTTGCGCCTACTGATAAGAACGGAGTGAAGGGAATATACTACCTGAAAGACCCCGACGGCAACTGGATCGAATTTTTCTAAAACAGGCTAGACATCAAGTGGTTCACTACGCTTTGGTTGCAGTATAGATGCGCAAGACAAAATTTGTAGCGAGCCACTTCAAAACATAAGATGGAAGAAAATTACAAAAGAAAGGAATTTCCTAGTTCACTTGCAAAGGAGCGTTATTCTCAAAAATTGGTAGATGTAGGTCAAAAGGCTCCGGAAATGGAGTTCATAGATACAGATAGAAAACCTGTAAAGACTTCGGACTTCAAGGGAAAGACAACCGTTCTCGCGTTCTTTCCCGGCGCCTTTACTGGGGTATGTACAAAGGAGATGTGCGCATTTCGTGACAGCTTGTCAAAATTCAACGGCCTTGACTCAAACATCGTTGGAATCAGCGTCGATTCTCCATTCTCGAACAAAGCCTTCAAGGAACAAAACAAGCTAAACTTCCCCGTGTTAAGCGATTACGACAGAAAAGCAGTGAGCGCATTTGGTGTGGAACTAAAGAACTTTGCAGGGCTAAATGGATACACAGCAGCTCAAAGGGCAGTCTTTGTCCTTGATAAGTATGGAACAGTCAGGGCCAAGTGGATCGCAGAGAACCCTGGCATGGAACCTAATTACGACTGGGTTTCAAAAGAAGTAGAGAAATTAAAGTAGAAAATCTACAGTTCGCTGTAATTTTCTCTCTTATGCAAAATTGGCTTTCCCTTACAGGCATTGATGATTCTCGATTGAACTCTTCAGAAAAAAAGAAAATCTTGGAATCGATAAAACTGGAAATTGACGAATACATGAGCCTCGAGGATAAGTTGAATTCTCTTCCCAAGCAATCCTCAGACGGCGTAGAAAATCCCAATTCAATTTTAGAGAAGCAAGCATTGAAGGAAGAAATGAACGGGCATCTCAAGAAGATCATTTCAACTATCGAGGAAAACCATTTAGTCGATGATATGCCTAAAGACATCGCTTCCGTTTATGCGCAACTCAAGAAAGAGCAGAACGCTTGACCTGCACTTACACGATCGATCTTATTTTGAAAGCAATTTAATCTAAGGGGCTTATCCAAATGGAATACAAGTGGAAAGCGTTATCGGTAACCTCGATCGGCGCTCTAATGGCTGCTGTTGACAGCACAGTGGTGTTGCTAGCGCTATATCCAATTGCAAAAAACATCAATTCAGACTTTGTTACCATGATCTGGGTCATTATTGCCTACCTTTTGGTTAACACAGCGCTCGTCTTAAGCCTCGGACGCCTCGCAGACATGTATGGGAGGAAGAAGATGTACAACATTGGTTTCGTCATTTTCACAATAGGCTCTGCTCTGTGCGGCCTTGCCTTCTCTGGGATTTCTCTTGTGGGTTTCAGAGTAATTCAGGGCGTTGGCGCAGCACTTCTGACTGCCAATTCCTTTGCGATTCTATCTGAGGCCTTCCCGAGAAACGAAACTGGAAGGGCTTTTGGTGTGAATTCCATCGTATGGGGAATAGGAGCGGTCTTGGGGATTATCCTCGGCGGCGTAATCATAACTTACACCTCTTGGCGCCTAATTTTCCTGATCAACGTTCCGATCGGCATCTTTGCAACCCTTTGGGCTTATCGCACGCTGAAGGAGAGTGTTACCAAAAGCACAGCTAAAGAGACATTCGACCTGCCAGCAGCTCTTACGTTCACGTTTGGCTTACTCTCCGTACTTCTTGGAGTAACATGGGGATTGATCTATGGATGGCACGACAGCAGCACTCTCATCTTCCTTGGAATTGCGCCGCTATTTTTCGTCGGGTTTGGAGTCTGGGAAGGAAAATTCACAAAGAGCCCCATTGTAGATTTCTCACTATTCAGATCCAGAGTCTTTTCCTTCTCTGTCCTTGCAGCGCTCGTCCAATCACTCGCTATCTTCAGCGTAAACTTTCTTCTAATATTCTACCTTGAAGGAATCACCGGTCTGAGCGTACTTGCTGCCTCATACCTTATCATTCCGCTGGCTGTTTCAAGTGCGATCTTGGGCCCACTTGGCGGTATACTTTCCGATCGACTGGGGCCAAGGATCATTTCTTCTTCTGGTCTCGGCCTTGCGTTTGCTGCCCTAGTACTTTTGACGAGACTTACGACTACGACTCCTCTCTTTGAAATAGCAGTTATTGAGACTCTTGCCGGCAGTGGATTGGGTCTTTTCTGGCCGTCCAATACCAGCGCGATAATGTCAGCAATACCGCCGATGAGATTCGGGGTAGGATCGGGAGTCATGAACACCTTCAGAAACACAGGAATGATAATGAG
This sequence comes from Nitrososphaerales archaeon, assembly GCA_030041355.1. Lineage (GTDB taxonomy): Archaea > Thermoproteota > Nitrososphaeria > Nitrososphaerales > CADDZS01 > JASHOD01. The sequence goes on from JASHNZ010000102.1 coordinate 23,450, forward strand.
TTTCGCGCTATCCCTAACTGCTGCGACCTCGGTCATTCCTGCCTATGTGGTGTATTCACTCTTTATCGGAAAATTGACTGGGAAGCTTTCCTCCACCTACGCCAGTTCCTATCTCTCTGGGCAGAGCTTCGCCTTTGAGATTTCTGCGGCACTGATAATTGTTGCGATCGTTTTCTCAATTCTCGGGAGCGGAGTTATTAGAGAGAAGACCACTCGCAAGGCCGAAGGCATCAACAGTGAACGCGAAGTAGTTTCAGGATCATAGGAAGACCTTGCGAAAGACTCTAGAGCAACAAACTTTTCGACTTCCACATCGCGACTTGATAAATTTCATGCCTGGGTTGCGAAGTTCTTTCAGGATGAGAAGCGGCGTAAGCGCGCATCTCTTGTATGATCTCTTTCCTCATCTCTTCGGGCATGCTGGATATGAAACCGTAGGCGCCTTTTTCAAAGCGGGAGATCCTCTCGTCGAAGCTTTCATTCACGACTACGTCACTTACAACTTTTAAGTCGTCAGGTGGATACTTTTCAAGAATTTCATATTCCCGAGCCCAGTTCCGCCAGCGCTGAGCACGGTCCCATTTGAATCCGTATTTTTCTGCGATCTTTCTAAATCGCTCCCTGCGTTCCTCGAAGATTTTCCTCGCGGCTTCGTTTTCACTATCGATCCGAGTATCTGAGGAATTGTTGAGATCGTTATCGCCATAGAAGAAAGGCCACCCGCGATTATCGCCTTCCGGTCTTTTTCTTATTAGTGCAAATATTCCGACCCTGCTTATCTTAGCAGCTTCACGCATCACCGATAGAGGATCTTGAAGAAGATGAAAGACATGCGCCATTAGGGTCGCATCAAAACTCTGATCCCTAAAGGGCGCCTTGCTTCCCTCCGCAAGAATCAGGTTCCTAATCCCTTTGGTTTGCGCTTTTTCCATCATGCGCTTTGAGATATCCAAACCGGTGATCTCGAACCCGCTTTTGGAAAGAGGCATGGCCACGCGAGCAGTGCCGACTCCAATCTCAAGAATTGAATGGCAATCGTGTTTTGCAAGCATCTCCTTTATCCCATTGAGCGTCTCTTCATCCAACGCCCGCCTAGTCTCATCATAGACATCGGCTATTCTATCAAACTCGGCCGTTGCCAATTGGGCTATCTATCTCTAATAAATCGCTAAATCTGCTATATGAGGAGATTCCTCTCGGATCTCTGTCGTACCATTAATTGAAAGCAGTTTCTTGATGTGGATTCCGTCTAGCGAAGTCAACATTACGTATTCACAAGAGTTTCAATCTGGTTGTTGAATAGGCCTTTGCCGTAAATTGCTCTTTGAAGTTACTCTAATTGTGCTCATCTCCCCTTTCGGAGAAATGTAAGGCAAGACTATATGCAAGAAATAAATCCCAGAAGATTCTGTTCCCCCCTAGAGATAACATAGTCATGGACGATCAGTTCCTTTTGAAAATTGAAGAGATGAAAGAGCAAAAGCTCGCAATTGCTACAATTACAAAGACCATCGGTTCTACCCTGGGCAAGCCGGGTTTCAAGATGGTCATCACCTCTAATGGTGATATTGTGTACGGAACGCTCGGAGGCGGCTGCCCGGAAGGCCCTATCGTGCGCGTGGGTCTTGAGGTGATCCAAACCCAGAAGCCTCGCGTAGTCAGAGTATTTCTAGAAGACGCAAAAACAGCTCTTGGCAAGATTTCAATCTCTGACAATGGAGACGAGGTTCACGTTGAAACTAACTGCGGCGGAAACATGGAGATACTCATTGAGCCTTACTCGCCTAGACCAACACTCATGGTGTTCGGAGACACCTTCAACAGCCCTTTGGAGAGAAATCTGGTTAACGTCGGAAAAGAGATCGGTTTCAAGACAATTGAACACAATCCTCTGGGAGCCTGCGGCCAGCCGGATCTTGCAACCACAAACTTGGATCTTGAATCAATCAAAATACCTGACGGCGCTTATGTGATTTTGGTTACGCGGGGTGTTAACGACTCGCCTCTTTTGAAGCATCTATCGCAATTTAATCTAAATTACATAGGAATGGTCGCAAGCGCGAACAGATGGAATGCCACAAAGAAAGAGCTTGAGGAACTAGGAGTCAGCAAGACCTTCATCGAAAGAGTTCACGCTCCTGCAGGACTGGACATCAAGTCAATACTCTTAGAGGAAATTGCGATAAGCATACTCGCTGAAATAATAGACGTTCGTCGGAAAACGGAATCGGCCAGATTAGCGGAAATTATGCGAACCAAAGCGAGCTCTGAAGAGAGAGCTCTGAGTTCGAAGACAACGCATTAATTTCTAGCCACGCACTGCTTATAGCTCCACTGGCGAGCACATTTGGGCGCGCGGAGCCATTGCGCTAATATTTTTCCACATGCAATCCTTGAATCTGCTCAAAGTGCGAGGTGTTTCTTGTCACAACAACTGCTTTGTTAACCATCGCCGTTGCAGCTATGTAAACGTCATTAATTCCTATGGTTCGCCCCCTTTTAGAAAGCGTTGCCTGTATTCTAGCACTTTCCATTGCGATCTCTCTTGTTATTGGCAAAATCATGAAAGGCATCAGATCCTTTTCAGCGGCTTCAAGCTTTCCGCTTAATATCTCCTTGTCTTGAAAGTATCTGAGATGTATTCCCAAAAAATATTCATGAATGGAAACGACGGAGATTGCTGCTACTGAATGTTCTTCGTCAATTAAGCGAGCGAGTCCTGCCGCGTCGGGATCTGAATGTATTAGATCGATTACGAATGAAGAATCAAAAACACGCAAGGATTCATGCATTCCCAACTAATTTTTCAAGTGTTTTTCTTTCAGATTTTGCCAAGATCCGTTGCGCCACCCGCCAATCTTCTCGACTCAAGGTTCGCGTTCCAACTACATCGGACAATTTCGGCTTCATTTCCAAGCTTCGTTTAATCGTCGATGAGAAGCTCTCTCCAGGCATCCGAGCCTTCTTCAACTTCTTGTACACGTCGTCCGACACAGCGATCGTTTTAGCCATCATATACATATCATATACATATAGATATAATATTTTTGCATCTGATGATAAAAAATGCTGCGTGGCCTCTTGGTTTCCTGAATTCTTGTTCCAAGACAATATCCTCAGAAGCGATGAGTATCTACCTATTCCTTTCATTTATCGTCTTGCCGTGCTTCAAATCATGCCGATACACTTTTTGAACCTAAGTAGATTCCTTTCGTAGGCAAATATGCTAACCACTCAAGAGACAAACAACACCAAAGAACCGACTATTCCACGCTTTTCAGAGAGTTACATGGATCCCTCAGCGGATCCGCGAGAGGACTTTTACAGCTATTCCGTCGGGGAGTGGATTCGAACAAGAGAGATTCCGGTGGATCGATCGACTTGGGCCACGTGGGACGAATTGCAGGAATGGAATTTCCATCTTCTCAAAAGCATACTCGAGGACTCTGCGCGATCAGATGCAAAACCAGGATCAGAGCAGAGGCTTGTGGGAGAATTTTACAAATCCGCCTTAAACAAGGAATGGATCGAAGAGCTTGGTTATATTCCCATCCTTGGCGAGCTGAGACGAACTGAAGAGACCACGAAAAGAGAGGATTTTGCACGCTGTGTTGCAGAGCTGCGTCTCGCTGGCGTAGAGACGTTTTTCTCAACATATTCCAGAGCGGACAAGAAAAATAGTTCAGTTTATGCGATATACTTGGATCAGGGCGGGCTATCGCTTCCTGATAAGGAATATTATTTGGCTGATACCTTCGAAGAAATGCGCAAGGCCTACAGAGATCATGTTTGTCGCATGTTTGTACTCGCCGGAGAAACAGAGGAAGAAAGCAAACGCCTCGCCGATCTTGTGCTGAACCTTGAAACAGAGCTCGCGAAAAATAGCCGATCTAGAGCCGATCTTCGAGATGAAGAAAAGAACTACAACAGAGTAGCTTGGTCTGATCTCGATAAAAAATTTCCCTCAATGCGTTTGCCGGTTTTTCTTGAATCGATAGGAGTTCCAACTGTTGAATATGTAGTCATAGGTCAGCCGGAATTTTTTGAGGCAATTGACAAGATTATTTCTGAGAAACCGATCGAAAAGTTACGGACGTATCTACGTTGGCGAGTCTTGCATACGTACGCTCCCTACCTTTTCTCTAAGGTTGAAGGAGAAGATTTTGAGTTTTTCCATCATAAACTATTGGGGCAAAAAGAGCCCGAGGCCCGCTGGAAGCTTGCAACACGAGCGATCGATGATTTGATGGGAGAGGCGCTTGGGAAGCTATATGTCGAAAGCCACTTTCCGCCCGAAGCCAAAAGACGCGTTGCTCTCATGATCGACGATATTCGAGACGTGTTTAGAAAAAGACTCAGTCAGCTTCCCTGGATGACCGAGGCCACTAGAAGACAGGCGCTTGCCAAGTTCGAAAAATTCACCGTGAAGATCGGCTACCCAGATAGATTCCGAGATTACAGCTCAATTGTAATAGATCCGAAGGATTATGCAGGAAACGTGCGCCGAGCTTCAAATTTTGAAATGAAACGCCAAGCGAACAGGGTGGGAAAGTCTGTAGACAAGGCCGAGTGGTTCATGTCCCCGCCAACAATCAATGCGTACTTCTCTCCTACGGAAAACGAAATCGTGTTTCCTGCCGGAATACTTCAACCTCCATTTTTTGACGTGACTTTGGACGACGCTGTGAACTACGGTGGCATTGGAACAGTGATCGCGCACGAAATAACCCATGGATACGACGACCAGGGGCGCAAGTTCGATGGCGATGGTAATCTCCGCGACTGGTGGACCGCAGATGATGAAAGGGAATTCGTTTCAAGAGCTAAAACAGTCGTCGAGCTCTACAGCTCTCTTGAGTCCCTCCCTAGAATGCATGTGAACGGCGAACTCACACTCGGAGAAAATATTGCTGACTTTGGAGGGGTGTCAATTGCATTCGAAGCTCTTGAAAGACGATTGGCAGAAGAGCCTGCCAAACGCGAAGAGATAAACGGACTAACGCCGGAGCAGCGTTTCTTCATATCCTGGGCTCAGATTTGGAGGGAGAACATACGCGAGGAGGAACTGCGCCGACGCCTAACAATAGATCCGCATGCGCCGAGCAAATTTCGGGGTGCGATTCCCGTACTTTATCATCCTGCATTTGACCAAGCATTCCCACCAACGACGGATGCAGATAAGACTGGAGAGACTCCTCGCAAACTTACTATCTGGTAGCAAGTTCTGATACGCGAGGCAGGAGTACCAATAGTTAACTCCGGAAGTGCGACTGGAGTTAGGAATTTTGCAAAACTTTAACTCTCTTTCCGCAATGGAGGAAGAGTGCGTACACAGAGAG
>JASHNZ010000103.1 GCA_030041355.1 Nitrososphaerales archaeon
TTGACAACTTTGGTTCCGACGATTTCATCAACGCAGCCGTAACCACTGGAGGTTTCCCTGTTTGCTGCGTACACTGCGCCAGTCTTTATGTTCACGTCAATAAATTCTGGGTAGTATCCACATGCATCGATCGTCTTCACAACTTTGTTGGTCGTTGGATCGATGACTACATAGGAGCCAGGGGCAGAGAAAGTTTCTGCGTAGACATAACCACTCTTTGCAGAGTAAGCAACGCCTGCAGCTGGCTCACTAATGCTGATGGAGGTCACAATGGACTTCTTTGCAGCATTGACTACGTAGACACATTCACAGCCATATCCACCCACATAGAACAGTCCGTTCTTCGAATCAAAAGCTGCGCCGATAGTGACACCGGACGTAGCTATTTCTCCGACGAACTTTGTTCCTTGGATCACTTGTAGATCGTCTGATGAGAGGTCGGTGACGACAGTAATTGCCGCCTTTGAATTAATGGTTGATGGAACCGCATTTCCCGGAGTTGGATTTGTGGCTGGACTAAAAGCGAGAGCTGGTGTTGCATTGGTTGGTGTATACGCGGAAGCGGTGAACGCTGGTCCGACAAAGAGGAACAGCGCGGCGATAACTGCCGCAATTGATGCGAGAGAGATTTTTTTGAGTTTAGGATAGTTTGACATAGTCAACGTACATATGGACAAATTGCATGTTTTTATTTATGGATTCCGAATATAGTCAACAGGATTACGAATATATGTAGACATTCTTTGAATGTGAGCTTGTGACAAATGCTTGACCGTATAAAATTGCCGATATACGATCAAATTGGCACCAATTATTCGAAGACCAGACATACTGATCCTCGAATTCAGAACACTATCATGAAGGCACTAGGAAACTGCGAAACTATTTTGAATGTTGGGGCAGGAAGCGGCTCATATGAGCCACGAGATCGCCAGGTAGTTTCTTTAGACCCTTCGCTTGTTATGCTAAAACAGCGTACTGATCTATCTTATACCGTGCGAGGAATTGCTGAACTCCTTCCTTTTCCCGACAAATCCTTCGACGCCGCAATGGGAGTTTCTACGATTCACCATTGGAGCGACAAAAGTCATGGCATCAAAGAACTGAAACGAGTAGTCAAAGACAGAGTAGTTATTTTCACATGGGACAGAAAACTGATTTCCAATTCTTGGCTATTGTGTGATTATTTACCGGCAAGCAAAGATTTTGCTCTAAAGCTATCTATTGCGATAGAAGCCTACGCAAGTATGTTTGAGGCAACCGTCGAAATTATTCCCGTCCCGATTCCTTGGGATTGCCTTGACGGGTTCCCCGAAGCGTATTGGCGTCGCCCTAATGAAGTGCTTGACCCTGTGGTTTGGAAATCAGTGTCGATTTTAACCCTGATTCCTGAATATGAACGCACCAAAGGGCTCAATAGGCTTGCTCTAGAACTAAGAAATGGCCAATGGCGAAAAAAATATGGGCATCTATTGAAACTGGAGGAATATGATATGGGAATTCGTTTGGTTGTTTGGCGAAAGTGACTGTTATGTTAGTTATTCTGCTTTCCCGCTTTCAAAGTCTAGCTTCTTCAGAGTTCTCCTTCCAGATCCGATACTCCTTTCGTGCAACAAAAGTGGAGCGACATTTGCTTGATGCATTTATGTAGTCTCGGTCTCATTCAAGATCATATAATCGTTGCGTGAGAGAGAGGACATATAGATGAGGGGGTCCTAGCTATTCTCCCGTCCCACTATTGCTATCCGAAATTCAAGTTGAAAAAATTGGCCGCTGAGACACGTAGACTGGAATTCCTAGTGAACGTTGTGGATAACCGGTTGTTTCGCTTGCAACGTGATTGATTAGTTCTGAAAGGTTCATTGACACAATTTGATTTGAGCGTCTGATCCTCACGCTCAAGATTTGAGAGCGAGACTCCTTTTCGCCCACTAGAACAATGTAAGGTATCCAAGATGATTCCGCTTCCCGAATCTTCTTAGATACGGTGAACGGCCTGTCATCTACATCAGCTCTCAGATTCCTAGAGTTGACTTCATTCGCGAGTTCACTCGCCTTTTCCAGGAATTTCTCACTGACAGGCGCAAATCTCACTTGCACTGGACATAGCCAAGTCGGAAGAAGCGGGGGATCATGGATGAGTGCTTCATCGAATAACGTGTAGAGCCATCGTTCTATGCTTCCGATGATCGCGGTATGTAGAATTATAGGAAACTTGTTGTTGCCATCTCTATCGGTGTAAGAAATCCCAAAGCGTCTTGCATTACCGGTATCCATCTGTACCGTTCCTATTTCTCTTGGTCTACCGTTCTTGTCGATTATGTGATATTCGATATTGAGAACCCAATAATAGCTCGTGTTTTCTGGATAGAAGCAAAGTAATACCGGCTTAGCTTCTCTCGCGACCAAGTCGAGGAAGAAAGACTTGTTCTTTTCAAAGAACTCTCTTGATGTGAGGTTGTAAAGTGAAAAGTAATCTTCGCCTGCTTTTTGAATTTCGCTGTATATTCTGTCATGAATCTGCCTGAATATTTCTTTGGCTTCCTCCGTATCCTTGCAGAATACGTGAAGGTCTGGCATGTTGAGCCTCCTCAGGCGAAAGCCGAGTGTCAATTCGCCGGATTGCTCAAGCCTGTAGCTGTCCGCGATCTCGAATTCTCCAAATGGAAGATTACGGTAGTTTATCTTCCAGTCTTTTGCTAAAGCAAATTGTTGAAAACACGCGGCATATCGCATCACGTAATTTTTGCCATCGACTTCCACTTTGTACATTCTCTGACCGAAGAGATTAGCATGTTCTTGGATGGCCTTGTTTTCAAGACTGAACATGTTGGTCCCTCTGACCTGGTACACTGGAATGCCCAGCGATCTTACAACCTGGCTCGCGTAATCAGAGATCAGGTCAAAGATCAGCGTGCCCTCCGGGCCATAACGCATGTGTCCCCGATCTGACATCTCTTCCCAATCTATGCCATAGCGCTTGAGTGACCTAATGTAACTAGGCTGCTCTAGAGGGCCTTTGGATTCTTGACCTAGCGCTTCCTTTTCAACAAGAATGCGAAAGTTAGCACTAGCTTCTCGCAGATTGAATTGGGAAAGAGAGTAGACCTTACCGTCAACATCTAGAACGAAGTACTGCTTTGAAAGTTCATTTCTTGCTCTGTCAATAATCTCTCTTCCTATGAGATACTTATTCTGGTTGTTGTGTCTTGAGCCTTATTTAAACCTGGTTGAAAGACGGGTTTTGTTGAATCTTTGAGTGTTTAACTTTAGCGATCGCTTTGAATCTAATCCGCAGAACCGCGTTGCCAGATTCCGAGAACGTTCCCGGCTAGATCCTGAAAAAGCGCGACTGTGAGATCTCCCTCAGGATATGGAGGCCTTATGATTTTGCCACCGTTCAAAGTAATCTTCTGAATCACCTCTTTCAAATGATCGACGTAAATGAATGGAACAATACCTGTCTCGCCTACTGCCGAAAATTTTGGCTCCCAGTGTCCGATTACGTGCCCAGTACCATCCTCAAAACTAGCATGCTTGGGTTTCACTTGCACCTTCCAACCGAACACAGCGTGATAGAAATCTGCCGATTTGGCAAAGTCGTTGGAGGGAATGCTAAGAAAGGAAATTCCGTTGTTTCTGAAAATACGAGATTCGTTATCGGACATGATAAATAATCTCTCAAATTGAGCCAAAGTATTTCTGAATTTCGACTATTTACCTGTTTAAGATCGAGTAATCACATCTTTCAAAAAGCTCTAGCCAATCCTTCCCTTCTCGGATTCCAGCTCCTTGCGCGAGTGTCATCAAACCGCTTTGTCGTGAACTCTGGTTACGTCCTCTTGATCAGTACAGACTGGAACTACGTATTCGGATGTGCAACTACCTAGAATGCAAGCATAAACAAATCGCAAGTAGGAACTAAATGCTCCCCTATTTCTTTCTGTATGAATTGGCCCCATCTCGCATACAAATCATATTTTAGACTCGGAGAAAAATCTCATTCAAAGTTTGCTTAACAAGCGATCCTAGCCAGCCGTTGTGATAATTGCTTGCGCCCCCAATGTTAGGGAGATGTTTATTGGGAGAATCCTTGTTCCTGACAGTATCTGGATGTAATTACCCGTCCCGGTCGCGACCTCCATGTATTCATATCCGTTGAATGGATCGTATGCTCCTTCTCCCGTCAAGCCAAAAAATCCACTGACTTTGCTGACTTTGTTTGTCGAGCTGATCAAATAAACCGATCCCTCTGTCCCACCGTGGGCAAAGACCTTTCCATTCCCGGAGTTAAGCAAACCAGGGGTAAACCCGAATTTATTCCTGATATGAATTGTCTGTATTATCTCGTTCTTTAGGTTGAGGACCGTTATCGCACTGACCGCGTCTGACGAGCCACTGGCTACGTAGGTCTCATTGTTCGCTGGATTGAAGGCGATGCCTTCAGGACACGATAATGCGACCGTGATCGTCTTGATCACTTGGTCCGTGGACGCGCTGATAGCTGTTACATTATTACCACACAAACCCCCCGAACTGTCGGAGTTAAAGTTGGAGACGTAAATTTCCCTGTTCGCCGAGTTGTAAGCAAGAAATAGCGGCGTATTTCCCACTTTGATGTTCATTGGCTCAAGCTTCCATGTCGTGGCATTGATCACGGACAATGTGCTGCCGCAAGTATTTGAAAGGAGCACCTCTTTCCTTATAGGATTGTACAAGGCTCCCTCTGCACAGGAAAGATACTTGCTCTTGATAATTTTGAAGACGGAGTTTGTGGTCGCGTTAACTAGAATAATGTAGGGCCCGTTGGGCACGACTACGAGGCCCGAAGAGTAGTCCCATGCCTCTTGGTTATCCTGGTTAACCAGGACTTTGAGATCAATCGTCTTGACAATTCTTGTGCCGTAAATTACGTAGATTGATTCACAATCTTGACATGATCCCACGTAAGCACAGACGTGAGTTTGGCAATTGACAACAAGGTTGCTAGAGGGTGAAGTGCCAAGGCCCGCTGCGCTATTAGAGGACGAAGCTAGGAACAAAACGCAGACCGTCACTACGGAGGCAATCACGAAGAGACTTTTCCTAACATTGGGTCTCGACGAAGAAGCCATCTGCTCTTTTCATTTTGCGAAGGAAACCACGATATTATTAAAGCATTCAGCTAAACGTTGCCTTGGAAACAACATAGGTACGCACGAACTG
>JASHNZ010000104.1 GCA_030041355.1 Nitrososphaerales archaeon
TGCGTGAAAAATATATTGCCATTGTAATTTTTCGTGCTTTGCTGCGCGCCTGTTTGAATAGACACAGCCGCAACACTACCAATAATTATGGCTATCACGAAGGCAACGAGAATCTTCCTTAGAAGATTAGTTCCGATGGCATTGTAGGCTTCCCAAAGTAGAAAACCGTTTAGACCAAATACAAGGTAATATGGAGAAATAAGAGCGATGCGATACGTGATGCTAGTATCCCAGAAAATTGCGAAAATCAGAAACGCAAGTTCTACGATGGCCCATCCGGCTATAACTTTCAGACCACGACCAAATTCTCTCTTTGATTTCCAACTGAATATTATGAATCCGAATCCAGTCACCCACAACGGAATTAACCACACTCCCCCAAAGCCTGCCACCACGGCGGCGACGCTGTTTGAGTTTGGTGGATGGTTGAAGGCAGCGGAAATTGGAAGATAGTCTTTGAGGTATGGCAACCACGATGCTGTTCCTATAAGAAAAGCTATCAAAAAGGGGGAGAAGGTGTTCCGAAGATCCAAAATGAGGTTTTTTGAGAGATTTTCTGTCTCCATAATGAGAAACGCAACAACTATAACAGCGACGCCAAAGCCTCCGATTTCAATATCAGCATAGAATAACATTAGAGTTGAAACAAAACCGATGAGTGCCATACTTCTGCTCCATTTGGATCTTAGAGAAATTAGAGACCCTAAAGCAAACTGCAAGAATGCTAATACGAACAGATTGGCATAGAGATCCAGAGCCGTTCGGGCCAAATCATACCCTGAGACGAGGAAAAAGAAGCTAAGCATCAGATAAGACAAAGAAGATGAAATCTTTCTAAGAAGAAAAATAGCAGAAAGAAAATACAACGAGATGATGATTATTTGGAAGAAAATGTACGCACTGAGCTCATTTCCAACCATGCGTATTATTGCAGATAGAAGGAGAAGGGGGGCAAGGTTCAACCCGCTGAATTGTATGAAAGTTGGTTGCTGAACATACGGCAAGCCCTTGGTCAAAAAGACATGCGCCCAAGCCAAGTATGCTCCCGTATCCCAACCTGCAGGCATGCCTGTGAGTATGAATGGGTAGGCAACTGTATACCAAACATATGATACGGCCGCACCGACAACGTAGAGGATTACAAGAAGGCCTGGATATTTGATATGCAATCTCCACAAAAATTTCCTTCTCCCTTCCTAGGGCTTATTCCCTGAGAGGTTGCGACAACCGAAAAATCGAGAAAAATCGCCTGTTGGTTTTTGAATCGCTTTTCCTTTGTCTTTAACTAGAGATTCCGAAACGGCCAACTCGTTGACATGATCTATCTTCCCGAAGATCAAGAAAAATGCGCCAAGGCCAGAAAACCAGCATTCTTTTGAATCCAAAATTGGATGTCTCCAAAACGTCTCCGCCTGTACTGTGTTACTCTTTATGTTGTGAGGTCGCTTTATAGAATTTGTTGACATGTAGGCATGATGTCATAAGTGTGGAATTTTCAATTTAGCTGCCGCTGTAAGGACTAGTCCTCTTCAACGAATTCAATGAGACCCAACGTGCGAGAAGAAAAAGCTCGATGCAAGCGATGTCCCCCACAATATCGACAAGTAGAAAGGGGTTCGGCCCGCAGGATCTCTACTAATTCTTGACTGAGAGGGGCCTGATCATTTCAAGCCTGCGAGTCGAACCCTATTGAAATTGCGACTCTCTAAGATGCGCGTATTCAGGAGAAATCTGCATTTGCGCATAAAATTTTGCTTATGCTAAGAGAGATCGTGCAGTAGCCTAAAGATATATTTTCCAAGAAGTAAAATAGACCGATGTGTCCATAGAGGTGTCCTCCTTTGGTACCAAAGTGTCAGTAAAACCACAAATCGTCTTTAGCTTAATTGGTCGCCATTGCTGTTTAGAAATGTAATGAGAGTGTCGTCACTTTCAATTTCCCTCGGATTATTCTTAAATAGGATTCCAAGGTGATTTGGGCGTCGCAAAAGTTTTCCGCATGAGAATTAAGATTACAGAAGCCGTTATGGATCGCAGACGATTGACTTCGGGCGCAAGAGCATCACGGCTCCAAATTAGAAATATTGCTGACTAGACTGGTAATTCCTGGCGTCTGTCCAATGTCTCTTTCCTTTTCTACAGCTGTAGTAACCGGTGGAGCAGGTTTTGTAGGCAGTCATATTGTTGACCTCCTTGTGAGAGAGGGTCTCGAAGTAACGGTCTTGGATGATTTTTCGAGCGGAAAACTATCAAATCTTGAAGATAGTAAAAAGACTGGAAGACTGAAGATTGTCCGGGGTGATATTAACGATAGAGAATTAGTGCGGAGTACACTAAAGAATGTCGAAGTGGTTTTTCATGAAGCTGCAATTGTGGATGTTCAGCGAAGCATTAATTATCCAGAGTCCACAAATCACGTGAATATAAATGGAACAAGAAATATGATCGTGGCGAGCGTAGATGCTGGTGTGAAACGATTTATCTTCGCATCATCTGCCTCAATTTACGGCAACTCCGAACTGCTTCCAAGAACCGAATCTGCGAAGCCTGCTCCAATCTCTCCTTACGGGTTTGCTAAACTAGAAGGCGAGAGACTATGCAAAGAGTTCCATAAAAACTCGGGCCTTGAAACTATCGCGCTTCGATACTTTAACATCTATGGCGTCCGCTCAACTTCCAAGGCCTATAGTGGAGTGATTAACGCAATCGCGCAAAAAATTGTCGCTGGCCAGAAACCAATCGTATACGGGGACGGTAAACAAAGCCGTGATTTTGTGAATGTTAAAGATATTGTGCAAGCCAATATTCTCGCTGCGACCTGCAGGAAAGTCGTAGGACAAGCTCTGAATGTTGGAACTGGCGAACAAACGATGGTTTTGGATCTTATTTCCCTCGAAGCCGAGATATTGATTCATCGCAATTCTATAGAAGTTGACTATAAGGAAGCACGGCCAGGCGATGTGAGACAAAGCTGGGCAGATATTGCCCGCATAAAAAACGAACTAGGCTATGAACCTTCCATCAAGCTCAGGGATGGCCTCGAAGATTACCTTCAATTGGTCTATGCCTGCCGCGATAAGGAGGACGATTGAGCTCTCAGAAGTGGAAGAAGAGTTTAACAGCTCAGCAAAATAGGTTTTGATGAATGTGTCTTTGCAGAGAATTTTCCCTCCATTGGTGGGTTTTATTCGATCTGTCATTTTTGTTTCGAACAGAAACAAAAACGAATATTTGGATTATATGAACCTCTGCAAGTTTCGGACTCTTGAGAACTACACCTCTGAGTAATTCTATACAGGATCGACGGCTCTGTAAAGACTGAGCAGCTCTTCTGTCATTCTTTTCCAGGAAAACCTTGACGCAGTCTCAAAGGCCAACTGTGACAACCGCGTTTTAAGCTTGACATCATCAATTAGAATAAGCATGGCTCTTTGTAGATCTGTAACGCTGTTTGGATTTGTCAACAGGCCACCTTTTCCTACGTATTCTGAAGTGTCGAATAAGTCAAATGCTATTACAGGAGTACCGCACCCCATTGCCTCGAGCAACATCAAGCCAAATCCCTGCCTCGAAGGGAAAACGAATGCGTCCGCCATGTTGTAATAACTGGCAAGCTCGTTTTCTGGAATAAAACCCACAAATCGAACCTGCTTCTCTATTCCCAACTTCCTAGACAAGGAACATAGGAAACTCGACCTTGAAGGTCTTCCTCCTATCACCAGCTCCGAATCTGGGTATTCTTGTATGACTTTGGCAAATGCATTCAGCGTGATAACGCTCGAGTCTGTTTCGCTATTTGAAGACCGATCTCCGCCCCCTATGAAAAGAAACGTAACTTTTTCCTTACCCTCTTTCTTTAAGGGTTGAAAAATAGAATGGTCTACACCATAGTAGATTACCTCAATCTTCTCTGGCGAGATTTTTAGAGTCGATGATAATTTTTGCCTGGCGTAATTCGAAGTACAGATAACCTTACTCGACCAGCGACAAGAAGCTATGATTGTAGCTCTTGAATAGGCTTTATGAACTGAAGACAAAGCCGTATCGGATTCGAAAACTAATACATCATGAACGGTAGTAATTAACTTATGCTTTCTGGCTATGATTGCAGATAGGCCGGCGTCCGGAGTTAGAGCATGATAAACATCACAATGGACGTTTCTCAAACGTCTTATGCTGAAATTTAGAGTTGCCAAGGGCCATCTAAATTGACTTGGCAGTTCCACATCTCCCTGCAATACCAATGGATGAACATTCATTTCGTCAAGATGTTGGAGTAATTCTGTTGAGTACCTGTCTATACCCTTTCCAGTTCCTAGTTTTGCAGCGTATGGAAATGTTAGGATTGAGATGCTGTCCGTAAAACATCGCCTAAAAAGCTCATTCTAAAGTCAGAGCAGTCATATTAGTTATCTGGAAGTAGTAAGTTCCACCTTGGTTGTTAGGATCTGTGAATTGAAATCGAAGAAAAAGGGGCTGAGATAAATCTAATGGCTCGGGGCTATTGCCTGTGAAATGATTAATCAATAAAATATAGGTTTCCTGCACGCTAGGAAGCGGATAGTCAAATCTCCAGAAAATATAATCGCCCGAACCATCGAATAGTGTCAATTGGTAAGTTGTATGAATGCTCGTACCTGTCATAATTGTGAAGTTGGTTTGAAGTGAGAATAAGACCGCATACGATTCCGACAGGTTCCACTCGCTCCGAGTCTGGATCCCAATGTAAGGCTGGCTAGAATTATAACGAATTTGCGCGTATGCTTCTGACGCATACGAGTGCAAGGATCCTTTGCCTTCTACAATTGTCCAGTTTTGCATTGCGTTGGTTAAAGTTGCGGGCGTGTCGCTCGAATTTGACAATGATGATACAATTTGGAGGCCAAGCGGAGACATCATGAAGACCCCGACTTCACTATTATTGAAAACCTGAGTGTAGAAAGGACTCTGGCGGAAGCCTTCATAGTCAACGGTAACAAGGTAGCTGGAATTCCAGTAATAGGGCGGATTTTTCAACAAGAAAATATATTTGATCTTATAATACTGTAGTAATTCTAGACTTTTTCCGTCGTTTGGATTCGTAAGAACGTGCCAAAAATTATAGTCCGTTAGTTTATCATTCGCACTTAGATGGTTGACTTCGTCCATGGGTTGAACTCCAGGGGAAATAAGGCTCTTATCAGAGATGGCTGCAGCAGGATAATCGATAAATGGAGAGCCTAGAATTGTGCCGTTTGGTTCATCTTTTAGCCATATCATCGCGTCGTAGATACTGCTATCTATCCGAACCAAATGGGGATTCTCTGAGTAACTACTGATTTGGACACCGACTAATAGAATCAACAGCGTCAATATGATCACGCATACCGCGATTTTCGCAAACAGCTTCTGTGATTGCAGGTATCGCCTCAGAAGATGATCATCCTCCTCAAGTAGTAGAATAAGTAAGCGCCGCTCAATGATAGAGGAACATCTAATTCTCGAGTAAATCTGTCAGGAGAGACTGAAAGAGAAGTTATGGAAAGCCCGAAACATACGACTGCCCAGATCAATATTACCAAAACAGGCCATTTCTCAAGAGAACTCGCACGTCCCACTAGACTCAAGACCGCGGCTATGACCCCAAGAGCCGTTAACATGGTAAATGCGTATCCCAAATAGCTGGGATACTCTCCAAGGGACAAAGGAACACTGGGTGCGCCTATCGAAGAAGATATACCCGACTTTCCGAGCACTACACTTAGGATAGAGTGCGCATACTGATCCAAGAAGGAAAACAGCACCAACAGAATTGCTGTCGATACAATAATCACAAAGACGATTAGGACTAGTTTTAGTTTCAAATAAGATACGGTCAGCTTCCTGTTTCTGATACTATCTGTGATCAAGAAACCAAACAAAAAAATTGGAAGAGTTGAGACCATTATAATCGAAACGATTGCATTAAAGATTAGGACTTGCATCAGAAGTAGACCTGCTACTGCTGCATTACTGAAACTCCTTTGCTTGAAAGTCCGAACAAGAAAATAATAACCTAAGATAAGAAAGAACTCGGCCAAGAAGATGGTGTAAGTTCCATCCCCCAATGTATCGTATGTCGGTAAAGCAACCGCACCGTATAGGATGGCAGACAGGATCCCTTCTACAGGACCAATAGCATCCCGAATAAAGACATAAGCGGAAAAAGATGTCAATGCAACAAAAACTAGTGGAACTGTAGTGTAAAAGGGCAAATTACCGGTGGCGAAAACCACAAGAAACATCGATGATATTATCGGAAAACCCACACCATCCAATGTAACCTGTTGATAGTTTACGTGGAGACTATGCTGGTTGATTATCGCGTTGGTGATCACCATGTAGAAGTATTGATCATCTCCCGGTAGCGAAACATAATTTGACAACAAGATGTATTTTACACCAATGATAACAACAATCGCAGAAATTACGAGGAGCCAGAAAAGCACTAATTGCCTTGAAATAGTCGTCTGGAGTTTAATCTTTGGCTTGAAGGATTGATGGTTTCTTTTTCTTTGATTCAGAAGGAAGACGAACCCAGTGAAGATTACATAGCTTGTGATTACACTAAAATAATCAATGCCTAAGCTATAATTTAGCACTAACCCTAGTATCGTAAGTACCGAGATCCCAAGTCCAATGTCAATTACTATCGACTGCACTATATCGAGAGTCGCAGTTTTCAATATTAGCTTCCGAGTGAAATTTCCTGGAAGATAGAACGCAATTAAAAAGACGATTGGTATAATGAGGTTTGGCACAAGACTCACTTATGCGAGCACATACTTTTCGATACGGGTCCTTCCGTCCAGATCCCAATTATTCACAGAAGCGAGATTATTTGTGCTAAACACATTCGCGAGGTCCCGGTCTCTTAGCATGAATACTATTTTTTCCGCTAGCAATTGCGGATCTTGACTCCGAACAAGAAACCCATTTTTTCCATCGGCGATTACTTCGCGAAATGGAGGTATGTCTGTGGCGATTATGGGCAAGCCCGAGGCCATTGCCTCCAATAACGTTATACCGAAACCCTCTTTGTTCGAGTAGTTGACGAACAATTCACATCTGCTTAGCAAATTGATTTTCTCGCTTTCGCGGACATTCGTGAAGACACTAATAGATGCTGTCAGACCATTTTGCGAGATATACCGTCTGATTTTTCCGAGCTCCGTCCCATTTCCAACAATATACAGCTTCGCGGAAGGGATATGCTGTAGAACACTTTTCATGGCTTGACAAAGATATATTTGATTCTTGTATTTGCTCAACCTTCCTATTGTAAGTATAGAATTGGGATCTCTAACTGGGCATTGCTTGTATTGCTTTACGTCTATCATGTTGGGAACCACTACAATTTTATCAGGAACTATTCCAAATCCAATAAGACGATATCTTGTAAATCTGCTGACTGCAATAATTCTATCAAATCTGAGATAAGTAAAGAATTGCGTAAAGAATCCAATTGTCGCAATTATTGCATTATAATTTCCAAACCATTCGAGACCAAGGAATTCGTGTACCACCAAGTAGCATCTCTTGCGAAGCATTTTAGCAACGAGATAAGATAGGCTTGGAATCGGTGATCCGTTATCTATTAGGATGTCAACATCATACCGTTTCGCAACTCTGTATATCTCTGCAAAGGAAAAAATAAAGAATAAAGATCTACGCAAGTGGTACGAAATACCGGATCTCGAAAGAAGTCGTGGCGAGCTCTTAACATAAAACAAATGCATACCGCTAATATTTTCGTGATCTATATCGCTTTCATCGTCGCCGCATACAACAAAAACCTCATGGCCCAGTTGAGCTAGCGTTTCCGCTAGATTCCTTAGATATCGTTCTGCGCCGCCGGCTGAAAACGGAGAGATCTTGTTTACGAACAGAAATTTCATTATTCTTGCTTTTCACAAAATTAGACTCAGCTAACACGACATCAGCACGAAAGAAACTCAAAGAAAGGAGAGTATCGGTCGGTCAACACAGGTTACAAGTGGAATCCAATTCCTTTGAAGAGTTTTTATATATATTGACGAGAAGACTTGGTCGTTGAAGTGACCAAATCTTCACTTAGGACAAACTGACTATCATCAACTTCTGGGGCTCTTACGGTAACCGATGGAATACGAATGCGAACACCTTTCAAAATGAAACCCAAGCCAAGGAATTTAAATGCAATCAGAATTCTTACTTCAAGATCGACTTTTTCATAAGGCAGCCGGAAAACAAACGATTGTCTATCTTGTAGACTCTTAGGGAAGGTCAGATCTAAAAACGCAAGAAATAACGAAGACAAGCGAAAAGGCAACTCTTCAGGTTGGAATAGTGATTCCAGCTCACAACGAAGCTAGGACGATTACTCCTCTGATCGAATATTTGGAACATTTGGAATTGAAATCAACCATAATAGTTGTCGATGATGGATCTAAGGACGATACCGCTACTCTTGCCAGTCTTTATGGAGTTACTGTTATCTCACACGAAAGGAATCTGGGTCAGTGGGCTGCTTTAAGGACTGGCTTCTACAGGGCCCTATCAAGTGGTACCGAAGCAATAATCGCAATTGATTCTGACGGGCAGAATGATCCAGCTTATGTCCCTGATTTGTTACGACCAGTAAAAGAAAAAAGGGCTGACTTTGTAATCGGATCAAGGTTTATGAACGGCACTAGGCCAGAAATGCCGATTCACAGATACGTAGGAATTCGAACCTTTAATGTACTAATCAGGCTTCTGACTCACCTGAAACTTTCCGACTGTACCAGCGGATACAGAGCGTATAGCGCCAGATTACTTACCGAATTATTGCCAACGCTAAAAGAAAATCAATATGGGGCATTAGAGGCCGTTATAAAGTCTGCAAAGTTAGGCGCAAGAATCTTGGAGGTTCCGGTACCTTCCATAAAGGCATCAAAATCGTCTAAGGGTAGTCTAAGATACTGGTATAACTTAACTCGAGTTGTTGTTAAGAGCTCCTTTTTCCATGCATCAAATGGGTGACGGATGGAAGGAGTAAGATACGGACTCAATTTTTCGAGCCTGCTGGATAAAGCCCAGCATCCCGATGTGGCAGAATATAACTGATCAACCGATAATAGATTCAAGCTATTTTTCTGCTGTTGATCCTGAGCAAGAGAGTTTCAAGAAAAGCCTGGCTTCTTGTTCTTTAAAGCCGAGAGATTGATACAGACGAACTGCAGGAATATTTGATGCATTAACAGAAATTATGATCGAATCTGCGAGTCTGTCCTTCAAGTTGTTTACCACTTCGGATACTAGAATCTTTCCAAGTCCCTTATTCTGATATTCATTCTTAATTGCTAGCGTCTCGATGAGCCATGTTCGTCGACCGGTTCGCATAGCTATTGCAGCTCCTATCGGAATATTGTTGTATAACAAACCAAATTTCAAAGGAGTTTCAAAAAGGCTCCTTTTCTCAGTGAGAAATCGCCTGATATTCCTCCTAATCAGCGAGAGATAGAAATAAGCATGCTCCAAAAAGAGATTGGAACGTGAAGAACTGAGAGACTCCAATCCAAAGAGATGCGAATTACGGCTAGAGACTGAATCAAACGCGGAGTCGATTACGTCAAAGAAATCCTGATTTTTTCGGAAGAAAGAAAATGGCGAACAAGTAAAATTGACCTCTCCTAGGGCTGCTGCCTTTATCGTTTTCACAGAGTCGTTCTTACCCCCCCCGTGTGGCGATTCAATGAAGTTATTGTGCAAGAACCGTCTATTTCATGCTTTACAGATTGCTTTTGAGCCACTAAGCTCAAAAGCTAGTTTGTCAGGAGTTTTGTCGGGCTTCTCTCCAACAGGTGCTTTTGCATGGGCGTCTTTGCTTCTTACAGGATTTGACACTTTTTAGGAACTTGCGGCCAACAGTTTTTGCCGTGAGCCTACTTCTTCTGCCTCCTTCACCAATTAGCTGGAAGTTCATTTTTTATTTTTTCTTAAAAAGAGTGAGATATCGAGTCAAAAAATTCAATAGATATCCGACTAGTTTTACTTCTTTGAATTGATCACGTAACGACTCCACATCATCCCTCGTAAGTGCATTAGTCCAAGACATGATTGGAATGAGAATGAGAAGAAAGACTGCGCCTATTACGACAACAGCAAAGAATGGGTTGGAAATGAGTAATGAAACTGGATAAACTATGAGAGCGCTCAGTCCCGAAGAAAGATAGATTCGCCACACAGATGACGTTTGCAGCTTTGCTCCGAGCACCTGGGACACATACCTGGCTCCTAGAGCCAGAGAGACCAAACCACCAAGAATTGTTCCGACTATTATTCCATAGACGCCAGTATGGAAAACCAACAATACTGAGACCATTATTGAAACTGCTGAGCCAACTGCAGTGGCGAAAAATGCCCTGCGTGTTTCCCCGACTCCATATAAAAATGCACTCCAAGAAAGGTTGCCTATACCCGCGAGCAAATATACTATTGACAATAGCAAGAGATAGTTTCCCGCGTATTCGTATGCGCGACCTAACAGTGCGACAGTGAGAGGTATCGAGAACGACATCACGAGCATCGCGACTGGAGTAACAAAGAAAGCCGTGTATTTTACCGAGAGTCTGTAAGCGCTTGCTAACTCTTTAGTTCCTCCTAGTACAGTTTTGCTGAACAGCGGGAGTAACGCTGTAGATACCGGATAAGTAAAGAGGACAATAAAGGCGGATATGTTTTGGGCTTGGCTATACCAACCGATTTCCGTGTTTGAAACGGTGTAAGCAAGAATTGTATTTTGAATAGGCACGACTACGCCACCCAACAGTATCGAGAAGAATATGGGCCAAGCGTAATCTGCGCTCATTGCTACATCCTGCCTGATGCTTTTTGGGATCGCGCTCTTGTTCATGAAAATCAGCAGAGCAAGAGAAATTGCTCCAGCAGCTATGAAACCAAAAGAATAACCAGCGACGGCACCAAGCACGGAATAACCGATCAGAACAAGAAAAACGGACAGGGCTAGCTTTGAGCTTGCTTGAATAACTTGAAAAATCGCTGCTTTATCAAATGAGTGCAATCCTACGAAAGCCGAGGTACCGTTTTGGAACAGGATCTGTCCTACAACGGAGAGGAGAGCTATTGGGATAATGATACCACTAGAAAGTTCTGGCCTATGCAAAAGATCTGTCGAAATTACGCTTGTGAAAGGAACAAGCAAACCTACCGCAAACAGACCCACAGCAAAATGAAGAATTGAAATAGTATAGCTGAATGATATCGCTTTCTTCTCGTTTCCTTCTGATAGGTATTTTGCCGCATACCGTGTTATTGTTGAGGTGGCCCCAAGCCTCAAAACAAGATAGACATACGAAGGAACTATTAGAGCAATAGAGTACAGACCGAAGCTATTGGGACCGAGAAGTCTTCCAACAATTATTGCTGCAATTGCAAGGATAATTGTGGAGACAAGGTTTCCCACAAAAAGATGATATGTGCCCTTGCTGATCGTAGACTTTTGCGAGGCCTCAGTCATTGTATGGCGTTAAGACCTATTTTCTTTCATACTTAAGTGAAATTGACCTTTGTGCTCTCGTTGAACTATTAGGATTTACGTCCTTTCAGTCCACGTAAGTGCCAAATGAAAAATTATCTTTACTGAGAGATGGGCAGAAGGAACGCGTATCTTGTCAGAGAAGAAAGGGCTGAGCGATAAAGAATCGATTTTTCAAGTATTCTATTGCCCAGATATCTGCTTGGAGGTATTCAGGGGCTTGCTACGTAGTTCAGCTGTTGGATACTGATCTTATACAAATCAAGTAAATTCGACTGCCATGCACCACGTAATTGGAATTTGTTCTGACTCCAGGATTTTTTGAAACGCGCAATCATTGTTTTCAGGGGACTTCTTTTTCCCCTTTTGCGGCATTTCTGGTCGGGTTTCGCTTGGAGGCTTAGGCATGGGTATTACGGCCTTGTCTTTTCGAAGAGGGAATATAATAGCTCTGAAATGTGTATGAATCTGTGAGCTCTAAGAATATTTATCGTCTATTCGAGCCAACTGTATGTATATATTGAGCATAATCCGGTCAAACTTCCAAAGCGATCAGATTAATGGAAAACTTTCTGAGCGAAGTTGTAAGAACGGCAAGGCCCAAGCCCCGCTTAAGCGGGGTCACCATGGTGCTGGATCGTCTAGGTTATGGCAATTCGGAGCTTATGAAATTGCTAGCATACTATGCCGATGTTGTGAAGATAGGCTGGGGGCTTCCTTTCCTGCTGGATCAGAATGCTCTCAAGCAGCGCGTAAGCATGTATAAAATTAATCAGCTCCATGTGTCAAATGGCGGGACTCTTCTCGAGTACTGTATTTCCAAGGGAAAAGAGGCCGTAGCTCTCAGGAAGCTTATCTCGGTAGGATTTGACACCATTGAACTGAGCGAAGGCGTGTTTGAGGTGCCCTATCCTGTAAAAAAGAAGATCGCAGAATTTGCTCATGAAAACAACCTGAGCTTGCACGTGGAGGTCGGACGAAAAAACCCCAGAAACCAACTCAGTCTCGAAGAAACGATAGCTAGGATCGAAGAGTCATTCGAGTTTGAGCCAGACATGGTCATCATTGAGGGCAGAGAGAGTGGTCGGGGCGTGGGAATTTATGATGATTTGGGAGGAATCAAGTGGGACTGGGTCGAAAGGTTGGAAGAAATTAACGGCTCTTCAAAATTGATGTTTGAAGCTCCTCAAGAGGTGCAGCAAACCGAATTGATAATTCACATCGGCCCCCAGGTGAACCTCGGCAATGTAGGGATGCCCAGCCTTGGAGCCCTGGAGACCCAACGT